>CAIMOR010000395.1 GCA_903843125.1 uncultured Rhodospirillales bacterium
CAACATCCCCGATTCGGTGCTGCACGCCCAGGCGCACGTCACCATCGACTTCAACGACCCGGCCTTCCTGGAAGTGTACGACCAGGTGGTGCTGGGGGTGAAGCAGGTGCTGAAGACGCAGCAGGAGGTGTTCTTCTACACCGCCTCCGGCCACGGCGCCTGGGAAGCCAGCCTGGTCAACCTGTTTTCCCCCGGCGATGCGCTGCTGGTGATCGAGACCGGGTTCTTCTCGGAGGGTTGGGCGCATATGGCATCCGACCTCGGCCTCAAGCCGGAGACGCTGGCCGCCGATTGGCGCCGCGGCGTCGACCTCGGCGTGCTGGAGGCCCGGCTGCGTGCCGATGACGGCCACGCCCTGAAGGCGGTCTGCGTGGTCCATAACGAGACGGCGACCGGCATGTCGCTGCCGGTGCAGGCCGTGCGGAACATTCTCGACCGCACCGGACACCCGGCTTTGCTGCTGGTGGACACCATCTCCTCGCTCGGCAGTTTCGACTTCCGCATGGATGAATGGGGCGTGGACTGCGCCGTGGGCGGCAGCCAGAAGGGGCTGATGCTGCCGACCGGCATGAGCTTCACCGGGGTCTCCGCCAAGGCGATGGCGGCGCATGCCGGCAGCACGCTGCCGAAGCACTACCTGAGTTGGTCGCAGATGATCACGCGCCGGCACCGCAGCTTCGTCGGCACCGTCCCGACCAGCTACTTCTATGGCTTGCAGGAGTCGCTGCGGCTGCTGCTGCAGGAAGAAGGGCTGGACAATGTCTTCGCCCGTCACGCACGCCTGGCGGAAGCCGTGCGCCGCTGCGTGCGGCATTGGTCCGGCAACAACGGCCCGCAGCTGTTCTGCCAGAACGCGGAGCGCCTGTCGGACAGCGTCACCGCCGTGCTGGTGCCGGAGGGGCAGGACGCCAATGCGCTGCGCGCCGTGGCGCTGGGCAAATACAACGTCTCGCTGGGTGGCGGCTTGGGGCCGCTGAACGGGCGGGTGTTCCGCATCGGCCACCTTGGCGACCTGAACGAGCCGATGATCCTCGGCACGCTCAGCACCGTGGAACTGGCGATGCAGGTCACGAAGATGCCGCACACCCCGGGCGGCGTCGCAGCCGCCATCGCCTATCTCGCCGAGGGCTGATCACCGGCCGGTGCCGGCTTGCGGTGGCGACAGACTGGCCTAGGATTGCGCGCAAGAACAGTGAGGGTCGTTCAAGCTTGGTTGCTGTCGCAGATGCGGCAGGGCCGCGCCTGCCCTTGCTGGGCTGCTCAGCATCGACAGGAGAATCTCCATGGCCGCCCCTCCCTCCGCACGCCGCGAACGCATCAACCCGCACTTCCCGAAGCTGGTGGAGATGACGCACCAGTACGTCTATGGCGACCTGTGGGAGCGCAAGGAACTCTCCAAGCGGGAACGCAGCATCGTCACCATCGCGGCGCTGGTCGCGCTGGGCTGGGAAGACCAGCTGAAGAGCCATATCGGCCGCGGCCTGGGCAACGGGCTTTCGCGCGAGGAAGTGGCCGAGATCATCACCCACCTCTCGATGTACGCGGGCTGGCCGGCGGCGATGACCGCGAGCCACGTTGCCGTCGACGTCTTCGAGGAACAAGACGCGGCGAAGAAGGGCTGATCGCGATGAAGATCGGGTTCATCGGGCTGGGCACCATGGGTGCCTTCATGGCGGCCAACCTGCAGAAGTCGCAGTACAAGCTGGTCGTCACCGACATGCGGCGCGAGGCGGCGACAAGCCACCTGGAAGCCGGCGCCGAATGGGCGGACACGCCCAAGGCCATCGCCGAGCAATGCGACATTGTCTTCACCTCACTGCCCGGCCCGCCGGAAGTGGAGAGCGTGGTGTTCGGCGAGAACGGCATCCTGGCCGGCGCGCATGCGGGCATGGCGTATTTCGACCTCAGCACCAACAGCCAGGCGCTGATGCGGCGGGTGAATGCGGCGCTGGCCGAGAAGGGCGCCTTCGGCTTCGACGCGCCGGTCTCCGGCGGCCCGGTGGGCGCCAAGAGCGGCAAGCTGGCGATCTGGTGCGGCGGCGACAAGACGGTGTTCGACCAGCACAAGAAGGTGCTGGACGCCATCGGCGACCAGGCCGCCTATATCGGCCCGGTGGGGACGGCCACGGTGGCCAAGCTGGTGCACAACATGGCCGGCTACGCGGTGCAGACCGCGATGGCGGAAGTCTTCACCATGGGCGTGAAGGCCGGCATGGACCCGGTGGACCTGTGGAAGGCGGTGCGCCAGGGCGCGCTCGGCCGCAGGCGCACGTTTGACCGCGTGGCCGACCAGTTCCTCATCGGCAAGTACGACCCGCCGGCCTTCGCGCTGAAGCTGGCGCACAAGGACGTCACGCTGGCGGTGCAGATGGGCCGGGAGCTTGGCGTGCCGATGCGCTTCTGCAACCTGACGCTGGAGGAGATGAACGAGGCCCGCGCCCGTGGGTGGGATCATCGCGACAGCCGCGTGCCGATGCTGCTGCAGGTCGAGCGCGCCGGCGTGAAGATGGAAGCCGACCCCGCCGCCATCAAGGCGATCCTCGACGCCGACAAGGGCTGACGCGGAATGGTGGCGAGCCTGTTGCAACAGCCTGGTGAGATCGGCCCGCTGCGGCTGAAGAACCGGCTGATCATGGCGCCGATGGGAACCAATTTCGGCTCCAGCGACGGGCTCTCCACCGAGCGCGACCGCCACTACTACGAGTTGCGCGCGCGGGGCGGCGTGGCCGCCATCGTGACCGAGGCGATGGCGGTTTCCGCTGGGGGACGCGCGCACAACAACAGCATGTGGATCTACCACGATCGCTTCATCCCCGGCCTGGCCAGGCTGGTGGACAGCATCAAGCGGCACGACTGCCTGACAATCGGCCAGCTGAACCATCGCGGCGCGCTGCTGCGGCGCATGGTGCTGAACATGGAGCCGGTGGGTCCCTCACCCTGGCGCAACCCGAATACCGGCGACGAGGTGCGCGCGCTGGACCGCGCCGAGATCGTGGAGATCCAGAAGGATTTTGTCACCTCCGCCAAGCGGCTGTGGCAGGCCGGTTACGACGCGGTGGAACTGCACGCCGCCAATGGCTACCTGTTTCACCAGTTCTTCACCGGGCGCATCAACAAGCGCACAGACAACTATGGTGGCAGCGTGGAAAACCGCGCACGGCTGCTGCTGGAGACGGTGCATCGGCTGAAGGACGCGGTGCCCGATTTCCCGCTGTGGGTCCGCATCTCCTGCACCGAATACTGCGCCGACGGCTACCCGATGGACGACGTTGTCGCGCTGGCGCAGATGCTGGAAGCGGCCGGCGTCTCGGCGCTGGACCTTTCCGGCGGCACCAATGAAAGTCCGGAGCTGTCGCGCTTCTGCATCCAGCCGCCGTCGCTGCCGCGGCGCACGTTGGAGGAACACGCTCGCCCGGTGAAGGCCGCGGTCGGCATTCCCACCATCATCGCCGGACGCATCATCTCGCCGGGGGATGCCGAGGCGGTGCTGGCCAACGGCAGCGCCGACTTCATCTCGCTCGGCCGCGCCCTGACCGCGGATGCGTATTGGCCGCGCAAGGCCTTCGGCGAGATCGCGGCGCCAATCCGTGCCTGCATCAGCTGCAATGTCTGCTTCGAGCGGCTGACGCTGGAGAAGGACGTCGCCTGCGTCACCAACCCCATGCTCGGCACCGAGTTCGAGGAGCAGGAGCTGGCGGAGCCGACGCACAAGGTGGCGCGGCCGCAGCGCGTGCTGGTGCTGGGCGGCGGAGTCGCGGGCTTCGAGGCCGCGCGCATGGCTGCCGCACGCGGGCATGTGGTGGAGGTGTGGGAGAAGGCGGCACGACCCGGCGGGCAGATCCATCTCGCGGTGGCGGCGCCGGACAAGGAGGAAGTGCGCCCGGTGTGGAGTTATCGCCAGGAGCAGGCGATGTCGCTGGGCGTGACGCTGCGTTGTGGGATAACGGCCGATGCCGCCGCGATCCGCGACTTCGCACCCGACCATGTCGTGGTCGCGACCGGCGCCACACCCCGCGTTCTGGTTCTGCCGGGTGCGATGCCGTTGCAGGCCTGGGACGTCATCGCCAATCCGTCGCTGGTACCGCAAGGTGCCGCGGTTGCCATCGTCGGTGGCGGCATTGTCGGGCTGGAAGTGGCAGATGTGCTGCTCTCGCGTGGATGTCGGATGACCGTGTTGGAAGCCGCGCCGGCGCTGGCGCCGCAGATGGCGCGCAACAACCGCACGGACCTGCTGCTGAGGCTGCGCGCTGCCGGCGTCGGCTTCCACACGAAGGCACTGGTGCAGCGGCTGCAGGGCCATACGCTGGTCTTCAGCGTGGATGGCGTGGCGCAGGGCATCGAGGTCGCGGTCGTCATCGCCGCGATTGGTGCAGTGCCGAACCGCGACGTGCTGCCCGCGGTGGAAGCCGCCGGCACCTCCTACACGCTGGTCGGCGATGCCAACCTGCCCGGCGATTTCCTCTCCGTACTGCGAGATGCGTCGATGACCGGCCTCGGCATCGGCCTGCCAAGCGAAAGGCTGTGACCATGGAATACGAAGTCTACGCGCTGCGCTACGCCCGTCGCGATGCCAAGCGCGCCGAGCACTTCATCGGCGGCGACCCGCATGACGCGCCGATGCCGATGGACTACTTCGTCTGGGCCATCAAGGGCCCGACTGGCCCAGCCTGGATCGTGGATACCGGCTTCACCGCCGAGGTGGCAAAGAAGCGCAAGCGCGAATACCTGCGCTGCCCGATCGAGAGCCTGCCGCTGCTCGGCATCAACCCCGACGAGGTGGAGGACGTGATCATCTCCCACCTGCACTACGACCATGTCGGCAGTTTCCACAAATTCGCCAAGGCCCGGTTCCACCTGCAGGAGCCGGAGATGCAGTACGCTACCGGTCGCTACATGAAATACGCCAAGCTGCGCCACAGCTTCGAGATCGACGACGTCGTCGGCATCGTGCGGATGAACTTCGCCGAACGCGTGGTCTTCCATAATGGCGATGCCGAGGTGGCACCTGGCATCAAACTGCACTTCTGCGGCGGGCACAGCGCCGGGCTGCAATGCGTCACGGTCAACACCGCGCGTGGCACCGTGGTGCTGGCCACCGACGTCACGCATTTCTACGAAAACAGCGAGACCTATCGCCCCTTCACCACCGCCTTCCACATCGGCTGCATGCTGGAAGGCTTCGACAAGCTGCGCCAGCTCTCGCCGACGCCGAAGCACATGGTGCCGGGCCACGACCCCGAAGTAATGCGGCGTTATCCGGCGGTGCCGGGGCTGGAAGGCATCGCCGTAGCATTGCACCAGGAACCCAGCGCATGAAGCGCCGTGCGTTGCTGCTCAGCGCGCTGGTCACGCCGGCACTGGCGCAATCCTTCCCGAACAAGACATTGAAGATCGTGGTGCCGTTCCCGCCGGGGGGCGCAGCCGATATCACTGCTCGGCTGCTCGCCGAGCAGATGGCACCACGGCTCGGCCAAGCCGTGGTGATAGAGAACCGCCCCGGCGCCGGCGGCAACATTGCCGCCGAGGTCGTGGCGCATGCACCCCCCGATGGCCACACCCTGTTCCTGGGCGGCGCCACGATCTTCTGCGCCAACAAGTACCTTTACCGCGGCGTCATGCCGTTCGACACGATGCGGGACTTCGCGCACATCTCGCGCGTCTCGGTCGGCACCACCTTGCTGGTAACCCGGGCGGACCGTCCATACCGCAATTTCGCCGAGCTGGTTGCGACCGCGAAGGAGGCGCCGGGCAGGATCAGCGCCGGCAACTCCGGCTGGGGCACCATCAGCAACCTGTCCATTGCCAAGCTGGGCAAGGTCGCGGGCATAGAGATCAGCCAAATTCCTTATCGCGGCTTGGCGCCTTCGTTGAACGACTGCATCGCCGGCAATGTCGACCTGATCTTTGACGGCATTCCCGCCATCGTGCCGCATGTGCGCGAGGGCCGGTTGCGGGCGCTCGCGGTCGGTAGCGCGAAACGCGTCGACTACGTGCCCGGCATCGAGAACGTACCCGGCATGGCCGAACTGGCGCCCGGCTCCGACATGGACATGGAGTTCTGGTACTGCATTTCCGCCACCGCCGGCACACCGCCGGATGCGGTCGCGAAGCTGCACCAGGCGGTACGCGGCGCGGCGCAGGCCGCAGCCTACCGCGACAAGCTGCTGCCGTTGGGCTTCAACGCCATCACGGATGCGAGCCCGGCGGCGCTGACCGACTTCATTCGCCGCCAGGACGCCGTGTGGAAGGATCTGGTGGAGGTCTCGGGCATCAGGCTGGATTGATGCCGGAGCCGAGCTCAACGCAGTGACGCGTTGAGCTTCTCCAGCGCCGCGGCGCCGGGCACCAGCACCTCGTCGCCCAGCTGGTTCAACGGTGTCGCCACGGTGCCGAGGCCGGCGTGCAGGTCGGCCGCGTCGGGGTCCACGAACAACAGCCCAGTGACGATCTCGCCCATCGCCTTGTGCTGCGCCAGGTAGTTCATCGCCGCAACGCGGTCGGTCGGGTCATAGCCCTCATCCAGCTTGCGCAGCCGCAGCACGGAACCGTCATGCTGCGTTACCTCGGTCACCTCGCCCGGCGCGTATTGCGTGGTGATCGGCGCGCGACCGAGGATGACATCCAGCTTGTTCACGCTCTCATTGTGCTCGCGCACGTAGTCGTAGCTCTTCGTGCTGCCCTCATGGTTGTTGAAGGCGACGCAGGGGCTGATGCAGTCGATCAACGCCACGCCCTGGTGCGCCAGCGCGCCCTTGATCAGCGGCACCAGCTGCGCCTTGTCGCCGGAGAAGCTGCGGCCGACATAGGTGGCGCCAAGCTGCAGCGCCATGGCGACGAGGTCGATCGCCTCGTCGCGGTTGATGGCGCCCTTCTTGGCCTTGCTGCCCTTGTCCGAGGTGGCGCTGAACTGGCCCTTGGTCAGCCCGTAGACGCCGTTATTCTCGACGATGTAGCTCATGTTCACGCCGCGCCGCATCAGGTGCGCAAACTGGCCGATGCCGATGCTGGCACTGTCGCCATCGCCCGACACGCCGAGGTAGATCAGGTCGCGGTTGGCCAGGTTGGCGCCGGTCAGCACGCTGGGCATGCGGCCGTGCACGGAGTTGAAGCCGTGCGAGGAACTGAGGAAATAGTCCGGCGTCTTCGACGAGCAGCCGATGCCGGAGACCTTGGCCACGCGATGCGGCTCGATACCCAGCTCCCACACCGCCTGGATGATGGCGGCGCTGATGCTGTCATGCCCACAGCCGGCGCAGAGCGTGCTGATGGAGCCCTCGTAGTCGCGCCGGGTGAAACCGAGCGCGTTCTTCGGCAGGCCGGGATGCTTGAGGGCGGGCTTCAGGTAGCTCATGGCGCGGTCTTCCGTAGCGGGACGACTTCGACGGAGGTTGCCTTGCGGCCGATGGCGTCGCGGATGAATCGCGCGGTGATGGGCGTGCCGTCGAAGTGCAGCACCGGCACCAGCTTGGCGGGGTCGATGTTGCACTCGTTCATCACCAGCGTGCGCAACTGCGCGTCACGGTTCTGCTCGACGATGAAGACGGTATCGTGCGCCGCGATAAAGCGGGTGATGTCGTCGTGGAACGGGAAGGCGCGGATGCGCAGGGCGTCCAGGTGGATGCCATCGGCCTGCAACGCCGCCAGCGCCTCCTGCATCGCCGCCGAGGAACTGCCGTAGTAGATCACGCCATAGGGCGTGGTCCGCGCGGCCTGCTTCTCCACCGGGTGGGGCACAACCTGCTTTGCGGTCTCGAACTTACGCAGCAGGCGTTCCATGTTGTCCACGTAGACCGCGCCGCTCTCGCTGTACTTGGCGAAGCGGTCGCGCGAGGTGCCGCGGGTGAAGAAGGCGCCCTTGTTCGGGTGCGTGCCCGGGTAGGTCCGGAACGGCACGCCGTCGCCATCCACGTCCAGGTAGCGGCCGAACTCGCGCGCCTCATCCAGCATCTCGGCCGTCATCACCTTGCCGCGGTCCATGCGGCGGCTGTCGTCCCAGGCGAAGGGCTCGCACAGCCAGTCATTCATGCCGATATCGAGGTCGAGCAGCACGAAGACCGTGGTTTGGAAGCGGTCCGCGATGTCGAAGGCGGCGGCGCCGAACTCGAAGCATTCGCGCGGGTCTTCCGGGAACAGCACGATATGCTTGGTGTCGCCATGGCTGGCATAGGCGGCGCTCAGCACGTCGCTCTGCTGCGTGCGCGTCGGCATGCCGGTGCTGGGCCCGGCACGCTGCACGTCGAAGATCACCGCTGGCACTTCGGCGAAGTAGGACAGGCCGACGAATTCCTGCATCAGCGAGATGCCGGGGCCCGAGGTGGCGGTGAAGGCGCGGGCGCCGTTCCAGCCAGCACCGATGACGATGCCGATGCTGGCCAGCTCATCCTCGGCCTGCACGATGGCGTAATTCTTGGTGCCATCGGCATTGGTGCGGAACTTCTTGGCGTATTTCTCAAAGCCCTCGGCCAGGCTGGTGCTGGGCGTGATGGGATACCAGGCGCAGACGGTGGCACCACCATACACCGCACCGAGGCCGGCGGCGGCATTGCCCTCGATGTAGATGCGGTTGCCGACCTTGTCGGACTTCTCCAGCTTCAGGCCAATCGGCGGCAGGTTGGTCAGCGCCCAGTTGCGGCCCAGGTGGAAGGCCTCCTGGTTCGACTTCGCCAGCTTGTCCTTGCCCTTGTACTGCTCGGTCAGCAGTTGCTCGATGACCGCGGGGTCGATGCTCAGCAGTGCCGAAAGTGCGCCGAGATAGATGATGTTCTTGAACAGCTGGCGTTCGCGCGCGCCGGAATAGGCCGCGTTCACCAGTTCGGTCAGCGGTACGCCGATGACGGTGATGTCGTCGCGGAACTTGCTGGCCGGCAGCGGCTTGGTGCTGTCATAGAACAGGTAGCCGCCGGCATCGATCTCGGCGACGTCGCGGTCCCAGGTCTGCGGGTTCATCGCCACCATCAGGTCCACGCCGCCGCGCCGGCCCATATGTCCTTCGCCGGAGATGCGGACCTCATACCAGGTTGGCAGGCCCTGGATGTTGCTGGGGAAGATGTTGCGCGCCGCGATGGGGATGCCCATGCGCAGGATGGAGCGCGCGAACAAGCCGTTGGCCGAGGCCGAGCCCGAGCCGTTGACGTTGGCGAACTTGACGACGAAGTCGTTCGTCGCACTCAGCGGCTGGCGCATGCCGGCACCCCGTTCGTGGTCTTGGCGGTCTGGAGGAAGAACTTCTGCATGTCCCAGGCGCCGGTCGGGCAACGCTCGGCGCACAGCCCGCAATGCAGGCAGACATCCTCGTCCTTCACCATCACCCGCCCGGTCTTCAGCCCGTCGGCGACATAGAGGTCCTGGTGCTTGTTGATCGCCGGCGCCTTCAGCGCCACGCGCAACGCCTCCTCCTCCTCATTGGGTGTGAAGGTGATGCAATCGGTCGGGCAGATATCCACGCAGCCATCGCATTCGATGCACAGGCTGGCGGCGAACACGGTCTGCACGTCACAGTTCAGGCAGCGCTGCGCTTCCTTGAAGGCCAGCTCGCGGTCATAGCCCAGCTCGACCTCGGCCTTGATGCTGCGCAGGCTCTCGCTGGGGTCGGCGTGCGGCACCTTGAAGCGCAGGTCGATGGAGACGTCGTTGTCGTAGCTCCACTCGTGGATGCCCATCTTCTGGGACGCCATCTTCACCAGCGGATCGGGCCGGTCGGCCACGTCCTGCCCCTGGCAGAACTTGTCGATGCTGATCGCGGCGTCATGGCCATGCGCCACCGCCCAGATGATGTTCTTCGGCCCGAAGGCTGCGTCGCCGCCGAAGAACACGTTCGGTACGGTGCTTTGGAATGTGGCTTCGTTCAGCTTGGGCAGGCCCCAGCGGTCGAACTCCAGGCCGATGTCACGCTCGATCCAGGGGAAGGCGTTTTCCTGGCCGATGGCGACCAGCACGTCGTCGCATTCGATGGTGACATCCGGCTCGCCGGACGGAACCAGTTGGCGGCGGCCCTTGGCGTCGCGTTCCGCCTTCACTTTCTCGAACACCATGCCGGTCAGGCGGCCGCCCTCGTGCAGCACTTCCTTCGGTACCAGGAAGTTCAGGATCGGGATGCCCTCATGCATCGCGTCCTCCTTTTCCCAGGGGCTGGCCTTCATTTCCTCGAAGCCGGAGCGCACCACCACCGTCACGCTCTCGCCGCCCAGCCGTCGCGCACTGCGACAGCAATCCATTGCGGTGTTGCCGCCACCCAGCACGATGACGCGGCGGCCGATGCTGGTGACGTGTTCGAAGGAAACGCTGGCCAGCCACTCGATGCCAAGGTGGATATTCGCCGCGGCTTCCTTGCGGCCGGGCACGTCCAGGTCGCGCCCGCGTGGCGCGCCGCAGCCGACGAAGACGGCGTCATAGCCCTCGGCCAACATGCCCTTCAGGCTGTCCACGCGGGTGTTGTAGTGCGTCGTCACGCCGCCGCGGTTGGTGATGTAGCCGACTTCCTCGTCGATGACGCTCTCCGGCAGGCGGAAGCGCGGGATCTGGCTCCACATGAAGCCGCCGCCCTTGGCCTCGGCGTCGTAGACGTGAATCTCGTAGCCCAGCGGCGCCAGGTCGCGCGCCACGGTCAGGCTGGCCGGGCCGGCGCCGATGCAGGCCACGCGCTTGCCATTCTTCGTGGCCGGAATTGGCGTCAGCCGTGCCAGCACGTCGTCCTTGTTGTCGGCGGCCACGCGCTTCAGCCGGCAGATCGCCACCGGCTCCTCCTCGACCCGTCCGCGCCGGCAGGCCGGCTCGCAGGGGCGGTCGCAGGTGCGACCCAGGATGCCCGGGAAGACGTTGCTTTCCCAGTTGACCATGTAGGCGTCGGTGTAGCGCCCGGCCGAGATCAGCCGGATGTATTCCGGCACCGGCGTATGCGCCGGGCAGGCCCATTGGCAGTCGACCACCTTATGGAAATAGGAGGGCGCGCTGATATCGGTCGGCTTCAAGTGGCTCCCCTCCAGGTATTGGCGCCCTTCAGGGCGTTCGCATGGGCAGTAGGACGTCGGCCGGGCAGAACGCCCCGGCACTGCAGGACATTGCCGCAAGCCGCGGCGCGCTGCAACGCGGCCCCGGCGCGCTGCGGCGCAGCATGCTCAACTCAGGCTTCCGGGATAATCCTGCCAGACGCTGGGCTCCAGCCGCAGCTGCGTCTCCGCCGGATGCACCGCCTGCCAATGCGCTGCCAGTTCGGCGTTGGTCGGATTCCACAGCCCGGGGAAGCCCTGCATCAGCGCGCAGAACTGTTCCAGCATGGCCAGGCGGCTGCACCAGCCGATGTGCTGCGGGTGCAGCGTCATGTGGAAGTGCCGCCCACGACGGTATTGCGCGCGGAACTCGGCGGCCCAGTTGCGGAACATCATGTCCGGGTGTTCCAGCCCGGTGCCTTCCAGCGGGAACATGCAGAACCACTGGTCGTCGTAGTGATAGTAGTAGGGCATGGTCAGCAGCGCGGTGCGCTTTGCGTCGTTCGTTACCCAGTAATGCGGAATGTCGTCGGCCAGGCCGTTGCCCAGGTAGCTGAACCCGGCCTGGCGCAGCAGCTCCACCGTATTGGGGCTGATGGTGCCGACGGCGAAGGCGTCGCGCTGGCGCGGCAGGCAGTACCAGCCGGCCGGGCGCTTGCCGGTGATGCCCTGCAGGATCGTGGCCGCCTTCTCGATCCGCGCGGCTTCCTCCTCGCGCGACATCTGGGAGGTGTCCTCGTGCTTCAGCCCCTCGGCCGCGATCTCATGCCCAGCCGCCTGGATCGCGCGGATGCGGTCCGGCATGAAGGCGGCGATGACGGCCGGCACCGCGAAGGTGGCGCGCAGGCCGTAGCGCTTCAGTGTCGCCAGCAGCAGGTCCAGCCCCTCGTTCAGGCCGAAATAGGACCAGCTGTTC
>CAIMOR010000396.1 GCA_903843125.1 uncultured Rhodospirillales bacterium
GAACACCTTCCAGCTGCTGGTCGCCGTGGTGCTTTCGGCCCAGACCACGGACGCCGCGGTCAACAAATGCACCCCCCGGCTGTTCGCCGCGGCGCCCACCCCGGCCGCCATGGCGGCGCTGGGGGCGGAGGGCATCGGCCCCCACATCCGCACCATCGGGCTGTGGCAGGGCAAGGCGAAGAACGTCGCCGCCCTGGCCGCCCAGTTGGTGGCGCTGCATGGCGGCGAGGTGCCGGCCGACCGCGCGGCGCTGGAAGCCCTGCCGGGCGTCGGCCGCAAGACCGCCAATGTGGTGCTGAATGTCGCCTTCGGCGAACAGACCATGGCTGTGGACACCCACATCTTCCGCCTGGGCAACCGCACCGGCCTGGCGCCGGGCAAGACCACGCGACTGGTGGAGGACGGCCTGGTACGCAAATGCCCGCCGGAGCTGCTGCGCGACGCGCACCACTGGCTGATCCTTCACGGCCGCTACGTGTGCAAGGCACGCGCGCCGGAATGCTGGCGTTGTGTTGCGCGTGAGTTCTGCAACTATCGCGACAAGGTCACCGCCCCGGTTTGATGCGCTGCGGCATGGTGGGGGCAACCCGCGGCAGGGCGAAGGCGTTGCAGCGCCATCGCCACCCGCAGGACCTGGCCCCACTTAGGGTGCATGCCAGCGCCTGGCCTGCACCGCCGGAGAGCAAGCCGATGTCCGATGCCGCCCTGGGCAGCCTTGCCCTTGCCCGCCCCCGTGCCGAGCGCCCGCTGCTGCTCTGCCTGTCGCATCTGCGCTGGGACTTCGTGCTGCAACGGCCGCAGCACCTGCTGACGCGCGCCACCGAGAACTACGACGTACTGTTCTTCGAGGAGCCGCTCCTAACCCCTGGCGCCACGCCGCGGCTGGAACGCCGGGCGACACCGGAAGGCGTGACCGTCTGCGTGCCGCATTTGCCGGAAGGCCTGGGCGAGGCCGCGCTGCTGGCCGCCCAGCGCCGCATGCTGGACGCGCTGCTGGCGGCCGAGGCCGGACGCCGCCTGGTGGCATGGTTCTACACGCCGATGGCGCTGGCCTTCGCCGCGCACCTGTCGCCCGACCTGACGGTGTATGACTGCATGGACGAGCTTTCGGCTTTTCGGGGCGCACCGCCCCGGCTGGTGGAGTTCGAGCGGCAGTTGCTGGCCCGCGCCGACCTCGTCTTCACCGGCGGCCGTAGCCTTTACGAGGCCAAGCGTGGCAAGCACAGCCAGGTGCATTGCTTCCCCTCTTCCATCGATGCGCCACACTTCAACCAGGCGCGCCACTGGGCGCAGCCGGAGCCGGCGGACCAGGCTGGCATTCCGCATCCGCGCATCGGCTTCTTCGGCGTGGTGGACGAGCGAATGGATATCGAACTGGTTGGCGCGCTTGCGGCGAAGCGGGCGGATTGGCAACTGGTGATGATTGGCCCGGTGGTGAAGATCGACGCGGCCGCGTTGCCGCGCGCGGCCAACATCCATTGGCTGGGGGGTAAGAAATACGCGGAGCTTCCGGCCTACCTGGCGGGCTGGGATGCCGGGTTCATGCCCTTCGCGCGCAACGAGAGCACGCGTTTCATCAGCCCGACGAAGACCCCCGAGTTCCTGGCCGCCGGCCTGCCGTTGGTCAGCACGCCGATCACGGACGTGGTGCGCGACTGGGGCGACGCCAACCTGGTGGAGATAGCCTGCGACGCCGGCGGCTTTGCCCAGGCGCTGGAGGAGGTCATGGCCCAACCACGTGAAGCCTGGCTGCGTCGGGTGGACCGGAAGCTGTCGCGGCTGAGCTGGGATCGCACTTGGCTGGCGATGTCGGCGCTGATCGCGGAAGGGCTGCGGCCGTCGCGCGGGGCCGAGCGCGCAGCCAGCGCGGCGCCGGTGATGTAGCTGGCGCGCGCCGGGCGGGGTCGTGACCGCGTGCCGGACTTCGTCTCGCTGCTGGGCGACGGAGACCGCTGCGCCAGGGAGGAGATGACCGCATGGCTGCGTGCTGGAGCTGTTCGAGAGCGGCGAGGCCCAGCCACGAGAATATACTGCCGCACCAGTTGCAGCCCCGGAGATGAGGTTGATTAGGTCGTCACCTTACATCCTGACAGGGCCCTTGATCTGCTGGCCCTGTGCAGCGCCGTAGCTGCGGCCCTGGCGGCGACGCAGGCTGACCCGCGGCCCTGGGTGCCGTTTGCTGGGGTCTTGGAGCCGGTGCGGGAGACGCCGCCGCCTGTGGCACTGCTTGATGAGGCTCCGGCCGCAAGACGTGGCCAATCAATGCCATACCAACAACCATAACTTCGAGGATGAGGAAAATCGTGTAGGTCCGGTTCCAATATCGGGAGGCTTTGCCATTCGGATGAAGAATGTTCGCCCGGTTCATGTACCAGCGCCCGAAAAGCTTATCGCACCATAGGCTAGCGGCTATCGCCGGCGCGATAAGGGCGGCCGCAAACCAGAACAGAATCTCCCAAATGCCCACGAAGGCATGCCCCCTCTGCCGCTGTGGTCTAAGCGTAACGGCTGGCGAGGAGAGAGGCCAGAGCCAACCCCTTTTCCCCACCAGCCTCAGCCCGGACCCGTCAGGGTCCGGACCTGACGGCGACGTGGTCGCAGCCGCCACCGTCTAATGCCGGTGGCGTTACGCGGCCCAATCCGGCGCGAAGCCCGGGCTGACCATTCGATTGCCCTTCGGCAGCGCCGCCAGGGCCTTCTGGTCCTCCGCGTCCAGCCGGAGGTTCGCCGCATCCAGATTCTCCTGCTGCCGCGCCGGCGACTGCGCCTTGGGAATGGCGGCGACGCCGGGTTTGGAGAGCAGATACGCCAGTGCCACCTGCGCCGGCGTGGCGCCATGCTTGCGCGCAATGCCCTGGATGACCTCGTCCTCCAGCACCACGCCCTTGGCCACCGGCGTATAGCTGGTCAGCACGATCCGGCGGGGCGTGACGTAGTCCAGCAACCGCTGCTGATCCAGATAGACGTGATGCTCCACCTGCAACGCGGCGATGGGCACAATCTCGGCCTCAACCGCGCGCTTCAGCAGGCCGAGCGGGAAGTTGGCCACGCCGACCGCCTTGGCCAGCCCGGCGTCGCGGATCGCCGCCTGCGCCTGCAGTACCGAAGGCAGGTCCAGCTGCGGGCTGGGCCAATGCACCAGCAGCAGGTCCACGTAGTCCTGGCCCAGCCGCTTCAGGCAGGCGTCGAAGGCGCGGCGGAAGCTGGCGCCATCCGGCTTGTCCCACCACACCTTCGTCGTCAGGTACAACTCGCTGCGCGGCACGCCGCAAGCGTTCAGCGCGGCGCCGACCGGCTCCTCGTTGCCGTACATCTCGGCAGTGTCGATGTGGCGGTAGCCGAGGCCAATGGCGGATTCCACCGCGGCCTGGCACTCCACGCCCTTCATCGGCCAGGTGCCGAAGCCAAGCCGGGGGATGCGCGTCAGCGCGCTGTCGAACACGGGAACGGTCATCGCGCGCTACCTCTTGGAAAGATCGACCACGGCGGCGAAGCCGGTCTCGGTGCCGAAGGCCAGGTGCGTGCCGCTGGCATTCCAGCTCAGCGCGGAAACCGCGCCACGGCCCGGCGCCGCCGCCGGCACCACCTTGCCGCTGGCGATCTCCGCCATCACCACCAGCCCGTCCTGGAAGCCGGCCGCCACCACCTCGTGCTGCGGATGGCAGGCGACGGCGGTGCAGATCACGTCGTCGCCACCGGCGATCTCGGTCGGTGCCTTGCCCATCGGACCACCGCCGAAGAACGGCCACAGCACGACCGATTCCGCACCCGAGGTCGCCAGCCAGCGCCCCTTGCTGGTGAAGCTCATGAACCGCGTCTTGGTCGGGTAGCCGGACATGCGCATATGCTGGCTATCGGCCAGCCGCCAGCCATGCAGCGCATTCTCCTGCATGGCGGTCACCACATGGGTGCCGTCCGGGGAAATGGCGATGCCGGCGTGGCTGCCCTTCCATTCCAGCAGCTTTGCCTTCTCGTCGGTGGCATTGACGAACCACAGCGAGGCGCCGTTGTAGTGGCTGCACGCAATGCGCTTGCCCTTGGCGTCGATCGCGATGCCGCCGACCGCGCTGGGGTGGGTCAGCGTCTTCTGCTTTTCGCCCTTGCCATTGAAGACGTGCAGCTGCTTGCCGACACTGGCGGCGCGCACGCCGGCTTCGTGCGCGGCCACCTGCTCCACCCACTTCATCGCGCCGAGATTGGCGATCTCGCTGACCGTGCCATCCGGGGCCACGCGCATCAGCTTGCCGTCGTCGCCGCCGCTCAGGTAGCCGTCCCTGCAGTCCGCCACCATGGCCAGGCAGGCGCCGTCATGCACCTCCACGCGCGTCCAGGCCGCCGTCAGCTCGCGCGGCGTGGCGATGTGCAGCGTGCCATCGCCCAACGCAAAGCCCAGCGAGCCATCCCGCCCGAAGGCCGCGCTGACCACCCAGGCGCCCAGCTCATGCCCGGCGCCGCGGTCGTCCAGCAGAAAGTCGGCGGCCTCGCTCATGCATCCACCTGGCAGGCTTCGAAGCCGCGGCGCAGCACGGGGCGGGACAGGTCGCGCCCGATGAACACCAGCTTGGACTTGCGCGGATCGCCTGCCTTCCACGGGCCGATGTAGTCGCCATCGGCGATCATGTGCACCGCCTGGAAGGCGAAGCGCCGGTCGTCGCCCTGGTAGTGCAGGATGCCCTTGGTGCGCAGCAGGTCCTGGCCCTTTTGCGCCAGCAGCTGGGTGATCCAGGCGTTGAAGCGCTCGGGGTCGATCGGGCGGCTGACCTCGAAGGAGATGCTGTTCACCGCGTCGTCGTGCTCGTGGTCGTCCTCGCCCGAGAGGAACTCCGGCTCGAACTCCAGGATGCGTTCCAGGCTGAACGCCTCGCGCCCCATGACGCTGGCGATCGGCACGTCGGACTTCGTGGCGCGGCGGATCTCGGCATAGGGGTTGATGCCGCGGATGCGCTTCTCCACGCTGTCGGCCTCCTCCGGCGTCACCAGGTCCATCTTGTTCAGCACGATGATGTCGGCGAAGGCGATCTGCTCGGCGGCTTCCTTGCTGTCGCCCAAACGCGCCACCAGGTGCTTGGCGTCGGCCACGGTCACGATGGCATCCAGCCGCGTCGCGCGCTTGACGTCCTCATCGGCGAAGAAGGTCTGCGCCACCGGCGCCGGGTCGGCCAGGCCGGTGGTCTCCACGATGATGCCGTCGAACTTGCCGCGCCGCTTCATCAACCCGTTGATGATGCGGATCAGGTCGCCGCGCACGGTGCAGCAGATGCAGCCGTTGTTCATCTCGAAGACTTCCTCGTCGGTATCCACCACGAGGTCGTTGTCGACGCCGAGCTCACCGAACTCGTTGATGACCACGGCGTATTTCTTGCCGTGGTTCTCGCTGAGGATGCGGTTCAGCAGCGTGGTCTTGCCGGCGCCGAGATAGCCGGTCAGCACCGTGACGGGCACGGGGGAGCTGTCGCTCATCGGTGGGGTCTCCTGGGGTTTGGCCGGGAATATGGGGCGGCCGGGCTTCCAGGGCAAAGGGGGGCCGAGGCCCCCCGCCGAACCTCAGGCCGCAATGGCGCGGAGGGCCGTGTCCAGCGTCTCGAAGATGCGGTCGACATGCGGGCGCTCGATGATCAGCGGCGGCGAGAGCGCCACGATATCGCCGGTCACCCGCACCAGCAGCCCGTCATCGAAGCACTTGCGGAACACGTCCATCGCCCGCGCGCCCGGCTTGCCGGGGCGCGGCGCCAGCTCGATGCCCGCGATCAGCCCGTAGTCGCGGATATCGATGACGCCGGGCGCCGACTTCATCGCATGCGCCGCCGCCTGCCAGTAGGGCTCGATCTCGCGGACGCGGCCGGGCAGGTCCTCCTTGGTGTGGATGTCGATCGCGGCAATGGCAGCGGCCGCGGCCAGCGGGTGGCCGGAGTAGGTGTAGCCGTGGAACAGCTCGATCCCCGCCGGGCTGTTCTGCACCACGCCGTCGTAGATGAAGTTGGCCACCGCGACGGCTCCCATCGGCACCGCGGCATTGGTCAGCCCCTTGGCCATGGTGATGATATCCGGCGTCACGCCCAGCCGCTCGCAGCCGAACGGCGTGCCGATGCGCCCGAACCCGGTGATCACCTCGTCGAAGATCAGCAGGATGCCGTACTTGGTGCAGATGCTGCGCAGCCGCTCCAGGTAGCCCTTGGGCGGCACCAGCACGCCGGTGCTGCCCGCCACCGGCTCCACCATCACGGCGGCGATGGTCTCGGCGCCATGCAGCGCCACCAGGTTCTCCAGCACATCCGCCAGGTGCGCGCCGTGCTCCGGCTGGCCACGAGCAAAGACGTTCTCGGCCAGGCCGTGGGTGTGCGGCAGGTGGTCCACATAGGGCAACAGGGCGCCGAACTGCTTGCGGTTGCCGCCGATACCGCCCACCGACATGCCGCCGAAGCCGACCCCGTGGTAGCCGCGCTCGCGCCCGATCAGCCGCACCCGTGAACTCTCGCCGCGCGCCTTGTGGTAGGCCAGCGCGATCTTCAGCGCCGTGTCGGCGCTTTCGCTGCCGCTGTTGGTGAAGAACACCCGGTCCATGCCGTCGGGCGCCATCTCGGCCACGCGCGCCGCGGCCTCGAAGGCGATGGGATGGCCCAGCTGGAAGGTCGGCGCGAAGTCCATCACCTCGGCCTGGCGCTGGATCGCCTCGATGATCTCGGTGCGGCCGTGGCCAGCGTTGCAGCACCACAGCCCGGCGGTGCCGTCCAGCACCTCCCGCCCATCCGTGGTGGTGTAGTGCATGCCCTTGGCGCGGGCGAGCATGCGCGGCGTGCTCTTGAAGAAGCGGTTGTCGGAATACGGCATCCAGAAGGCGTCCAGGTTGTTCGGACGCGGAATCTCGTTCATGGCGGCAAACCTCGGGCAACGGCAACGGAGGCGGCCAGGGAACACCCGCCGACGCGGCCGGGCAAGCGGGGGTTTTGCTGTCACCCGGCGCCGTGGCACGCTGGCACCGGATGCCTGCACCATCGCGGCGCGGCGAACATCGGAGCCTGCCCATGGCCGAAGGCCGTCTCACCATCGGCACCAAGCGCTATTCCAGCTGGAGCCTGCGCGGCTGGCTGGCCGTGCACATGGCCGGGCTGGATGTCGAGGAAGTGGTGATCCCGCTGAACAGCGCCGGCGCCTTCGGCACCCCGGGCATCGCCGCCGCCTCGCCCAACGGGTTGGTGCCCTGCCTGGAACATCGCGGCGCCCAGGTCTGGGAAAGCCTGGCCATCGCCGAATACTGCGCCGAACTGAAGCCCAGCCTGTGGCCGGCGGACCGGGTCGCCCGCGCCCATGCGCGCAGCATCGCCAGCGAAATGCATGCCGGCTTCGGCGGGCTGCGCAGCGCCATGTTCTTCAACGCCGGCCGCAGCTTCCCCGGACGCGGCCAGACGCCGCACGCCATGGCCGACCTGGCCCACCTGCAGCGCATCTGGGGTGCGGCGCTGGCGCGCTATCGCGGCCCCTTCCTGTTCGGCGCCGCCTTCACCCTGGCCGATGCGATGTTCGCGCCCGTCTGCGGCCGGCTGCGCACCTGGGCGCCGGACCTGACCCCGGCGGCGCAGGGCTACGTCAACGCCGTCCTGGCGCACCCGCTGCTCGCCCGCTGGTACGCCGAAGCGCTGGCCGAGCCGGCGGCGTGGCAACTGGACAAGTACGAGAACCCGGCGTGAGCGTCGCCCCGAAGGGGCGCGGCCGTGCTGCCCGAAGAGGCGCGGCCACGTTCATCCGAAGGGGCGCGGCCGTGTCGCCCCGAAGGGGCGCGGGGCAACACCGCCCTCGCGTCGGGCCGTCTCGGCCTGGTAGCCCGAAGCCCCCCCCTACCGTCCGCCCGCGGCAGCGCGTCGGCGGTGGCGGCCATCCGCTAACGTGCTGAAGGACACGCCATGCCCCGTTTCCTCCATGTCGGCTGTGCCCAGACCCCGAAGTCCAGGACCACGCCGGTACTGGCCGGTGATGACTGGCAGGAGGTGCGGCTGGACATCGACCCCGCGGTCAGGCCCGACATCGTCGCCAGCATGACGGACATGTCCGCCGTGGCGGATGGCAGCATGGATGCGCTGTTCGCCCACCACACGCTGGAACACCTGCATGCGCATGAGGTGCCGGTGGCGCTGGCGGAGTTCCGGCGCGTATTGGCCCCGGACGGCTTCGCCATCATCGGCTGCCCGAACCTGAAGGCGGTGGCGTGGCTGCTGGCCGAGGGCAAGCTGATGGAGCCGGCCTATGTCTCGCCGGCGGGGCCGGTTTCCGCGCATGACATGCTGTACGGCTTGGGCGCGGCCATCGCCGCAGGGCGCACCTACATGACCCATCGCTGCGGCTTCACCACGGAATCGCTGGCGACGGCGCTCGATCGGGCCGGCTTTCCGCAGGTGGTCAATCGGCAGGAGGGCTACAACCTGTTCGCCTATGCCCGGCTCAGGCCGCTGACGAACGACCAGGCGGTGCTCTGGGCACGTCCGCACTTCGCCTGAAGCCGTGGCGGAGCCGCCCCAAGGCGCGGCACGTCGCCCCGCGACGCTGTTACCCCGGGCGCAAAACGCAGGCCTTCCCGCGCCACACCCCGCGCGCCGCTGCCGAGCTCCCAGCGCTTGGCGCTAGGCGCTAGGCGTCGACCTGCTCGACGCTGCGCACTTCCGGCACGTAGTGCTTCAGCATGTTCTCCACGCCGTGCTTCAGCGTCGCACGGCTGGAAGGGCAGCCCGAGCAGGCGCCCTGCAGATGCAGCTTCACGATGCCCTCGCGGAAGCCGCGGAACACGATATCGCCGCCATCGCCGGCCACGGCCGGGCGCACCCGCGTGTCCAGCAGCTCCTTGATCTGCTCGACGATCTCGGCATCGGCCGGGTCGAAGTCGTCATCGCCGGCGGCCTCGCCGGCGTCGGCATCAACCGGGGCGCCGCTCATGAAATGCTCCATGATGGCGCCCAGCACCTGCGGCCGCAGCGCCTGCCAGCCCTGTTCGCCATCCTCGGTCACGGTGATGAAGTCACCGCCCAGGAACACGCGGGCGATGCCGGGCAGGCCGAACAGCTTGCTGGCCAGCGGGCTGCGCTGGGCGGCCTCGGCGCTGGCGAAATCGGCGGTGCCGCGCGGCCCCATGACATCCCGCCCCGGCAGGAACTTCAGCGTGGCGGGGTTGGGGGTGGATTCGGTCTCGATGAACATGCAGGGGGTCCCGGCAGGATGTTTCCAGACCTATCTGGTCTGGATTGCGCCGGGCTGCAAGGCCCGGACGTGCCGGGGGTTACTGCTAGGCCCGGGCATGCCCGGGTTGAAACGATGCGGCGCCGGCGGACCCTTTGGGGGGAGGGGGCAGTAACCCGGGGAGGAGAGGAGACCCGGGCGGTCCGGACCGGCGCCTTGCCCATGATACTGCGACAACCCTGGTGTCGCGGTGCCCCGCGCCGCCATGAAAGCTGCGCCATGGGCGGCAATGCTGTGGTTACATTGGCCAACGCCGCCGAACCCCGCCCGAGGAACGCCATGGCCCATCTCCCTTCCCGCCGCGCCCTGCTGGGCACGCCATTGGCCGCCGCCCTTGGCGCCGCCCAGGCGCAGCCGCGCTTCCCCGAGCGGCCGATCAGCCTGATCTGCCCCTTCCCGCCCGGTGGCACCACCGACGTGACGCTGCGCGTGCTGGCCGAGGCGGCGGCGCGCCGGCTGGGCCAGAACGTGGTGGTGGAGAACAAGCCGGGCGCCGCCAATACGCTGGGCGCCGCCACCGTCGCCCGCGCCCGGCCCGACGGCTACACGCTGACGCAGCTGCCGGCCTCGGCCATTCGGGTGCAACTGCTGCAGCACCTGCCCTACGACACGCTGCGCGACTTCACCCCCGTGGTCGGGGTCACCGGCTATACCTTCGTCTGCGTCGCCAGGCGCGGGCGGTTTCCCGGCGGCTGGCGCCAGGTGCTGGCGGAGGCGCGCGCCAACCCCGGCAAGCTCAGCTGCGGCAACACCGGCGCGAACGGCACGCCGCACGTCACCATGGCGGACCTGTTCAGCCGCGAGGGCGTGCAGGTGGAGCCGGTGGCCTTCCGCGGCGACGCCGATGCCACCCAGGCGCTGCTGGGCGGCCATACCGACCTGACCGCCGGCGCCAGCGGCATGGGCAACTTGGTGGATGGCGGCCAGGCCGAGTTCCTGCACGTCTGGACCGCCACCCGCCCGGCGCGCTGGCCGCAGGCGCCGACCCTGGTGGAGCTGGGCTACGACATGGTGGTGACCACGCCCTATGGCCTGGTGGCCCCGGCCGGGCTGGACCCCGCCGTGCTGCGGGTGCTGCACGACGCCTTCGCCGCGGCGGTGCACGACCCCGCCCACCTGGCGGTGCTGGAGAAGTACGACATGCCGGTGGAATACAGGGACAGCGCCGGCTACGCGGCCTCCCTGCGAGAGACGGTTGCGCGCGAGCAGGCGCTGATCGAGCGCCTGGGGTTGAAGGCGGGGTAGCGCCCGGTCGGCGCGGCCGGAAACGCCGCAGCGGCGAGCCGGCCGCCCCGGTGCGGTCCGGCGCCCCGCCGCCCGCCCCAGGCTGCTACGGCAGCAGCACCGTGCTGCCGGTCGTCGCCCGGCTCTCCAGCGCGATATGCGCGGCCGCCGCGTCCTTCAGGGCGAAGGTCTGGTTGACGTGGATCTTCACCTTGCCCGACTTCACGATGTCGAACAGGTCGTTCGCGGTGGCGACCAGGTCCTCGCGCTTCGCGGTGTAGGTGTTCATGGTCGGCCGGGTCACGTACAGGCTGCCCTTCGCCGCCAGCACGCCCAGGTCGGTGGTCACGGGGCCGGAGGCATTGCCGTAGCTGATCAGCAGGCCGAACGGCCGCAGGCAGTCCAGGCTGGTCAGGAAGGTGTCCTTGCCGACGCTGTCATAGACCACGGGCAGCATGGCGCCGCCGGTGATCTCCTTGACCTTGGCCGGGATGTTCTCGCTGGTCAGCAGCGCGTGGTCGGCGCCGAGGCCTTTTATCAGCGCGGCCTTCTCCGGCGTGCTGACCACGCCGATCACGGTGGCACCCAGCGCCTTGGCCCACTGCACCACGATGCTGCCGACGCCGCCGGCGGCGGCATGCACCAGGATGGTCTCGCCCGCCTTGACCGGCCAGGTCCGCTTGACCAGGAACTGCGCGGTCATGCCCTGCAGCATCATCGCGGCCGCGGTCTGGTAGTCGATGCCCTCGGGGATCTTCACCACGCGGTCGGCCGGGGCGCAGCGCGCTTCGGCATAGGCGCCGATGCTGCCGGCATAGGCGACGCGGTCGCCCACCTTCAGGTCGGTGACGCCATCGCCCACCGCCTCCACGTCGCCGGCGCCTTCCATGCCGATGCCGGTGGGCAGCGGCGCCTTGTACAGGCCGGTGCGGAAATACACGTCGATGTAGTTCAGCCCCACCGCCTTCTGGCGGATCAGCACCTCACCCGGCTTCGGGTCCGGCAGCGGCACCTCCTCCCAGACCATCTTTTCCGGGCCGCCGACTTCATGGACGCGAATGGCGTGGTTCATCGCTGGGTTCCTTGCCCTTGGGCATGGGCTTCGAGAGTGAGCAGATAGCGCTTGGTAGCCGGTCCCTCGCCGCCGGAATAGCCGCCCAGCGAGCCGTCCGCCCCCACCACGCGGTGGCAGGGGATGATGATGGGGATGGGGTTGCTGCCATTGGCGCCGCCGATGGCGCGCGCCGCCCGGCAGCCCACCGCCCGGGCGATATCGGCATAGCTGCGGGTCTCGCCATACGGGATCCTGCCGAGTTCGCGCCACACCGCCTGGCGGAAGGCGGTGCCGCTCGGCGCCAGCGGCAGGTCGAAGCTGCGGCGCCGGCCGTCGAAGTAGTCCTGCAGCTGGGCCACCGCCGCCTGCAGCAGCGGCGTCGGCGTCTGCATCGGCCCCCGCCCCCAATCCACGGACACGATGGCGCCGTCCTCTTCCGAGACGGTCAGGTCGCCGAGCGGCGAATGGAGGGACAGTTGCGGCATGGCAATCTCTCGGAGGGCGGATGCCACACCGGCAACCCTTCCCAGTCAAGCGGCGAGTGCGGCGATGACCCGGGGTGCGGCGGCCGGCCGCGAACACCTTTGGTAGCGACACGCCGGAACCCGGCGGCATCGCCCGGCCTGGCCGTTGCGCGCCGCCCGAAGCCAGGTCGGCGGACCCGCGGCGGCCACTCGCCCGGCCCCAGCGGCGCCGGTCGGGCGGGCGCTTCGGCCGTCTGGCCGCTGACCAGGCGAAGGCTGGCGCTCATGGATGTTCCCCAGGGGCTTTCGGCCTACATGGGGCCGAGGCAGGCTGCTGCCCAGTCACCCCCGGAGTGTTGCCCGTGCCCGAGCCCCTGACCGAAAACCCCGCCGACCCGCCGCCATTCTACGCCGCCCACCTGTTCGTCTGCTGCAACCGCCGGCCGGACGGCCACCCCCGCGGCAGCTGCGCCGCGCAGGGCAGCGAAAAGCTGCGCGACTACATGAAGGTGCGCGCCAAGGAGCTGGGGCTGCGCAACGTCCGGGTGAACCAGGCCGGCTGCCTGGATCGCTGTGAATTTGGTCCTACCTTGGTTATTTATCCGGAAGGGGTCTGGTACCGCCCGACCACGCCGGAGGACATCGACGAAATCCTCACCGTTCATGTCCAGGGCGGCGGCCGGGTGCCCCGGCTGATGCTGACCGAGCGCGACGTGGTGGCGAAGGCGCCGAAGGCGCCGGTGTGACCGCCGCCGATACCATCTTCGCCCGGGCCACCGGCGCCGGCCGCGCCGCGGTGGGCATGCTGCGCGTCTCCGGCCCGGCCGCCGCGGCGGCGCTGACCAGTCTGGCCGGCACCCCGCCGGCCCCTCGCCGCGCATCGCTGCGGCGCCTGCACGATGCCGCCGGCGAGCCGCTGGACCAGGCGCTTGTGCTGTGGCTCCCCGGCCCGGCCAGCTACACCGGGGAGGACAGCGCCGAGTTGCACCTGCACGGCGGCCCGGCCGTGTTGGCGGCGGTGGCGGAAGCGCTGGTGGCCGCCGGCGCCCGCCCGGCGGAACCCGGCGAGTTCACCCGCCGCGCCTTCCTCAACGGCCGGCTGGACCTGACCGAGGCCGAGGGCGTTGCCGATCTGATCGAGGCCGAGACCGAGGCCCAGCGGCGCCAGGCCCTGCGCCAGGCCAGCGGCGCGCTGTCCCGCCTGGTGGCGGGCTGGTCGGCCCGGCTGGCGCGGTTGCTGGCGCGGCAGGAAGCCTTCATCGAGTTCGAGGACGACGACCTGCCGGCCGGGCTGGACGACGCCGTCGCCACCGAGGCCGCCGCGCTGGGCGCCGAGATGGCCGCGCATCTGGCCGAGGCGCCGCGCGGCGAACGGCTGCGCGACGGCCTGATGGTGGCCATCATCGGGGCGCCGAACGCCGGCAAATCCTCGCTGCTGAATGCGCTGGTGGGGCGTGAGGCGGCCATCGTCTCGGCCCGTGCCGGAACCACGCGGGATGTGGTGGAGGCGCGGCTGACCCTGGCCGGCGTGCCGGTGACGCTGGCCGACACCGCGGGGCTGCGCGACGCCACCGACGAGATCGAGGCCGAGGGCGTCCGGCGTGCCCGACGCCGGGCGGAGGAAGCCGACCTGGTACTGGCGATCTTCGCCGCCGACCAGCCGCCCGATGCCGTGACCCTGGCGGCGATGCCGGCCGGCGCCGTGGTGGTCGTCAACAAGGCGGATCTCGCGCCGGCGGGGCTGCCGGGCGCCTTGGCGGTCTCGGCGCTGACCGGGCAGGGGCTTGAGGCGCTGCGGGCGCGGCTGGAAGCGGAGGCGGCGGCGCTGGCGGGCCTCGGCGAGCAGGCCAGCCTGACCCGTCCGCGCCATGTCGCCGCGGTGCGGGACGCGTTGCGCTGGCTGGCCGAACTCTCCGGCGCCCCGGTGCCGGAGCTGCGCGCCGAGGCGCTGCGGGCGGCGCTGCGGGCGCTCGGGCGGCTGACCGGGCAGGTGGGGGTGGAGGCGGTCCTCGACCTGGTGTTCTCTGAGTTCTGCATCGGGAAGTAAGCGTGATGGACCTTTCGGCCGAGGAACTTTGGGAGTTCTACCGCCGCTGCGGCGCGCTGCGGGTGCGGTTCCAGACCATGGCGGCGCAGAGCCTGCCGCCGGCCAAGGTCGTCGAGCATTGCCGGGCGCTGGGCTTGCCGGTGGACCGCGACCTGTACCAGGCCGACGAGGGCGAGTTGAACTTCGCGCTCGACCTGGCGGTGTACTCGGCGCCCCCGGGGCGGTCCCGCGCCATCGACCGGATCGCCAGGCAATACGCCGGGCGGGAGGGTGAGGAGAGCGCCCTGGTGCTGAACGCGCTGGCCCGCAGCTGGCTGTCGCTATTCCGCGTGGTCGGCCCACACCCGGAAGCCGGCCTGCTGCTGCAGGACCTGGTGCTGGGCGGGGAGGTATGGGTGCTGGACGAGGCCCTCACCGAGCATGCCGCACCGGGGATGGTGCTGGGCATCCGGCTCGGCCGGGTCTGTGGCTTCGCCATCACCACCGGCGTGGTGGCGCCGCTGGACCCCGCCATGGCAGCCGAGGTGCAGCGCGAGGTCGGCGAGGACCGTGACCTGGCCGAGGCGTTGCTGGCCAATCTGCGCTTCGTCCGCGGCTTATGGCTGCTGGGGCTGGGCTACCGCCCGGAATAGGACTGGCCTGGGGCGGCGGGCAGGCTATATCGCGCCCTATGTTCGACAAGACCTACGACGTGGTGGTGGTGGGTGGCGGCCATGCCGGCACCGAGGCGGCGGCCGTGGCGGCACGCTGCGGTGCGCGCACGCTGCTGCTGACCCATAAGCTTGAGACGCTCGGCGAGATGTCCTGCAACCCGGCCATCGGCGGCGTCGGCAAGGGGCACCTGGTGCGCGAGATCGACGCGCTGGACGGGTTGATGGCCCGCGCCGCCGATGCCGCCGGCATCCACTTCAAGCTGCTGAACCGCAGCAAGGGCCCAGCGGTACGCGGGCCGCGCGCGCAGGCAGACCGTGGGCTGTATCGGCAGGCGGTTCAGGCGCTGCTGCGGGCACAGCCCGGCCTGGACCTGCTGGCGGACAGCGCCGAGGATCTGCTGCTGGACGCCACCGGGCGCTGTGCTGGCGTAGTGACCGGCACCGGCAGGCGGTTGGGAGCCGGCGCGGTCGTCATCACCACCGGCACCTTCCTGCGCGGCGTCATCCACCTGGGGGAGGATCGCACCCCCGCCGGGCGGGTCGGCGAGGCCCCGGCGATCGGGCTGGCCGACACGCTTCGTCGCCTGTGCCTGCCCATGGCGCGGCTGAAGACCGGCACGCCGCCTCGGCTGGATGGCCGCACCATCGACTGGGCCGCCCTGGAACCACAGCCGGGCGACAACCCGCCGGAGCCGCTTTCCTGGCTGACCGAACGCATCACCAACCGCCAGATTGCCTGCGCCATCACCGAGACCAACGAGGCAACCCACGCCCTGATCCGCGCCAACCTGCATCGCAGCGCGGTCTACGGCGGACGCATCGAGGGCGTCGGCCCGCGCTACTGCCCAAGCATCGAGGACAAGGTCGTACGCTTCGCCGACAAGGGGCGGCACCAGGTCTTCCTGGAGCCGGAGGGGCTGCCCGGCGGCGCGGATGGCGACACCATCTACCCCAATGGCATCTCCACCAGCCTGCCGGCCGAGGTCCAGGCCGCGCTGATCGCCACGATGCCCGGCCTTGCCCACGCGGTGATCCTGCGGCCTGGCTATGCGATCGAATACGATCACGTCGACCCCCGCGCCCTGCGGCCAACGCTGGAACTGCGCGCCTGCCCTGGCCTGTTCCTGGCCGGGCAGATCAACGGCACCACCGGCTATGAGGAAGCCGCGGCCCAGGGCCTGATGGCCGGGCTGAACGCCGCCGCCCTCGCCGGTGGCGCTGCTGCGAACCGGGTCCTGACCCGGGCCGAGGCCTATGCCGGCGTCATGATCGACGACCTGGTGCTGCAAGGCGTGACCGAACCCTACCGGATGCTGACCGCCCGGGCCGAGCATCGGCTGGCATTGCGCGCCGATAACGCCGGGCTGCGCCTGACGGCGCTTGGCCTGGCCTGGGGCTGCATCGGCCCCAAACGGGCAAGCGCCTTCCAGGGCTTCGCCGCGGCGGTGACGGAAGCGCTGGCCTGGGCTCGCGCCGAAGTGGCGACGCCGGCGCAGTTTGCGGCGGCCGGCGTGGCGGTGAACCAGGACGGCCGCCGCCGAACGGTGCTGGAGGCACTGTCCTTGCCGAACGCGGATGCGGCGGCGCTGGCGCGGCTGTTCCCCCACCTCGGCACCCTGCCCCCGACCGTTCTGGCGCAGGTGGAGGCCGAAGCCCTTTACGCCCCGTATCTGGAACGGCAGGCCGCCGAGATGCGCGTCCTGGCGCGGGAGGAGCGCATGGGCATTCCGGCGGGGCTGGATTTCACCGCCATTCCTGGGCTTTCAACCGAAATGCGCCAGCGCTTGACCGCGGCGCAGCCGGCGACCCTGGGTGGCGCGGGCCGGGTGCCCGGCGTCACGCCAGCGGCCCTGGCGGCCTTGGCGGTTCACCTTCGGCGCCAGCCCGCGGGGCGTTTCACGTGAAACAGCCGCTGCTGCTCAGTGCTACCGCGCTGGGCGTTTCACGTGAAACAGAGGCGCGGCTGCAGGACTATGTCACGCTGCTGCTGCGGTGGAATGCCCGGATCAACCTGGTGGCCGAGAGCACGCTGGATGCGGTCTGGCAGCGCCATATCCTCGATTCCCTGCAACTGCTGCCACTGCTGCCGAACCTGCCCGGCAGCATCACGGATCTGGGTTCGGGCGCCGGCTTTCCCGGCTTGGTCCTCGCCCTCGCCAGCGGCCGCGAAACCCATTTGGTCGAATCGGATCGCCGCAAATGCGCCTTCCTGATCGAGGCCGCGCGAACCCTCGGCCTGACGCGGGCCCACATCCACCCGCACCGAATCGAAGCCGCAAGCCCGCCACCCGCCGCCGTGGTCACCGCCCGGGCCCTGGCCACCCTTCCGGTCCTGCTCAGTCACACCCTCAGGCTGCTGGCGCCAGGCGGCGTTGCCCTGTTCCCAAAGGGCCGCAGCGTGGATGAGGAATTGACCGCCGCCGCCCCCCACTGGACAATGCGGGTCGAGCGGTTTCCGAGCCATACCGATTCGGCCGCTGCCATCCTCCGATTAAGTGAGATCCGCCCTGCCGGCGAAACCCCCTGACCGCGCCTTGCCGCGGATCATCGCCCTCGCCAACCAGAAGGGCGGTGTGGGCAAGACCACCTCTGCCATCAACCTGGCGGCCGCCCTGGCGGCCAACCGGCGGGTGCTGCTGCTCGACCTCGACCCGCAGGGCAATGCCTCCACCGGCCTCGGCATCGCCAGGGCCGCGCGCGGTGCCGGCAGCTATGCCCTGTTGACCGGGCAGAAATCCCTCGCCGACGTCATCCAGGCATCCCCCGTGGCCAACCTGTCGCTGGTCGCTGCCGACCCGGACCTGGCCGGCGCCGAGGTGGAACTGGTTGGCGAGGAACGGCGTGAGCAGCGCCTGCGGGACGCGCTGCGGGCCCCCGGCGCCTTGGCCGCCTTCGACTTCGTCTTCCTGGATTGCCCGCCCTCGCTCGGCCTGCTGACCCTGAACGCCCTGGTCGCCGCCGATGGCGTCCTGGTACCGTTGCAGACCGAGTTCTTCGCCCTCGAAGGCGTCAGCCAGATCACCCAGACCATCGAGCGGGTGCGGCGCGCGCTCAACCCCGGCCTCGGGCTGGAAGGCATCCTGCTGACTATGTTTGATCGTCGAAACAATCTCTCGGAGCTGGTGGCCGCCGACGTCCGCGGCTTCTTCAAGGACAAGGTGTTCGAGACCGTCATCCCGCGGAACATCCGCCTGTCCGAGGCCCCATCCCACGGCCTGCCGGTGAACCTCTACGACCCGCGCTCACCCGGCGCCCAGGCCTATGCCAAGGCCGCCGAGGAACTCGCAGGGCTGCACGCATGACCAAGCCGCCGAACCGCCTCGGCCGTGGCCTGTCCGCCTTGCTCGGCGACGCTGCCGCCAGCAACCCCAGCGCCGGGGAGGCCACCCGCACGGTCCCGGTCGAGCAGCTCGAACCCGGCCCCTTTCAGCCGCGCGGCCCGATCGACCACGGCCCGCTGCAGGAGCTCGCCGCTTCCATCGCCGAACACGGCGTTCTCCAGCCCATCCTGGTGCGCCCCAAGCCCGATGCCCCCGGCCGCTACCAGATCATCGGCGGTGAGCGGCGCTGGCGGGCCGCCCAGTTGGCGCAGTTGCACGACGTACCCGTCAACATCCGCCACTTCGACGACCGCGAGGCGATGGCCGCCGCGCTGGTGGAGAACCTGCAGCGCCAGGACCTCAATGCGCTGGAGGAAGCCGAGGGCTATCGCCGACTGCTCGACGAGTTCGGCCTGACCCAGGAAGGCCTCGGCACCGCCGTCGGCAAGTCGCGCAGCCATGTCGCCAACACGCTGCGCCTGCTCAACCTGCCTGACCGGGTGCGGGAGTTGCTGCGCGACGGCGCGCTGACCGCCGGCCACGCCCGCGCCCTGCTGACCGCGCCACAGCCGGAAATGCTGGCCATGCAGGTGGTGGACCGCGGCCTGAACGTGCGCCAGACCGAAGCCCTGGCCGCGCAGAAGCCGCGCGACCCCGCCGCGCCGGGCAAGCCCGCCCGCGCCGAGCCGGAAACCGCCGCCCTGGAACGCGAACTGATGGAGCGCCTCGGCCTGAAGGTTGCCATTCGCCACGCCGGCAAGGGCGGCCAGGTCACCATCAGCTACCGCAACCTGGACCAACTGGACGGCATCATCCGCCTGTTGCAGGGCAGCTAGAACACCATGCGCCCTGCCGGGCGCACTTCGTGCTCTATAACCGATTGAAACCAAAGCGAAAAATCTGTTCTGATGATTCCATCAGAACGGATATCGCCCTAACGCCCGCGTGCAGCCTGCCGCGCCAGCACCATCACCGCCCAACGCGCCACGGTCTCGCTCGGCAGCCCAGTGGTCTTGGTCCGCCGCTCGGCTTCCAGCAGCGAGGCACCGACCGCCTCCAACCCCGCCGCGCTCCACTGCCGCATCGCGCGCTCCACCGCCGGCTTGTGGCGGAAAAACACGGGCGGGCGCACCGCGTCCAGGCCGTCCTGCGCCGCCAGTTGCAGCCGCTGCACATGGCGCAGCGCGCTGCGCACCACCTGCACGGCGCTGGCACCCTCGGCGAAGGCGGCATCCAGCGCCGCGTCGGCCTTGGCCACGTCCCCGGCCATGGCATGCAGCAGCGCCTCCTCCAGGTCGCTGGCGCTGCCCTCGGCGATGCAGGCCAGGCAATCCTCCGGCGTCACCTTCGCCCCGGCGCCGACGAACAGCGCCAGCTTCTCCAGCTCCCGCCGCAGCAGCATGCGGTCCTCGCCCAGCCGCTGCGCCAGCCAGTCCAGCGCGGCGGGCTCGGCGCCCACCCCCAGCTCCGCCAGCACGCGGCCGATGGTGCCGGCCAGCTCCGCCCCGCGCTCGCGGTAGCAGGCGATCACCTGGGCGGCCGGCGCGGCTTCCAGCACGCCGCGCAGGCCGGTCTTGTTCGGCTTCAGCTCGCCGGCTTCCAGCACCACCAGGCCGGGGCCACGGCCGGCGGCGGCAGCCGCCGCCGCCTTGGCGAAGCCGTCAGTCGCCTCGCGCACCCGCACCAGCATCCGCCCACCGGTCATCGGCAGCATCGCCGCCTCATCCGCCAGCCGGCCGACATCGCGCGCACCTTCGGCGCCGACATCCACCAGGCGCATGTCGTCGCCCTGGGTCACCGTGGCCACCAGCGCCTCGGCGCGTTCGCGCACCAGGCCGGGATCATCGCCGAACAGCAGCACCACCCGGGTCTCGCCGGGGTTGGCCAGGAAGCCGGCGACGCGTCGTGCGTCCAGCTTGGCCAAGCCGCGCCCTCAGCCCTGGGCGGTGCGGAGGTAGCCGCGCAGGTTGGCGGCCACATTCAGGAAGACCTGGTCGACCACCTCGTCCAGCATCCGCCGCTGCATGTTGTCGCTGGAGATCTCGGCGGTGAAGAACTGGAAGTCCGGCACGTTGAACGCGTCGATGGTGCGGACCACGCCGCGCTTGATCTCCTCCGGCGGGCTGCCGCGCCGGGACAGCACCCAGTTGCTCGTCGCGGTGAAGCGCAGCCGAGAGATCGCGCCGTCCTGGCGGTAGCCCAGCACCTCGGCGCCGAACACGATATTGACCTGCAGCGAATACTTCGGCGCCACCGGCTCGCCGCCGGCGGCATCGACGAAGCGGCGCTCCAGCGCGCGGGTGATCAGCACGCCCGAGCGTTCGCCGATATAGTCCAGCCGGATCGCCGCCAGCTCCCGCCGCATGTCCAGCGTCAGGCCGCCGGCGCCGGAGGCCGGCCCGTACATCGGCTGGAAGCCGCAGCCCGCCAGCGCCGCCAGGCCGGCCCCCTGGGCAGCGGCCAGCAGCAGGCCGCGCCTAGACGACGAAATTGACAACGCGGCCTTTGACATGGATGCGCTTCCGGATGGGGCGGCCTTCAAGGGCACGTTGCACATTCTCCTCCGCCTCGGCGGCGGCGAACACTGTAGCCTCATCCGCGTCGACCGGAACCTCGATGGTTGCGCGCAGCTTGCCGAGGACCTGCACCGCCAGGGTCAGCGTCTCGGCCTGCAGCAGCGCCGGGTCGGCCTGCAGCCAGGGCAGTTCCGCCACCAGCTCGGCGCTGCCCGGCCGCAGCAGCGTCCACAGCTCCTCCGCCAGATGCGGCATCGCCGGGCTGAGCAGCCGCGCCAGGGCTTCCAGCGCCTCCTGCCGGGCCGCGGCATCGGCGCCCTCGGCATCGCCCACGGCATTGCCGAGCTCGTGGATGCGGGCGACCGCCACGTTGAACGAGAAGCTCTCCCACGCCTCGGTCACCGCCGCGATGGTCCGGTGCGTCGCCTGCCGCAGCTTCCGGCTGGCCGCGGCGTCGGTGCCGCCGCCGGGGCTTGCCGCCATGCGGTACAGGCGCTGGATGAAGCGGTGGGCACCGGCCACGCCGCTCTCGGTCCACTCCATGTCGCGCTCGGGCGGATTGTCGCTCAGGATGTACCAGCGCGCGGTATCGGCGCCGTACTTGTCGATGATCGCGCCGGGGTCGACCGTGTTGCGCTTGGACTTCGACATCGCCTCGACCCGGCCGATGGTGACCGGCGCGTTGCCGCCCTTCAGCGTGGCGGTGCGGCTGCCGTCGGCGGCGCTGCCGAACTCGACCTCCTCGGGGTAGAGCCAGCGACCATCGGCCGACTTGTAGCTCTCATGGGTGACCATGCCCTGGGTGAACATCCCGTCGAAGGGTTCGGCCAGGCCGACATGCCCCGCTTCGCGCATGCCGCGGGTGAAGAAGCGGCTGTACAGCAGGTGCAAAATCGCATGCTCGATGCCGCCGATGTACTGGTCCACCGGCAGCCAGGCATCCACCGCCGCGCGCGTCACCGGCTGCGTGGCGCGGGGCGAACAGAACCGCGCGAAGTACCAGCTGGAATCGACGAAGGTGTCGAAGGTATCGGTCTCCCGCCGCGCCGCCGCGCCGCAGTGCGGGCAGGGCACGTGCTTCCAGGTCGGGTGATGGTCCAGCGGATTGCCGGGGCGGGAGAAGTCCACATCCTCCGGCAGCTTCACCGGCAGTTGCTCGGCCGGCACCGGCACCACGCCGCAGGCGTCGCAGTGGATGAACGGAATCGGGCAGCCCCAGTAGCGCTGGCGCGAAACGCCCCAGTCGCGCAGGCGCCAGTTCACCACGCCGGTGCCGACGCCCATCTCCTCCAGCCGCGCGATCGCGGTACGCTTGGCCGCCACGGTGCCGAGCCCATCGAGGAAGCCGGAGTTCACCGCCAGCCCCTCATCGGTGAACGGCAGCTTCACCGGCTCGCCGCTGGCCGGCGCCACCACCTGGTTGATCGCCAGGCCGTACTTCGTGGCGAACTCGAAGTCGCGCTCGTCATGCGCCGGGCAGCCGAAGATCGCGCCGGTGCCGTATTCCATCAGCACGAAGTTGGCGATCCAGACCGGGAAGCTGACGCCCGGCAGGAAGGGGTGCTTGACGCGGAAGCCGGTATCGAAGCCGCGCTTCTCGGCTTGCTCGATGGCGACCTCGGAGGTGCCCATGCTGCGGCATTCCGCGATGAACGCCGCCGCGTCCGGGTTCAGCGCCGCCGCGGCGCTGGCCAGCGGATGCTCGGCCGCGACCGCCAGGAAGGACATGCCGAACAGCGTATCCGGCCGGGTGGTGAAGACCTCGAGTTCCTCACCGCTCTCCAGCTCGAACCGCACCCGCGCGCCTTCGCTGCGGCCGATCCAGTTGGCCTGCATCAGCTTCACGCGTTCCGGCCAGCGGTCCAGCGTGCCCAGCGCATCCAGCAGTTCCTGCGCGTACTTCGTGATGCTGAAGAACCACTGCGACAGCTGCTTCTTTTCCACCAGCGCGCCGCTGCGCCAGCCACGGCCGTCGATGACCTGCTCGTTGGCCAGCACGGTGCCGTCCACCGGGTCCCAGTTGACCCAGCTCTCCTTGCGCTCCACCAGGCCGGCCTTGAAGAAGTCCAGGAACAGCGCCTGCTGCTGGCAGTAGTACTCCACGTCGCAGGTGGCGAACTCGCGCTCCCACTCGATGCTCAGCCCCATGCGCTTCAGCTCGGCGCGCATGTTGGCGATGTTGTCGTAGGTCCACTTGCCCGGGTGGATGTTGCGTTCGCGCGCCGCGTTCTCGGCCGGCAGGCCGAAGGCGTCCCAGCCCATCGGGTGCATCACCTGGAAGCCGCGGGCGCGCTTGTACCGCGCGACCACGTCGCCCAGCGTGTAGTTGCGCACATGCCCCATGTGGATCTTGCCCGAGGGATACGGGAACATCTCCAGCACGTAGTACTTCGGCTTGTCGCCGGCCGGCACGTCGGGAACGCTGAAGCAGCGCCGCTCCGCCCAGGCCTGCTGCCAGCGTGGCTCGGCGGTGCGGAAGTCGTGGCGTATCTCGGCGCGGGGGGTGGTGCTGCTGTCGCTCATGGCTACGTTCAATCTGGTCTGCGCCAGGGAATAAGCCGCGCCGCGCAATCAGGGAAGGCCGGGCGTTGCACCCACCGCACGCGCCGGCGCATTCTGCCCGCATGACGCGTCTCGCCCTGGGCCTTCTGCTGCTGCTGTCGACGCTGCCGGCGCGCGCGCAACCCGCCTGGGCGCCGTCCATGCTCGGTCTGGCGCAGCCCGCCCCGGCGCTGGCGACGGCCTTCGCCCGGCACTACCCCGGCGCCGTGCCACACGCCGCCTTCGCCTTCCTGCAGGACGCCGCGGGCCACGCTGCCTGGGGCTTTTCCAGCGGCGCCGCCGACGTGCCGACGGCGGTGGCCGC
>CAIMOR010000397.1 GCA_903843125.1 uncultured Rhodospirillales bacterium
AGGAACTCGACGCCGCCGACGCCGCCAACCCAGCCGCCGTAATTGTTGGTGGGTTGGCCATTGGAGGCATACGCCTCGTACAAGGAAGGTTCCGGCTCCACGAATAAGTTGTCGGTGCCGCGCACGAAGATGAGCTTGCTGGCGTTCTCAAGCGTCAGGCCGTCCAGCGGGCTGCCGGTACCGACATTGAGCGCGGCCAGGTCGGTGGCGACGCTGGCACCGGCCGCCAGCTTCCAGAAAGCGCCGCCGCCATTGGAGAAGCCGCCGGTGGTGGACAGCCCGTAGAGATTGCCGGCGGCATCGAACACCGCTGCGCCGGTCGGCGTGATCATCGCGCCCGGCGCTTGGGCGAAGGTGGCCATGACATGGGCTTCGTGCCCGTCCGCGGCCACGCTGATGATGCCGGAGCCCGAGACGATGATGTGGTTGCCGGCGGCATCCACGGCGGTCAGCGCGCCGGTCAGCCCGGTGGCGCTGAGCAGCGCCTTGTAGGCATAGGCGTTGGAGACGTTGTCGATGGTGATGAGCGGCTTCGTCTTGTCGTAGGCGATGCTGACCGGCGCGGAGGTGCCGATGTTGCCGGCGGGGCTGGTATCGGTGGCGGTGAAGGTGGCACTGCCCTCATGGGCAAAGGTGTAGTTGACGCTCCAGCTGCCGTCGGCCGCGGAGGTGACGGTCTGCACCAGCGTGCCGCCGTTATCGGTGTAGAGGTTGACCGTGGTGTTCGGCAGGGTGGTGCCGGTGATGGTCTGGGTTGCCACGTTCTGCACGCGGTTGGCGGCCGTGGTGATGTCGATCGCCGGCGTGGTCAGGTCGACCGTGACCGTCATGTCGCTGGTGCTGTTGCCGGTATTGCCGGCAAGGTCGGTATCGGTTGCGTGCAGCACGTGCACGCCGGTGCCGGCGAGGGTGACGCCGGTGGACCAGGTGCCGCCGGAGGCGACGGTGGTGGTGCCCAGCAGCACCCCGCCTTCATAGAGCTGCACGGTGCTGCCGGCCTCGCCCGTGCCGGCAACCGTCTGCGCGAAGGCGTTGGTCAGCTTGCTGGCGACGGCGAAGGCCGGGATGGGCGCGGTATGGTCGTAGGTGAAGGTCACCGGCAGGCTGGAACTGGTGCCGACGCTGTCGGTATCGGTGGCGGTGATGCTGTAGCTGCGCTCGGCGGTCAGGGTGATCGCGTCGCTCCAGCTGCCGTCGCCCTGCACTGTCACGGTGCCGAGCGAGGTGCCGCCGTCGAACAACTCGACCGTGGTGCCGGCCTCGCCGGTGCCGGTGATGGTCTGGCTGGCCACGTTGGTAAGGCCGCCGGCCGAGGTGATGTTGATCTGCGGGGGCAGGGCGTAGGTGCCGGTGGTGGCCTGGGCCGGCGAGTAGATCATGGTGCCGGCGGCGGTGCCGTCCGTGACCCACAGGCCATAGCCGTGCACGCCGTCATTGGCGACGAACAGGACACGGCCGTCGGCCAAGGGGGTCAGCGCGACCGGGTTGCTGCCGGTGGTGCCGGCGGCGATGTCCTTGACCATGTAGGTGTCGGCGGCGTTGCCGTCGGTGACCCACAATTCCATCCCGTGCCGGCCATCATCGGCGGTGAACAGCACGCGGCCGTTGGGCAGGGCGGTGAAGGCGAAGGGGCTGCTGCTTGCCGCCCCCGGGTTGATGTCGGCGACGAGATGGCCACCAGCGGCGCTGCCGTCCGTGGCCCACAACTCGGTGCCATGGGTCGCATCGGTGAAGGCAAAAAGGGTGATGGTTGCCATGCTCAAACGCTCCCCGCTGGCGCCACTGGTTCAGGGGGGTCCCACCGCCCAGAAAAGATGCATCGAGGGGTTGTATTCAAGAAAACGTAATGAGTAAACGCTTTGTTACGCGCGGCTCGGGCAACTCAAGCCGGGCACGACATAATTTAACCTATTTCGCCAAAAAGTTGCATGCATCGCAGGAAATACCACCACGGAGCTTCCTGCGACCGTTTCCTTCGTTGGCTGCAGACGTTGCGATCCTTTGTTGCGCCGCAGCGGCAATGAAATAGCACGCCACTCGATCAACATCGCCCGCGGTGCCGTTGCTCCGCAGGCTGCCTGAAGCCGGGGCAATGCGCCGGCCACCCGGCGTTACGGCGCCGGGGGCACTTCCACCGCGTAGCTGGCCAGCGCCGGCACCCCGTGCTGCAGCTTGCCGCGCGCGGCCAGGAAGCGGGTGAAGCGCTCATACCGGTTGTGGTCCAGCGCGCCCGGGCTGTGCGGGAAGCGGCCGAGGGTCGCGGCCCAGGCCCGGCGGTTCAGCTCGTTGTCCAACTCCCGCCGCGGGCCGGCGATGAAGAGCTGCCAGCAGGCCTCCGGGTTGTTGGCCAGGTGGGCGGTGGCGGCTTCCAGCGCGTCGATGAAGCGGCGCATGACGGGGTCCGCCGCGCGGTCCTTGTGGGCGCAGTAGATCAGCTCGTCATAGGCGGGGAAGCCGTGCTGCTCCGGGTAGAAGGCGCGGCCGGGCTTGCCCTCGATGTCCAGCTGGTTCAGCTCGAAGTTGCGGAAGCCGCCGATGATGGCGTCCACGCGGCCGCTCAGCAGCGCGGTCGACAGGCCGAAGTTGACGTTGATCAGGGTGACGTCGGTGAGCTTGAGGCCGGCGGTCTCGATCATGGTGCCGACGTAGATCTCCTCGAAGCCCGGGACCGAGTAGCCGATCTTCTTGCCGCGGAGGTCGGCCAGGGTCTTCACCGGGCCGTCGCGCAGCACGGTCAGGGTGGAAAGCGGCGTGGAGACCAGCGTGCCGATACGCACCAGCGGCAGGCCCTGGTCGACCTGCAGCGCCAGGTTCTTCTGGTAGTTCACCGCGATGTCGCCCTGCTTGGCGGCGACCAGCTTCGGCGGGTCGGCCGGGTTGGCGGGGGCGACGATGCGGACGTCGAGACCGGCGGCTTCAAAGAACTTGCCCTCCTGCGCCACGATGACGGGGGCGTGGTCCGGATTGACGAACCAGTCCAGCAGCAGGGTCAGCGGCGTGCGGGCGTTCTGCGCCAGGGCAGGGGTCGCCAGGGGGAGCAGCGCGCTGGTCAGCAGCAGGTCGCGGCGGTTCATGGGGTATCCTCCGTGAGTGAGTCGGGTTGCCACGGCAGCAGCGCGGTCAGCGCGCGGTCCATGGCGAAGTAGAGGGCCAGCGCCATCGCCGCGAGGACGATGAGGGCGGCGAACATCTGGTCGGTTTCGCTGCGGCCGTTGGCGTGCAGCATCAGGTAGCCGAGGCCGGAGGAGGCGCCGACCCATTCGCCGACCACGGCGCCGATGGGCGCGACCGCGGTGGCGACGCGCAGGCCGGAGGCGAGGGCGGGCAGGGCGGCCGGCACCCGCAGCCGCCACAGCATGGCCGCGGGCGTGGCGCCCATGGTGCGGGCCAGGTCCAGCCAGCCGGGATCGGTGCGGCGCATGCCGTCGTAGAAGGCGGTGGTGACCGGGAAGAAGATGATGATCGCGGCCATGGCGATCTTGCTGGCGGCGCCGAAGCCCATCCAGAGCACCAGCAGCGGCGCAATCGCGAAGACCGGCACCGCCTGGCTGATGACCAGCACCGGCAGCAGCCAGCGCCGGCCGGGCGGCCAGGCCATGACCAGCAGTGCGGTGGCCAGGCCGACCGCAATGCCCGCCGCCAGCCCGGCCAGGATCTCGCCCAGTGTCACCAGCGCATGGCCGCCGATGATGTCCCATTGCCGCAGCAGCGCCTGCGCCACGCGCAGCGGTGTCGGCAGCATGAAGTGCGGGGCGTCGGTGGCCCAGACGACGACGTACCAGATGGCGATGAGGCCGATGCCGGAGACCAGCAGGCGGAACAGGGCGGCGCGGTTCATGCCGCCGCCTCGGCCAGGCGTTCCAGCAGCGTTGCCTGGGCGTGCAGCACCGCCGGGTCGTGCGCCGGGCGCGGGCTTGGGCCGGGCGGGACATCTATGTCGTGCGGCGTCGCCGGGGCGCCGCTGAGCACCAGGATGCGGTCGGCCAGGCGCAGCGCCTCCAGCGGGTCGTGCGTCACCAGCAGCACCGTGCGGCCGGCGAGCAGGCGGGCGCTGAGGTCCTGCAGGCGGTGGCGCGTCGGGGCATCGACCGCGCTGAAGGGCTCGTCCATCAGCACGAAGGGGCGGTCCTCCATCAGCGTGCGGGCCAGCGCGGCACGCTGGCGCATGCCGCCGGA
>CAIMOR010000398.1 GCA_903843125.1 uncultured Rhodospirillales bacterium
GGCGCTGGACGCCCTGCTGGACCTGAAGGCGGAGACCGGCGTGGCGCTGGCCGAGGTGGAGAGCGTGGCGGTGGAGGGCACCAACCGCAGCTTCTCGCCGCTGCTGCACGACGCGCCGAAGACCGGGTTGGAGGGCAAGTTCTCAATGCCCTACGCCATGGCGGCGGCCCTGCTGGACGGCAAGGTGGAACTGGCCAGCTTCGAGGATGCCGCGGTGCAACGGCCGGAAATCCAGGCCTTCCTGCCCCGGGTGACGAAGCGGGAGCTGCCGGGCAGCCTGAAGCCGCGCTTCTCCAGCGTGACCCTTTCGCTGAAGGATGGCCGCAGCCTGAGCCGCCGGGTGGATGCGTTGCGCGGCGGCCCAGAGCTGCCGCTTTCGGATGCCGAACTGACCGGCAAGCTGGCGGGGTGCCTGCGCCATGCCGGCAGCGCGGCGGATGCGGCGGCGGTGGCCCAGGCCATACTGGCGCCCGGCGACCGGCCGGTGGCGGGGTTGCTGGCCATGCTGGCCCCGGCCCGGCTGGCGGCGGAATGATCCGCGGCACCACGTAACCGGCCAGGGGTGCGTCATCGGGCTGAAACTGCTATAGACTCGTGGTTCAGGGCCGCTGCTGCGGCCAGCCCCCAATTCGGGCCCGGCGCCATCCTGGCCGGGCCATGACAGGACCGAACCAAGCGTGAGTGAAACCACAGGCGGCGCCGGCGACGCACCCCGGCCCATGGATACCGTGCCGGTTGGGCTTGAGGAGGAGATGCGTTCCTCCTACCTCGCCTATGCCATGAGCGTCATCGTCTCGCGCGCCCTGCCGGATGCGCGGGACGGGCTGAAGCCGGTGCATCGGCGCATCCTCTACGCCATGCAGGAAAGCGGTTACACGGCCGACAAGCCGCACCGCAAATCCTCCCGCGTGGTCGGCGACGTCATGGGTAAGTACCACCCGCATGGCGACGCCGCGATCTACGACGCCATGGTCCGCATGGCGCAGACCTTCTCGCTGCGCGTGCCGCTGATCGACGGCCAGGGCAATTTCGGCAGCGTGGACGGCGACCCGCCGGCGGCCATGCGTTATACTGAGGTGCGTCTGGCGAAGTCGGCCGCGGCGCTGCTGGAAGGCATCGAGGAAGACACCGTCGATTTCCAGCCGAACTACGACGAAAGCGAGAGCGAGCCGAAGGTGTTGCCGGCCGCCTTCCCGAACCTGCTGGTCAATGGCGCCAGCGGCATCGCGGTGGGCATGGCGACCAATATCCCCACGCACAACCCGACCGAGATCATCGACGCCACGCTGAAGCTGATCGCCGAGCCGGACACCACGCTTGAGCAGCTGATGGAGATCGTCCCGGGGCCGGACTTCCCGACCGGCGGCCTCATCCTCGGCCGCGCCGGCATCCGCAGCGCGTTCGAGACCGGGCGCGGCAGCATTCCGCTTCGCGCCAAGTGCGAAATCGAGGAAATGCGCGGCGGCCGCCAGCAGATCGTGGCGACGGAAATTCCCTACCAGGTCAACAAGGCGACCTTGATGGAGAAGATCGCCGAGTTGGTCCGCGCCAAGGCGATCGAGGGCATCTCGGACCTGCGCGACGAATCCGACCGCGACGGCATGCGCATGGTGATCGAGCTGAAGCGTGAC
>CAIMOR010000399.1 GCA_903843125.1 uncultured Rhodospirillales bacterium
ATGACGAGGTAGGTGCCGCCGCGGGTCACCGGCAGGCCGAGGCCGCGGGCGGCGCCTTCCACCGCGTCGCCGATTCGCGGGCAAACCGGCTGGGCGACCGAGACATGGGCGACGCAGCCGGCCTCGAAGAACGACTTCTCGCGCGCGAAGGTGCGGTCGATGAACTGGTCGACGATGACGAAGTGGCCGGGCGGCAGTTCCTCCTGCAGGGAGCCGACGGCGGAGAGCGAGATCACCTCGGTCACGCCGCTGCGCTTCAGCGCGTCGATGTTGGCGCGGTAGTTCAGCCGGCTGGGCGGCGTCGGGTGGCAGCGGCCGTGGCGGGGCAGGAACACGCAGCGCACGCCGGCCAGGCGGCCGAACAGCAGCTGGTCCGAGGGCTCGCCCCAGGGGGTGGGCACGTGGCGCCATTCGCGCTCCTCCAGCCCGTCGATGTCGTAGAGGCCCGAGCCGCCGATCAGGCCGATCACGGGTTCGATGAGGTCAGCCATGGGTGCGCTCCGCCATTTGCTCTCGGCGGGGTTCTACGGCGGTCCGCGCGGCCTGCCCAGGGTGGCCGTGGCGTGCGAGGATGGCGCGCTGAAGGAGAGTTCGATGCTGCACAGGATTGCGCTGCTGGCCGGGCTGCTGGCCACCCCGATGCTGGGGGGCTGCGGCGACGGGCCGGTGCAGGTGGACCGCTCGCTGGAACGCGGCACGGCGCTGGCGCCGCCGGGCATGACCATGCCGTGGCCGCCGCCGGTGGGGCCCGACAAGCGGTAGAATTGCGAAGGGCCGCCCCGAGGGGCGGCCCTTGACGTTTCAGCCCGGCAGGGCCGTTCAGTGCGGCACGTTGGCCCAGATCTTCCGCTTGGTGGCGTAGGCCAGCCCGCCGAGGATCACCAGGAACAGCACCCACTTCACGCCCATGCGCTTGCGGGCTTCCATCTCGGGCTCCGCGGCCCATTGCAGGAAGTTCACCACGTCGAACGCCATCTGCTCGACGGTGGCCTTGGTGCCGTCGGCGTATTCGACCTGGCCTTCCTCCCGCAGCGGCGGGGTCATGGCGATCTGGTTGCCCGGGAAGTACCGGTTGTAGTTCATGCCGCCACCCATGGTCATGCCGGGCGGCGGGTCGGAATAGCCGGTCAGCAGCGCATGGACGTATTGCGGGCCTTCCTCGCGCGCCTTGGTGATGACCGAGAGGTCGGGCGGCAGCGCGCCGTTCAGCGCGGCGCGTGCCGCCTGGTCGTTGGCGAAGGGGCTGCGGAAATGGTCGGACAGGCGGCCCGGGCGCTCGAACATCTGGCCTTCGTCGTTCGGGCCGTCGTTGACGGTGACGGTGGCGGCGATGGCGCGGACCTCGGCGTCCGAGAGGCCGAGTTCCAGCAGGTTGCGGTAGCTCAGCAGCCGCATGGAATGGCAGGCCGAGCAGACTTCCTTGTAGACCTGGAAGCCGCGCTGGGCCGCCGAGCGGTCCACGGTGCCGAACAGGCCGGCGAAGTGGAAGTGGGTGTGCGGCAGTTCCTCAGCCTCATGGGCATGGTCCTGGGCCAGCGCCGGGGCCACGGCGGGCCCCGCCGCCATGGCACCGAGCAGAGCGAGCGCCCGAAGCGCAGAGCGGAACATCAGGCCTTCTCCATCGGCTTGGTCATGGCGCCGGCGGGCAGCGGCCCACCGCCGCGCAGCACCGGCTTGGCAATGCTTTCCGGCAGCGGCAACGGCCGCTCCAGCCTGCCCAGCACGGGCAGGATCACGAGGAACCAGGCGAAGTAGTACAGCGTGGCGACGCGCGACAGCACCACGTAGATGCCCTCGGGCGGCTTGCCGCCGCAGTACATCAGGGTGCCGAAGGCGATGCCCCAGAGCAGCAGGAACCACTTGGCGATGGGGCGGAAGCGCATGGAGCGCACCGGCGAGGTATCCAGCCAGGGCAGGATGAACCAGACCAGGATGGAGCCGAACATCAGCAGCACGCCGCCCAGCTTGTCCGGCACCGCGCGCAGGATGGCGTAGTACGGCAGGAAGTACCATTCCGGCACGATGTGCGTCGGCGTGACCAGCGGGTTCGCCGGGATGTAGTTGGCCGGGTCGCCCAGCAGGTTGGGCGCGAAGAACACCAGGCTGGCGAACACGATGAAGTAGACCACCATGCCGACGCTGTCCTTGGCCGTGTAGTACGGGTGGAACGGCACCGTGTCCTGCGGGCCCTTGGGGTCGATGCCCAGCGGGTTGTTGGAGCCGGTGATGTGCAGCGCGGCCACGTGCAGGAAGACCACGCCGAAGATCACGAAGGGCAGCAGGTAGTGCAGGCTGAAGAAGCGGTTCAGCGTGGGGTTGTCCACCGAGAACCCGCCCCAGAGCAGCGTGACGATGCTGTCGCCGACCACCGGGAAGGCGCTGAACAGGTTGGTGATGACGGTGGCGCCCCAGAAGGACATCTGGCCCCAGGGCAGCACGTAGCCCATGAAGGCGGTGGCCATCATCAGCAGGAAGATGACCACGCCGATCATCCAGAGCAGTTCCCGCGGCGCCTTGTAGCTGCCGTAGTACATGCCGCGCCAGATGTGGATGTAGACCACGATGAAGAACATGCTGGCGCCGTTCGCGTGGACGTAGCGGAACAGCCAGCCGTAGTTCACGTCGCGCATGATGCGCTCGACGCTGTCGAACGCCATGGTGACGTGCGGCGTGTAGTGCATGGCCAGGAAGATGCCGGTGGCGATCATGATCATCAGGTTGATCATGGCCAGCGCGCCGAAGTTCCAGAAGTAGTTGAAGTTCTTCGGGGTCGGGAAGCTGCCGTACTCGTTCTGCATCATCGAGAAGATGGGCAGGCGCGAGTCGACCCAGCGGATGACCGGGTTCTTGAAGGCGCTGTTGTGCAGGCCGATGGACATGGCGGGCGTTCCTCAGCCGATCTTGAGTTGGGTATCGGTTGTGAAGGCGTAGGTCGGCAGCGCCAGGTTCGCCGGCGCCGGACCCTTACGGATGCGGCCGGCGGTGTCGTAGTGGCTGCCGTGGCAGGGGCAGAACCAGCCGCCGAAGTCGCCGCGCGGGTCGGTGGGCTTCTGGCCCAGCGGCACGCAGCCGAGATGGGTGCAGACGCCGATGACGACCAGCCATTCCGCCTTGCCGGCCTTGTGCCGCGCGCTGTCGGGCTGCGGGTCGCGCAGCTCGGCCAGGTCCACGTTCACCGCGGACTCGATCTCGGCCGCGGTGCGATGGCGGACGAAGACCGGCTTGCCGCGCCAGACCAGCGTGACGGCGCCACCGACCGGGACCGACTTGATGTCGGCTTCCGTCGTGCTCAGCGCCAGCACGTCGCGCGCCGGGTTCATCGAGCTGATGAAGGGCCAGGCCATCGCGCCGACGCCGACGGCCGCGAAGCCGCCAGCCGCGAGTATCAGGAAGTCGCGTTTCGTGGTGCCGTCAGCGTGGTGTCCACCCGCTGCATGAGGCGCCCCAGCGGGCGCCAGTTGATCGGCCATGCCTATTCGTCCCTCATCCCGGCCGAGCCATCCCGGAGTGGGATGGACGGAGACCGAAGCTGTACGCCTGCGTGCGGATGGGCCCCGGGCCATGCCTGGCCCCGCGCTGCCCCTCCCGCGCCGCCGCGCATATAACGGCAGCCACGGCAGGGTGGCAATCCGCTGCGCCCGACGGCATGTAGGGGTATGGCGCATATTGTCACCCCTGATCCGACCCGGCCGCTGGGCCATGCCCTGGCCGAACCCGCGCAGGCCTGGTTCGCGGCGCTGCGCGACCACCTGTGTGCCGCGTTCGAGGCCATCGAGGACAGCGGGCCGGGCGAGGGACCGCCCGGGCGTTTCCAGCGCCAGCCCTGGCAGCGGGAGGGCGGCGGCGGCGGGGTGATGAGCGTGATGCGCGGCCGCGTGTTCGAGAAGGTCGGCGTCAACGTCTCGACCGTGCATGGCGAATTCAGCCCGGAATTCCGCGCGAATATCCCCGGCGCCGAGGCCGACCCGCGGTTCCTGGCCACCGGGGTTTCGCTGGTGGCGCATCTGCGCAGCCCGCGCGTGCCGGCGGCGCATTTCAACACCCGCTTCATCTGCACCAGCCGCGCCTGGTTCGGCGGCGGTGGCGACATCACGCCGATGGCGCTGGAGGCACCGGAGTCGCTGGAGGATGCCGCTGCCTTCCATGCGGCGTTCCAGGCCGCCTGCGACCGGCATGACGCGGATTATTACCCTCGTTTCAGGAAGTGGTGCGACGAATATTTCTTTTTGCCGCACCGGGGCGAGGCGCGCGGCCTGGGCGGCATCTTCTTCGACTGGCTGGGCGACCGCACGCCGGGCAAGGGTGCCGAGTCGGATTTCGAGTTCGTCAAGGATGTCGGGCTGGCCTTCCTGGAGGCCTATCCCGCGATCATCCGCCGCCGCATGCACGAGCCCTGGACGCCGGCCGAGCGCGAGCACCAACTGCATCGGCGCGGGCGGTACGTGGAGTTCAACCTGCTGCACGACCGCGGCACGCTGTTCGGCCTGAAGACCGGCGGCAATGTCGAGGCGATATTGATGAGCATGCCACCGGAGGCGAAATGGCCATGAGAGCCGTATTCTACGACAGCAACGGCGCCAGCGACGTGCTGCAGGTGGGCGAGGTGCCCACCCCCTCCCCGGCGGCCGGCGAGGTGCTGGTGCGGGTTGCCGTCTCCGGCGTGAATCCGTCCGACTGGAAGACCCGCCTCGGCAGCGCGCGGAAGATGGCCTTCCCCCGCGTCATCCCGCACAGCGACGGCGCCGGCGTCATCGAGGCGGTGGGCGAGGGCGTGGACCACGGGCGCGTGGGCCAGCGGGTCTGGCTGTGGAACGGCCAGTGGAAGCGCGCCTTCGGCACCGCGGCGGAGTACATCGCGCTGCCGGCGGCGCAGGCGGTGCCGCTGCCGGAGAGCACGAGCTTCGAGGCCGGGGCCTGCCTCGGCATTCCCGCGCTGACCGCGCTGCACGGGCTGCTGACCGATGGCGGTTGCGCCGGGCAGCGCGTGCTGGTCTCCGGCGGGGCCGGCAGCGTCGGCCACTACGCCATCCAGATGGCGCGGCTGCTGGGCGCGGCGCAGGTGCTGGCCACCGTCAGCGGCCCGGCGAAGGCGGCACATGCCATGGCGGCGGGGGCGGATGCCTGCGTGAACTACCGCACCGAGGACCTGGCGGCGCGCGTGGCGGAACTGACCGGCGGCGCCGGCGTGGACCGCGTGGTGGAGGTGGACCTGGCCGGCAACGGGCCGAAGCTGCACCAGCTCTGCGCGCATGGCGCGGTCGTGGCCGGCTACGGCAGCAACACGCAGGAGGCGGTGTTCCCGTTCAGCCCGACCATCGTGAAGGGCATCGGGGTGCGGTTCTACATTGTTTATGAGCTGACCGCGGCGCAGCGGGCGACGGCGGTGGGGGCGTTGACGCCCTGGCTGGCGCGCGGGCTGCTGCAACACGCCGTGGCGGCGACGCTGCCACTGGCGGACTGCGCGCGGGCGCATGACGAGGTGCAGGCCGGCCAGCACATGGGGAACGTGGTGCTGGCCTGCTGAGGCAGCGCCGGCCGGCTCAGCCGGCGGCGCGGGCCGGGGCAGGCGCCGCGGGTGCCACCGCCGGGGCCGGTGCCGGCGCCACGGCCGGCACCACCGCCGGGGCAGGCGCCGGCGGTGCAGCCGGTGCGGGGGCCGCCGTCGGCGCGGTCAGGTTGGCGTTGGTGCGCGGCTCCATCCCGCGGGCGCGCAGCTGGGCGATCAGCGGGTCGCCGCCGCCGGTCGCGTCCTTGCAGCGGGTGCGGATGGCGTCTTCCAGCACCGGGCCGGGCGAGACCTTCAGCTCCGTGATGCCGGTGGGCTGGCCGTTCACCAGGGCGGTGCGCAGCGACAGCTCCATCAGCGGCTGGGTGGTGTCGCGCGGCAGGAACAGCAGGGTGCGGGTCAGCCGGTCGATCGCGACCTTGCCGGGGCTGTCGAGGCCGGGGACGCTCCAGCACGCCACGTAGGCGGCCTTGCCGGCCAGCCAGTCGGCCACCAGGCTTTCGCGCGGCACCGCCTGGTCGCTGGTCAGGAAGGTGCCGGGGGCGCCGAGGCCACCCGGGCCGTCCAGCACCGCCACCTGCGGCGCCAGCCGCGCGGTCAGCGAGGCCGACTGGCCCCCGCGGCCGAGCAGGATGCGGCTGAGGTTCGGCATGTCGTCGCCGTCCCCGAACAGGCCGGCCGCCTGGAAGTTGGCCTGGGCGCCGAGCAGCCGGTCCACCGGGTATTCCATCAGGCGCCAGCGGTCCAACGCCTGCTTGATGCAGTTGGTGTCGCGCAGGCCGGGCGGCAGGTAGTTGGTGAACTCCAGCGCTTCCCAGCGCAGCCGGAAGGCGTCCGCCTCCGAAAGGCCCAGCTCGGCCATGCTGTAGGCGTGCGCGTCCTGGCAGGCATCCTCGAAGCTGCCGGGCTCCGGCGGGTTGCGGCGGGCCTGGCGGATCAGCTGGCGATAGGCCGGGAAGACGTCGCTCTCCCACACCGTCTTCAGCGGGTAGGTCACCGGGGCGGTGGCGCCGGGCGGGCTGGGCACCACCACGGGCATGCCGGAGAGGCCGGCCGGGGCGTGGCGGTTCTCGGCGCCGGCCGGCGGCAGGGTGCGGCTGGGCTGCGCATCGGCCAGGCTGCGCGCCATGGTCAGGTCGATGCGGAGTTCCGCCAGGTCGGTGCCGTCCGCGGCCTTGATGCGGTAGACGTCGCGCCGGAGGAAGCGGTTCGGCGCGCCGGCGGTGCGGCCGGGGCCGAGGTTGCTGGAGCGCGAGACGGTGGGCGCCGAGGAATAGGTCTCGGACAGCGCGTCATCCACCACCTTCATGGCGTTGTTGACGATGCTGGAGCCGAGCGCGCCGAGGATGGCCGAGCCACCGCCGGTGATGGGCGTGCTGACCGCGCTGACGATGCCGACCACCTGGGTCAGCCGGTCCGCCAGGTGGAAGGTCTGCTGCGTGCTGGCGCGCGCCGTCACCTCATAGGTGATGGTCTCGCCGCCGCGCAGCCGCACCCAGGTGGTGGCGATGCTGCTCTGCATGGCGGAGGCCGAGCTGACCGGCTTGGCGGCGCTGGTGTCCTCGTTGTGGACCAGGTTGAGCAGCACCATCTCGGGCGCCGGGCGGCCGTGGAATTGCGGCTTCACCGAGAGCGTGTAGCTGCGGTTGGTGGTGCTGAGGAAGCGGCCGAAGGTGGCGGCGAGGTCGCCCTCGGTCAGCGGCACCTCGCGGGCGATGCCGGCGACCACGGGCACCAGGGTGAGTTCCAGGCGGCCATAGACGTCGATGTTGTCGCGGCCCTCGATGGCGGCGGCGGCGTCCGGCAGCGGCGATTGCTCCAGCAGGCCGGGCTGGGCCTGCGGGCCGCCCGCGCCAGGGGTGGCGCAGCCCGCCAGCAGCAAAGCGGCACTGGCGAGTACGGCCTGCGTGGCCCAATGCTTGCGCATGCTTCCAACCCTCGGGTGACCTGCGGGCGGAATGTTTACCCTTGGGTGGGGCGCAGGCAAGCGAAGCTTTGGGGTTGGTGGCGCAAATGCCACGGGCAGCGTGGCAAACAGGCCACGGCGGCGCCGGTCAGACCGGGATGTCACCGGGCGGCTTCAGTGCCTGCAGCACGAAGGAGGAGCGGGTTTCCTTCACGCCCGGCATCCGCAGCAGGGCCTTCAGCGCGAAGTCCGCATAGGCGTCGAAGTCGGCGGCCAGGATGTGCAGCAGGTAGTCCATCTCGCCGCTCATGGCGTAGGCGGCCAGTACCTCCGGCCGGGCGGCCAGCGCCTTGTGGAAGCCCTCCACCACGTCCTCGGCGTGGGAGGCCAGCGCCACCATGACGAAGGCCTGCAGCGGCAGGCCGAGTTGCACCGGGTCCAGCACCGCGGCGTAGCGGGCGATGACGCCGCTGTCCTCCAGCCGCTTCAGCCGGCGCTGGCACGGGGTGGCGGAGAGGCCGATCTCCTCGGCCAGCGCCACCACGGGCAGCCGGCCGTCGCGCTGCAGGGCGCGGAGCATGCGCCGGTCGATCGAATCCAATGCAACCTGGGGTTTTGACATATCGTTGAGAACCGGAGGATTTTGTACAAAATCATCCGATACGTCCCAAAAATCAATGCAAATCCTGACCACTTCGGGCCGCGGATGGCGCGGATTGGGGTGGGATGCAGCGGGCTTGCGGCGTGCGATGGTGATTTTCCCTCTCGTTTCGCCATGCGCTAGGGATTTGATGCAAATAAACCCTGCG
>CAIMOR010000400.1 GCA_903843125.1 uncultured Rhodospirillales bacterium
CGGCGCTTGGTTCCGTCACGCGTTCGCCGTAGGCACCGAAGGCCTTGCCGACTTCCGCGAAGTTGCGGACGTCCGCGTTGCGGTCCAGGCGGCTGAAGAAGGCGTCGGTCTTGCTGGCCTCGCCGCCGGGGTAGACGCGGTTGACGGCGGATTTCACCGCGCCCCAGCCGCGATTGTCGAGCACGATGGTGAAGATGGGCAGGCCGTGCATCTGCGCCACGGAGTAGACCGCGTCGGGGCTGCCGAAATGGTAGCTGCCGTCGCCGACGATCTGCAGCACGCGGTTTTCCGGCCGGGCGAGCTTCACGCCCAGCGCCATGCCGCCGGAGAAGCCGAGGCCGCCGCCGGCAAAGCCGATATAGGTCTGCGGCAGGGTGCGGATGATGAAGTCCTGCACGTGGCCGCCGTTGCGGATGGCTTCGTTGACGACGATGTCCTCCGGCCGGAGCTGCTTGTTGAGTTCGGCCATCAGGTAGGGCACCGAGATGGTGTCGGCGGCGCCGGCCTGTTCCGCCATGCTGTCCAGCTTGCGCTGGCGGGCGGTGCGGGGGGCTTCCCAGCTGGCGATGCGGGCGGCGACGCGGGCGCGATAGGCGTCGTCGCTCATGGCGCGGATGGCGGCGGCGACCTGGCCGAGGACGATGGCGCAGTCGCCCTGGACGCGGATGTCGCCGGGGAAGTTCCAGATCGGCAGGTCGCGCTTGGCGGCGTCGACATCGACATGGATGAAGAAGGTGTCCTCGCGGTGCTGGTGGGTGGTGGGCACCCAGGGGACGTCCACGTCCAGCAGCAGGCCGAGGTCGCATTCCCTGAGCAGCGCGCCAGGCTCGAAGCCGGCGAAGGCGGGGTGGTCGGCCGGGAAGTTCATGTAGACCGGGTAGTGCGAGACCACGCGGATGCCCGCCAGCATGGCCAGGTCCGCCAGGGCTGCCACGGCTTCCGGCTTGCGGCCGAGATAGCCGCAGAAGGCGACAGGATTGTCGGCGGCCATGATCTCGGCGGCGACCTTCGCCACCACTTCGGGGCCGGCGCCGCCGGCCAGCACCGCGCCGTAGCGCGCCGGCGGGTAGCTGCGGATTTTTTCTTCCTCGATTTCTTCCGCAAGCGTTTCGCGCGGGAGGGACATGAAGACCGGGCCGGTGGGTTCGCTCATCATCATGGCGGTGCCGCGGGCCAGCAGTTCCTTCGCCACGATGCCGTTGGGCAGGCAGTATTCCCACTTGGTGTAGGGCCTGACGATGCTGGCGATATCGTAGGGGTCCTGGATGAAGTGGACATAGGTGTCACGGCTGCCGATCATCTCGCCGCGGGTGGTGAAGGGGGCGCGGCCGGCCATCAGGAAGACGGGCACGCGGCCGCGGCAGAGGTTGTGCATGCCCATGGCGGCGTTGGCGGTGCCGGCATCCACATGGACGAGGACAGCCTGGCCGCGGCCGGTCATGATGGCGTAGCCGCCGGCCATGTGGACGGCCACGACCTCATGCGGGGCGGTGATGACCGGCGGGCGCGGGCGGTTGGTCTGGTCCCAGCGGGCGATCTCCTCGATGATGGAGACGTGGTCGGTGCCGAGGTTGCAGAACAGGTACTCGATCCCGCTCTCCACCAGGCCTTCGAGGAAGTAGTGGGCGGCGGTGTGGCGGGACATGCTTGGCTCCTGGACGGTCTTCTGGGGCGGAAGGTCGGACGGCGGGGCGGTGCTGTCAAATCCCGGGGGCGCTGATAGGGTAGCGCCAAAGGGAGACGCCCATGGGACCGCTCAGCGGCATCAAGGTTGTGGAATTCGCGGGCATCGGGCCGGGGCCGTTCTGCGCCATGGTGCTGGCGGATATGGGCGCCGAGGTGGTGCGGCTGGACCGGCCGGATGGCGCGCCGATGGACCGGCGCGACGCGGTGCTGCGCGGGCGGCGGAGCGTGACGCTGGATTTGAAGCAGCCGGCCGCCGTGGAAGCGGCGCTGCGGCTGCTGGAGGGCGCGGATGCGCTGGTCGAGGGGTTCAGGCCCGGGGTGATGGAGCGGTTGGGGCTGGGGCCGGAGGTGGTGCTGGGGCGGAACCCGCGGATTGCCTATGGGCGGATGACCGGGTGGGGGCAGTTCGGCCCGCTGGCGCAGGCGGCCGGGCACGACATGAACTACATCGCCCTGACCGGCGCGCTGCACGCCATGGGCCGGCCGGGCGAGCGCCCTGCCCCGCCGCTGAACCTGGTGGGCGACTATGGCGGCGGCGGCATGCTGCTGGCGGTTGGGTTGCTGGCGGCGGTGCTGAGCGCGCGCTCCACGGGCCGCGGCCAGGTGGTGGATGCGGCGATGACCGATGGCGCCGCGCTGCTGATGGCGCCGATCTACGCCATGATGGGGCGCGGGCGCTGGCAGCCGGAGCGCGGCGTGAACATGCTGGATGGCGCGGCGCCCTGGTACGACACCTATGCGTGCGCCGATGGTGGGTTCCTGGCCGTGGGGCCGATAGAGCCGCAGTTCTTCGAGCTGATGCTGGGGAAGCTGGGGATTGATCCGGCCGAGCACCGGGACCGGATGCAGCCGGCGGCCTGGCCCGCGTTGAAGGCGAAGCTGGCGGCGGTGTTTGCCTCGCAGCCGCGGGACCATTGGGCGGCGTTGTTCGACGGCACGGATGCCTGCGTGGCGCCGGTGCTGAGCATGGCGGAGGCGCCTGGGCACCCGCACAACGTGGCGCGCGGGACATTCGTGGAGCGGGACGGCGTGGTGCAGTCGGCGCCGGCGCCGCGGTTCAGCGGGACGCCGGGCGAGGCGGGGCTGCCGCCGCCGACGCGGGGCGAGCATACCGACGAGGTGCTGGGTGCGTTGGGGTATGGCGCGGCGGAGATCGCGCTGATCAGCGGGAGGCAGTGAGCATGGAGAAGTTGCCGGCGTTTCCGCCGCGGACGGTGCTGACGGAGGAGCATGAGGCGTTTCGGGCGACCGTGCGCGCGTTCTTCGAGAAGCATGTGGTGCCGTATCACCGCCAGTGGGAGAAGGACGGGATTGTGCCCCGCGAGGTGTGGCTGGCGGCTGGGGAGGCGGGGTTGCTGTGCCTGGGCATGCCCGAGGAGTATGGCGGGGCCGGGGCCGACTTTGGCTTCTCGACGGTGCTGATCGAGGAGACCGGGCGGGTGCAGGCGAGCGGCGTGGGGTTCTCGCTGCACAACGACATCACCGCGCCGTATATCCTTCGCTACGCCAGCGAGGCGAAGAAGCGGGAGTGGCTGCCGAAGATGGCGCGGGGCGAGATGATCACCGCCATCGCGATGACCGAGCCGGGCATGGGCAGCGACCTGAAGGCGATGCGGACGCGGGCCGAGAAGGATGGCGAGGACTACGTCATCAATGGCAGCAAGACCTACATCACCAATGGGCAGAACGCGCACCTGGTGATTCTGTGCTGCAAGACCGACCCGGGCGCCGGCCGCAAGGGCATTTCCCTGGTGTGCGTGGAGGAAGGCACGCCGGGCTTTGCCAAGGGCAAGAACCTGGAGAAGCTGGGGCTGCATGCGCAGGATACCAGCGAGCTGTTCTTCGACGACGTGCGGGTGCCGCGCGGCAACCTGCTGGGCGAGGAGGGCAAGGGGTTCAGCTACCTGATCTCCAACCTGCCGCAGGAGCGGTTGATCATTGCCATGCGCGCGGCGTGCGGCATGGAGGTGGCGATCGAGGAGACCGTGGCCTGGGCGCGGGAGCGGACGCTGTTCGACAGCACGGTGTTCGACATGCAGCACAACCGCTTCAAGCTGGCGGAGTGCCGGGCGAATGCGGTGATGTATCGCAGCTTTGCCGACCATTGCCTGGCGCTGCACCTGAAGGGCGAGCTGAGCGTGGAGATGGCGGCGACGGCGAAGCTGATGGGCGCCGAGCTGTACTGCCGCGTGCTGGATGACTGCCTGCAGATCCACGGCGGCATGGGCTACATGACCGAGACCAAGGTGGCGCGGGCCTGGGCGGATGCGCGCGTCGGGCGGATCTATGGCGGGAGCAGCGAGGTGATGAAGGAGATCATTGCCCGCACGCTGTAGGCGTGACGCCCGCACGCTGTGAGCGTGACGCCCGCGCGCTGTGGGCGTAACGCCCGCACGCTGTGAGCGTGACGCCTGCACGCTGTGAGCGTGACGCCCGCACGCTGTAGGCGTGACGCGCCCGCGCGCGGCTAGGCGCCGCGATGCTGTTCCTTCAGGATGCGGCGCAGCAGCTTGCCGGCTTCGCTGCGCGGCAGTTCGTCGACGAACTCGATCAGGCGGGGCACCTTGGGGCCGGCGAGTTCGGCGCGGGCGAAGTCGCGGAGCTCCTCGGCCAGCGTGGCGCTGGGTTGGTGGCGCGGGACCACCACGGCCTTCACCTGCTCGCCGAAATCGGGGTGCGGCACGCCGACGACCGCGACGTCCCGTACCGCGGGGTGCTGGGCCAGCGCGGCCTCGATTTCGGCGGGGTAGATGTTGACGCCGCCGGAGAGGATGAGGTCCGCACGGCGGTCGCTGAGGTAGAGGAAGCCGTCCTCGTCCACGCTGCCGAGGTCGCCGAGCGATTGCCAGCCCTGCGCGTTGCGGGCGGCGGCGGTTTTCTCGGCGGCGTTGTGGTAGGCGAAGGGCGGGCCGCCCTCGAACCAGATCTGGCCGACCTCGTGCGGCGGCAGTTCGGCGCCGGTTTCGTCGAGGATATGGAGCTTCACGTTGTTGACCGGGCGGCCGACGCTGCCGGGTTTGCGCAGCCAGGTCTCGCTGTCGATGACGGTGGTGCCGATGCTCTCGGACCCCGCGTAGTATTCGCGCAGGATGGGGCCCCACCAGTCGATCATGGCGCGCTTGACCGCCGGTGGGCAGGGCGCGGCGGCGTGGATGGCGCAGCGGTGGCTGGAGAGGTCGTGCTGGGTGCGCACCGCGTCCGGCAGGGCCAGCAGGCGCACGAACATGGTGGGCACCCATTGGCTGTGGGTGACGCCGTGGCGTTCGATGGCGGCGAGGCAGGTGGCGGCATCGAACTTGCGGAGGACGACGGCGGTGCCGCCTTCGTTGATGGTGCGCATGCAGTAGGCGTTGGGCGCGGCGTGGTAGAGCGGCGCCGGCGAGAGATAGACCGTGCTGCTGTCGAAGCCGTACCAGGTCTTCCAGTGCATGTCGGCTTCGGGGCTGGCGTGGTGTTCCGGCCCCAGCAGCGCGCGGCGGATGCCTTTCGGCAGTCCGGTGGTGCCCGACGAGTAGAGGAAGACGCGGCCGACCGGGCGGGCCGGGAGCGGCGCGGGCGCGAGCGAGGCGAGCGCGGCTTCATGGCTGGCGTAGCCCGGCACGGCGTTGCCGATGGCGAAGCGCAGGCGGTCGCCGACGGCGCCCTGGGCGATGAGGTCCTGGGCGAGGTCGGCCAGGGCGTCGCTGACGATCAGGGCGCGGGCGCCGCTGTCCTGCAGGACGTAGGCGATCTCTCGGGGGCGGAGGTGGATGGAGAGCGGGGTGTAGTGCAGGCCGGCGCGGCGGGTGGCGTAGGCGATCTCGAAGAATTCGGGGCGGTTGTCGCAGAGCAGCGCCACCGTTTCGTCCGGTTGCAGGCCGAGGTTGATGAGCCATTGCGCGGCCAGGTTGGCGCGGTGGTCGAGCTGGGCGTAGCTGCGGGATTCGCCGGTTTCGGGGAAGAGCAGCGCGGGTTTGTCGGGCTGGTGCGCCGCCCAGCGAGCCAGGTGGTCCATGGGCCGTTCCTCCCTGCGTGTTGCCGTCAGCGTGTAGCGGCGGCGGCTGGGGCGTCAACCCGTCGCGCCGCCACTTGGCGGCGTCGACCCATCGCGCCGCCGGGGGCGTCGACCCGTCGCGCCGCCGGGGGCGTCGGCCTGTTGCATCGGGCGGCGGCCGAGGGGAGGATGCGGCACAAGCGGGAAGGAACGCGGCCGATGGCCAATGCTGTGATCGTGGATGCCGTGCGCACGCCGATGGGGCGGGGCAAGCCCGGCGGGGCGCTCTCGGACGTGCATCCGACCGAGCTGATGGCGGCGGTGCTGGCGGCGCTGGTCGAGCGCAACAAGCTGGACCCCGGCAGCGTGGAGGACATCGTGATCGGCTGCGTCAGCCAGGTGGGCGAGCAGTCGATGAACCCGGGGCGGTTGGGTTGGCTGGCGGCGGGCTACCCCGAGCATGTGCCGAGCACGACCATTCAGCGGATGTGCGGCAGCAGCCAGCAGGCGGTGCATTTCGCCGCGCAGGGGGTGATGGCCGGGGCCTATGACATCGTGATTGCCGGGGGCGTGGAGAGCATGTCCCGCGTGCCGATGGGCAGCAGCCGGGTGGACAAGGACCCGTATGGCGCGGTGTTCAAGGCGCGCTATGCGCCGGGGCTGGTCGGGCAGGGCGTGAGCGCCGAGATCGTGGCGGCGAAGTGGGGGCTGGGCCGGGCCGAGATGGATGCCTATGCGGCACGCAGCCATCAGCGCGCGGCGGCGACCGATTTCGCTGCGGAGATCGTGCCGGTGGTGACGCCGGCGGGGGTGGTGGCGCAGGACGAGACCATTCGGCCGCAGACCACCGTGGAGAGCCTGGCGGGGCTGCGGGCGGCGTTCGAGAACCCGCGGGATGCCGAGCGGTTTCCGGAGATCAGGTGGGGGGTGACGGCGGGGAACTCGTCGCAGATCACCGATGGCGCTTCGGCGGTGCTGATCATGAGCGAGGCGGCGGCTTCGCGGTTGGGGATGCGGGCGCGGGCGCGGTTCGTGGCCTTCGACGTGATCGGCGATGACCCGTTGCTGATGCTGACGGCGCCGATGCCGGCGACGCGGCGGGTGCTGGCCAAGGCGGGGATGCAGCTGGGGCAGATGGAGCATGTGGAGGTGAACGAGGCCTTCGCCTCGGTGCCGCTGGCCTGGGCGAAGGAGCTGGGCGGCGACGCCGATCGGCTGAACCCGGTGGGCGGGGCGATTGCGCTCGGGCATCCGTTGGGGGCGAGCGGGACCCGGCTGCTGACGACGATGCTGGGCGCGATGGAGCGGAGCGGGGCGCGCTACGGGCTGCAGACCATGTGCGAGGCCGGGGGCATGGCCAACGCGACGATCATCGAACGGTTGTAGGGAGACACGCGGATATGCAGATCAAGGGGAATGTGGCCATCGTGACCGGTGGGGCTTCGGGGTTGGGGCTGGCGACGACGAAGCGGTTGATCGCCGCCGGCGCGACGGTGCTGATCATCGACCTGGAGCGGAGCAACGGCGCCGAGGTGGCGGCCGGGCTGGGGCATGGGACGCAGTTTGCCGCGGCCAACGTGACGGAGGAGGACAGCATGGCCGCCGCCGTGGCCAAGGCCGAGACGATGGGGCGCGTGGCCATTCTGGTGCACTGCGCGGGTATCGGCGGCAGCAAGCGCGTGGTGGACAAGGACGGCGCGCCGATGCCGCTGGCGCACTTCGCCAATATCGTGAACGTCAACCTGGTGGGCAGCTTCAACGCGGTGCGGCTGGCGGCGGCCGCCATGGCGAAGAACGAGCCGGTGGAGGGCGAGCGCGGGGTCTGCATCATGACCGCGAGCATCGCCGGGTATGAGGGGCAGATCGGCCAGACGCCCTATGCCGCGAGCAAGGCGGGGGTGATCGGGCTGACGATCTGCGCGGCGCGGGATTTGGCCAGCCGCAACATCCGGGTATGCACGATTGCGCCGGGGATCATGGATACGCCGATGCTGGGGCGGCTGCCGGACAATATCCGCGCCAGCCTGGCGGCCAGCGTGCCGAACCCGGCGCGGCTGGGCGATGCGGATGAGTACGCGATGACGGCGCAGCAGATTGTCGAGAACCCCTACCTGAACGGCGAGACCATCCGGGTGGATGGGGCGCTGCGGATGGGGTTCCGGTGAGCGCCCGAATGGCCCGGGCGGAGGGCTGAGGCGATGGCGCCAAGCGCATTGCCCGAGGTTCGCGAGAGCGAAGCGTCGCCGGCCGTTGCCGCGGTTTATGCCGCGCTGCGGGAGGCGACCGGGGTGCCGCTGGTCAACCTGATCTGGCGGCACCTGGCGACGCTGGACGGCGCGCTGGACTGGGCCTGGGCCACGGTGGCGCCGGCGCTGCGTGGCGGGCTGGTGGCCGGCGGGCGGGACCGGCTGGCGGCGGGGTTGGTGCTGCCGGAGGTGCCGGTGGTGTCGCGCCAGGACTGGGCGGCGGCGGGGCTGGAGGCGGCGACGCTGCGGACGGTGCGGGACATCGTGGCGGTGTACAACCGCGGCAACCAGACCAACCTGGTGATGCTGACCGCCCTCAGGCGCCTGCTGGAGGGCGTGCCGCCGACGCCGGGGGTGGCGAGCGCCGCGCCGGTGGGACCGCCGCTGGCCACGGTGCCGCCGCTGCCCCGGCTGGCGGAGTTGGCGCCCGAGGTGCAGGCGATGGCGATGGACCTGGCGGCGCGGCGCGGCACGGCACCGGGGGTGGTGCCCAGCCTGTGGCTGCACCTGGCGCATTGGCCGGCGCTGCTGGCCGCCCTGCCCGGCTGGCTGGGCCCGATGCTGCAGGCCGAGC
>CAIMOR010000401.1 GCA_903843125.1 uncultured Rhodospirillales bacterium
GCCGCCGCCGGCCCGCGCGCTGGCGGAAGCCTAGCCAGCGCCATGCCGGCCGAACCACCGCCGCGCCGTATCCTGGTGACCGGCGCCGGCGGCTTCGTCGGCCGCCACCTGATGCCGGCATTGCGGCAGGCCTTCCCGGCTGCCGTGCTGCTGGTCACCTCCCGCGAAGGCCAGGTCGCGGGCGCCGATGCGCTGGTGCCGTTCGACCTGCTGGCGCCGGCGGCCTTCCCGGCGATGCTGGCCGCGGCGGCGCCGGACGCCGTGCTGCACCTGGCGGCGCAGGCCAACGTGCCGGCCGCCTTCGCCAAACCCACCGCCACCTGGCGCGCCAATGTGGACGGTACGCTGGCGCTGGCCGAGGCGATCCGCCGCGATCACCCGGCGACCCGCTTCGTCCAGGTTTCGTCGGCCGAGGTCTATGGCCTGAGCTTCCAGGCCGGTGTCGCGCTGGCCGAGGATGCGGCCCTGGCCCCGGCTAATCCCTACGCCGCCAGCAAGGCCGCAGCCGAGATTGCCCTGGCCGAGATGGCGTTGCGCGGCCTGCGGCTGCTGCGGCTGCGGCCCTTCACCCATGTCGGCCCCGGCCAGTCGCCCGACTACGCCCTGGCCGCCTTTGCCCGTCAGGTTGCCCTGATCCAGGCTGGGCGGCAGGAACCCGTGATGCGCACCGGCGCGCTGGATCGTTGGCGGGACATGCTGGATGTGCGGGATGTGTGCGCCGCCTATGTCGCCGCGCTGGCAAGGCCGGAGGCGGTTGGGAACGGCGCCGTGCTGAACATCGCCGGCGGCGAGCCGCGGCGGCTGGCGGATGCGGTCGCGGCATTGCTGGCGCTGGCGGGGGTTCGGGCCGACCTGCGCACCGAGCCTGCGCGGCTGCGCCCGACCGATGTGCTGCGGACCCAGGGCGATGCCGGCCGTGCCCGGACGCTGCTTGGCTGGGCACCGGCAGTGCCGTGGGAGACGACGCTGCGCGACCTGCTGGCGGATTGGCAGGGCCGGGTTGCGTCGGGTGCCGAGGATTGAAGCCGCTTGCCCGCCCGGGGGCAGTCGTGTATCGCGCGGTGAACCGGAACCCCAAGGCAGGCGGCCGCGGATGCCCATCCACCCCTCCGCGAAACTTGGCCTCGACGTCCGGGTCTACCAGCCGGACATGGTCAATATCTATGGCTGCAGCATCGGCGACGGTACCCGCATCGGCCCGTTTGTCGAGGTCCAGGTCGGCGCCAGCATCGGCGCCCGCTGCAAGCTGCAATCCCACTGCTTCATCTGCGAGGGCGTCACGATCGAGGACGAGGTCTTCGTCGGCCACGGCGTGATGTTCACCAACGATCTCTGGCCACGCGCCACCAACGATGCCGGCGAGGTGCTGGGCAATGACGACTGGACGCTGTCGCGCACGCTGGTGAAGCGCGGTGCCGCCATCGGCAGCGGCGCCACCATCCTGCCCGTCACCATCGGCGAGGGGGCGCTGGTTGCGGCCGGCGCAGTGGTGACCCGCGACGTGCCGGCCTTTGCCATTGTCGCCGGCAACCCAGCCCGCGTGGTCGGCGACGTGCGCGAAAGGCGGCCGGCCCGATGAGCCCGAAAATACCGTTCAACAACCTGGCGCTGCAGTGGGACGAGGTCTCGGCTGCGGCGCAGGCCGACATCCAGGCGCTGTTCGTCAACAGCGCCTTCAGCGGCGGCCGTTACGTCGAGGCCTTCGAGCGCGACATCGCCGCCTGGCTGGGCACGCCGCATGCCATCGCCTGCTCCTCCGGCACGGCTGCGCTGCACCTGGCCATGGTCGCCGCCGGCATCGGCCCCGGTGACGAGGTGCTGGTGCCCGCGCACACCTTCATCGCCACCATCTGGGGCGTGCTCTATGTCGGCGCCACGCCGGTGCTGTGCGACGTCGAGGACGCCACCGGCAACATCGATGCCGCCGATGCCGCGCGCCGTGTGACTGGGCGCACCCGCGCCATCATTCCAGTGCACCTGTATGGCCAGCCGGCCGACCTCGGCGCCGTGCAGGCGCTGGCCCAGGCGCATGGCCTGAAGGTCATCGAGGACAATGCCCAGGCCATCGGCGCTCGCTACGATGGGGTCTCGCTCGGCTGCCATGGGCTGATGGGCTGCTTCAGCTTCTACCCCGGCAAGAACCTGGGCGCGGCTGGCGAGGGCGGCCTGGTCACCACCGCCGACGACGCCCTGGCCGAGCGCCTGCGCCGGCTGCGCAACCATGGCCAGAGCGAGCGCTACATCCACGCCGAGGTTGGCTTCAACTACCGGATGGATGGCATCCAGGGCATCGTGCTGCGGCACAAGCTGCCGCGGCTGGCGGATTGGACGGCGCGGCGCAAGCAACTGGCCGCGGCCTATGCCGAAGGGCTGGCTGGCTTGCCGCTGCGGCTGCCGGAGACGCGGCACCAGGACCATGTCTGGCACCTCCATGTGGTCCGCGCGCCGGAGCGGGACGCGCTGCGCGCCGCGCTGACCGCCGCCGGCATCGAGACCGGCCTGCACTACCCGGTGCCGAATCATCGGCAACCCTGCCTCGCCGGCCTGGCATCCGACCCGCGCGGCTACCCGGTCTCGGAGGCCTGGGCGGAACAGGGCCTGTCGCTGCCGCTGTTCGCCGGCATGACCGATGCGCAGCTGGACCAGGCCATCGCTGCCATCCGCGCGTTCTTCGCGGGGCGCTAGCGTGGCGACGCGGCCGCCGGTGCCGGACGTGGTCATCGGCGGGGCGCCGCGCAGCGGCACCACCTTCCTGGCCCAGGCGCTGCAACGCCACCCCGGCATCTTCCTGGCGCAGCCGATCGCGCCGGAACCGAAGGTTTGCCTGCGTGACCACCCGGATGGCGATGCCGGGCTGCTGGCCGACTACGCGCGGTTCTTCGCCGCCGCGCCGGCCGGCACGCAGCGGGTGGAAAAGACCACGAACTACCTGGAGAACGACGCCGCCCGGCCCCGCCTGGCGCGGGTGCTGCCGGACGCGCGCTTCCTGTTCATCCTACGGGAGCCGGTGGCGCGGGCTTACTCCAACTGGAAGTGGTCGACGAAGAACGGCCTGGAAACCCTGCCCTTCGAGCGGGCGGTGGCGCTGGAAGGCCAGCGGCCCAACCCGCTCGGCCCGGAGCGCGAGGCGGCGCGGCCCTTCGACTACATGCTGCGCGGCCGCTATGGCAGCTTCGCGCGGGCGTGGTACGAGCAGTTCGGGCGGAGCCGCGTCCACTTCGTCCTGTTCGAGGACGCGGTGCGCGACCCCGAAGGCTTTTTCGCTCGGCTGCAAGCCTGGCTGGGGGTGGCGGTGCTGCCGTGGTCGGCGTTGCGGATCGGCCGGGTGAATGCCACCGCGGACGACATGGCCGGGCTGGAGCCCGCGCTCGCCGCTCGGTTGCGCGCCGCGATCCGGCCGGAAGTGGATGATTTCGCCGGGCTGACGGGGTTGGATCTCAGCCCCTGGGCGCTGGATTGAACGACGACGGGACGGGCATGCGGATCAGGGTCGGCATCATCGGCTACGGGTACTGGGGCCCCAACCTGCTGCGCAACGTCGCCGCCTCGGCCGAGTGCGAGGTGGTGGCGCTGGCCGAGCGTCGGCCCGAGGCCCGCGCCCGCGCAACGGCCGCGTTGCCGGGGCTGCGCACCTACGACGACGCCGAGGCGGTGCTGGCGCTGCCGGATGTGGACGCCGTGGTCATCGCCACGCCCGTTGCCACGCATTTCCCCCTGGCGCGGCAGGCGCTGCTGGCCGGCAAGCACGTGCTGGTGGAAAAGCCGATGTGCGCCACGGTGGCCGAGGGCGAGGAACTGGTCGCCATCGCCGCCCGCACCGGCCGCACGCTGATGGTGGACCACACCTTCCTGTTCACCGGCGCGGTGCAGAAGATCAAGGAGACGGTGGAGTCCGGCCGGCTCGGCAAGATCTGCTACTTCGATTCCATGCGGGTGAACCTCGGGCTGTTCCAGACCGACGTGAACTGCCTGTGGGACCTGGCGCCGCACGACCTGTCGATCATCGACCACCTGATGGACGACGAGGTGGTGGGCGTGGATGTCACCGGCTATTGCCACGTGAACCCGACCCTGCCGGACATGGTCTACCTGACACTGCACTACGCGCATGACGCGGTGGCGCATTTCAACCTCAGCTGGATGTCGCCGATGAAGGTGCGGCGCTTCGTCATCGGCGGTACCCGGCAGATGCTGATCTGGGACGACCTGGACCAGGACCAGAAGATCCGCATCTACGACAGCGGCATCGAGTTCCGGCCCGAGGATCAGCGCGCCACCATCGTGCCGGATTATCGTGCCGGGGACATCTATTCGCCCCGCATTTCCCGCCGGGAAGCGCTGGCCGGGGTGGTCAACCACTTCGCCGGCGTCATCCGCGGCAACCAGGCGCCGATGATGGACGGCAGCCGCGGCTTGAAGGTGGTGCGCGTGCTGGAACAGGCGCAGCAGGTACTGGACCGCAACCTGGCCGAGGTCGCCGCGCGCCGACGGGCAGCGCAGTGATGCGCGTGCTGGTCACCGGCGGTGCCGGCTTCATCGGCAGCCACCTGGTCGACGCGCTGCTGGCCGAGGGCCATGCGGTGACGGTGCTGGATGACTTCTCCACCGGCAACCTGGACAACCTTGCGGCGGCCGAGGCAAGCGGCCGGCTGCAGTTGCTACGCGGCTCCATCATGGACAGCGCCGCGGTCGCAGCCGCCATGGCCGGCTGCGAACTGGTGTTCCACCTGGCGGTGCAATGCGTGCGCCGATCGCTGGGCAACCCGCGCGAAAGCCACGACGTCAACGCCACCGGCAGCTTCAACGTGCTGGAAGCCGCCCGCGCCCTGGGCGTGCGCCGCGTGGTCTACTGCTCCTCCTCCGAGGTCTACGGCAACAGCTCCGACGGGTTGCTGGGCGAGGAGACGCCCTGCCGCCCGGTTACCGTCTACGGCGCCGCCAAGCTGGCCGGGGAGTTGTATGCGGACGCCTATCGGCAGACCTACGGGCTGGAGACGGTGATCGTGCGCCCGTTCAACGCCTATGGCCCCCGCGCGCCCGAACGCGGCATGCGGGCCGAGGTGATCCCGCGCTTCCTGATCCGCGCGCTGTGCGGCCTGCCGCCCGTCATCTTCGGCGACGGCTCGAACGGGCGCGACTTCACCTACGTGGCGGAGGTGGCGCGCGGGCTGCTGCTGGCCGGGCTGGCGCCGCAGGCCGCCGGCGTCACTCTCAACATCGCCTATGGCCGCATGATGACGGTGCGGGAAGTGGCGGAGGTGGTGCTGCGCGCCACCGGCCGCAACGACCTCTCGGCCGCGCTGCACACCGCCCGCCCCGGCGATGTCCACAAGCTGCACGCCGACAACCGCCGGGCCGAGGCGCTGCTGGGCTACCGGCCACGGATCCGCTTCGAGGATGGCGTGGCGCGCTATGTCGCCTGGTTCACCGCGCGCCACCCGGATGCCAGCGCCCTGCTGGAAGACAGCGTCGAGAACTGGACCATGCCGCCACCGGCGGCGGAGCCCGCGCCATGACCGAGATCGCCTTCAGCCGCCCGTACTTCGGCCCCGAGGAGGAAGCCGCGGCCGCCGCCGCCGTACGCAGCGGCTGGGTGGTCGGCGGCCCGCGCCTGCGCGAATTGGAAGCCGGTTTCGCGCGCCTCGGCGGCGCGGCCGAGGGCATCGGCGTCTCCTCCTGGACCACCGGTGGGTTCCTGCTGCTGAAGGAACTCGGCATTGGCCCGGGCGACGAGGTCATCGTGCCCTCGCTGACCTTCATCGCCTCGGTCAACGTCATCGTCCATGTCGGCGCCACGCCGGTCTTCGCCGATATCGACCCCGCCACCTACAACATCGACCCCGCCGACATCGAGCACCGCATCACGCCCCGCACCAAGGCGATATTGCCGGTGGACCAGATCGGCCTGCCCTGCGAGATCGACCGCATCAACGAGATCGCGGCCCGGCACGGCCTGCTGGTGATCCAGGATGCCGCCTGCTCGATCGGCTCGCGCTTCCGCGGCCGTCCGGTGGGGGCGCTGGCGCGGGCCACCATCTTCAGCCTGCATGCCCGCAAGCTGGTCACCACCGGCGAAGGCGGGATGATCCTGACCGACGATGCCGAACTGGCCGCCCGGCTGCGCCGACAGCGCCACCAGGGCATGTCGCTGTCGGATTTCGACCGCCACGGCGCCTCGCCGACCACCTTTGAGACCTATCCCGAGATTGGCTACAACTTCCGCATCACGGATGTGCAGGCCGGCATCGGCGTGGTGCAGCTGGGGCGCCTGCCGGAGATGCTGGCGCTGCGCCGTCGCGTGGCGGAACGCTATACCGCCGCGCTGTCCAACCACCCCTGGCTGGTGCCGCCGCACGTGCCGGCGCATGTGGAGCCGAACTGGCAGAGCTATCAAGTACGGCTGCGGCCGGAGGCACCGCTCTCCCGCAACGCGCTGATGGAGGCGCTGCACGCCGAGGGAGTGCCGACCCGGCGCGGCGTCATGGCCTCCCATCTGGAAGCGCCCTATCGCGCGGCGGCGCCGGCCCTGCCGCATACCGAGGCCGCCGCCGCCGAATGCCTGCTACTGCCGATTCACCCAGGCCTGGATGACGCGGCCGTCGAAGCCGTGCTGGCCGCCATCGACCGCGCCTTCGCTGCCGCGCCGCGCCGGTAGGTCAGCAGCGCAACCGCGCCGGGCAGGTAGGACAGCAGCGTCACGAGGCGGAAGGTGAAGATGACCGAGCCGTAGGCCGCCACGGCGCCGCCCGGTGCCAGCAGGCGGCAGATCTCGGCGAAGCTCGCCTCCCCCACGCCGACACCGCCAGGCGTCAGCGGCATATGGTTCGCCAGCACCGCCAGGGTACTGGCCAGGCCCAATTGCCCAATCGTCAGCCCGGCCACCCCTTGGCCGCGCGCCAACAGCACGATCGCGGCCACCACAAGCACGTGGCCCAGCAGGCCCACGCCCAGGCAGGCCACCAAGCGTGAAGGGTTGCTGCGCCAACCAGCCAGCGCCTCGCCGGCGGCTTCCACCAGCGCGGTGGCCAGCGCGGCCAGCCTGGGCCAGCGCGCCAGCAGCGGCGCCAGCAGGCCATGCAACCAGGCCGCCAGCGGCACCGAAAGCAGCATCGCCATCAACCCAGCCGCCGCTAGGCCGACCAGCGCGGCCAGCACCGGTTGCGCCAGCACCTGCGCTGGCATGGCCGCCGCCAGCCCCAGCGCCAGCAGCAGCAAGGCTGCCAGCCCCAGCAGACGGTCGAGCAGGATGGTCAGCAGTGCCGGCACCCGCGTGCCCGGGCATTCGCGGTGCACGTAGAGGGCACGCAGCGCATCGCCGCCAGCGGCGCCCGGCAGGAAGCTGCCGAGGAACCAGCTGATGTAGCTGATCTGCCAGACCTGGCCGAGCCGCAGCGGGCTGCCCTGCCACCGCAGCAGCCAGTGCCAGCGCAGCACGCTGAGTTGGGCGCCGACCAGGATCAGCCCCAGCGCCGCCAGTGCCGAGCCTGGCCGGTGGAAGGCCGCCAGCACCGCGGCCGGGCTGACCACGCCGAACCACACCAGCAGCGCCAGCGCCGCGGCCAGCAGGCAGAGCTTCAGCAGCACCGGGCGGCAGTTGCGCATGGCGGGGACATCGACCAAGCGTTATCAGCTTTGTCGCGGGCGGTCGAACCTTGGGGGACGGATGGCGGAGCAGCACCAGGCAGGCGAACTGGCGCCGCACATGCGACAGGCCGGCTTCACCGGCCGCCCGGACGCCGCCGCCGCCATTGCCGCCGCCGCGCTGGCGTGGCTGCTCGCCGCCCCCGGCCAGGCAGCGCTGGACCTCGGCACCGGCAGCGGCGACCTGGCGCTGGCCCTGCTGGCGGCTCGCCCGGGCCTGGCCGTGACGGGGCTGGACTTCTCCGCCAC
>CAIMOR010000402.1 GCA_903843125.1 uncultured Rhodospirillales bacterium
CGCCGCGGCGGCGGCGCGGCCGCGCCCCGCTGGCCGCCGAGCACGATGCGCGGCCGCTGCCCGCGCCGCGCCCGCCCGGCGCGCGCGCGCAGGGCCTGCCGCTGGCTGGCCTGACCGTGCTGGACCTCTCGATGGGCTGGGCCGGGCCGATCTGCACGCGCATGCTGGGCGACCTCGGCGCGCGGATCATCAAGGTGGAAGCCTGCGCCTATCCGGACTGGTGGCGCGGCGTGGACCCCCGCCCCGAATTCTTCGCCGAGAAGCAGTACGAGACCAATACCCGCTTCAACGCGCTGAACCGCAACAAGCTGGGCATCACGCTGGACCTGACCCGGCCCGAGGGCGTGGCGCTGGTGCGGCGCCTGGCGCGCATCAGCGACGCGGTGGTGGAGAACTACGCCGCCGAAGTGCTGCCCAAGCTGGGCCTGGACTACGCCGTGCTGCGGCAGGAACGGCCCGACCTGGTCATGGTCTCCATGGCCGCCTTCGGCAGCAGCGGACCGTGGCGGGAGGCCCGGGCCTATGGCTCCACGCTGGAACATGCCTCCGGCCTGCCCGGCGTCTCCGGCCAGGCGGACTGGCCGCCGATGACCAACCACCTGGCCTATGGCGACCCGGTCGGTGGCCACAACGCCGCCGCCGCCGTGCTGGTGGCGCTGCTGCACCGCCAAGCCTCCGGCCAGGGCCAGCACATCGACCTCTCGCAGGTTGAGTGCATGTTCCCGCTGGTGGGGCCCTACCTGATCGAGCAGGCCGTCACCGGCACGTTGGGGCCGCGGTTGGGCAACCGGCATCCCCTGCAGGTGCCGCACGGCGTCTTCCCCTGCGCCGCGCCGGACACATGGGTGGTGGTGGCAACCCAGGACGACGCCGCCTGGGCACGGCTGGCGGCGCTGCTCGGCCGCGCCGACCTGGCCGCCCTGCCGCTGGCCGCCCGCCGCGCACGGCAGGCGGAGCTGGAGGCGCTGCTCGCGGCCTGGACCCGGGCGCGCAGCGACGAAGCCGCGATGGCCGCGCTGCAGGCGGTTGGCATCGCCGCCGGGGTATGCCGCCACCCGGCCCTGACGCATGCGGATGCGCACCTGCGGGCGCGCGGCGTGTTCCAGCCGACCGAGCGCGCCTTCGTCGGCAACCACCCGCAGCTTTCCTCGCCGTTCCGCCCGGAAGGCGGCGGCCCCCTGCCGGTACGCGGCCCGGCCCCGACGCTGGGCGAGCACAACCAGGCAGTGCTGGGCGGCATCCTCGGGCTTTCCGCGGCGGAACTGGCGGCGCTGGCGGCCGAGGGCATCATCGGCACCGCGGCCATCCCGGTGGGGCAGCGCAGCTCGCGCGCCTCGGCGGGCTAGCTTGTGGCCCGCGAAGCCGGCGGCTACGGTTTCGCGGTGCTCGAACCAATAACGGGAGGATGGCTTGGCCGCACCTGAGAAGCTTCGCGACCCGGCGACCCTGCGGCGCCTGCTGTCGCCGCGCAGCATCGCGGTCATCGGCGTCTCGGCCACGCCCACCAGCTTCGGCGCCCGCAGCCTGACCAACAACATTGCCTTCCAGGGCCAGGTCTGGGGCGTGAACCCGAAATACGCCGGACAGGACCTGCACGGCCGGCCCTGCTACGGCAGCATCGAGGAGATGCCCGAAGCCCCTGACTGCGTGCTGCTGGCCATGCCGCGCGAAGGCGTGCTGGACGCGCTGAAGCGCGTGGCCGCGCGCGGCGCAGGCGGTGTCATCGTCTTCGCCTCCGGCTACGGCGAAACCGGCATCGCCGAGCGCGTGGCCGAGGAAGCTGTGCTGCGCGACACCGCCCGGGCGCTCGGCGTGCCGCTGCTGGGCGCGAACTGCCTCGGCATCGTCGACCATGTGCTGAAGGCCGGCGTCACCTTCATGCCGGAATACCCGCGCATGACCGCGCCGGCCGGCGGCGTCGCCATCACCAGCCAAAGCGGCGCGCTGGGCTACGCGCTGATGCAGGCGGCCGAGCGCAATTTCAGCGTGTGCCACATGACCACGGCCGGCAACGCCACCGACCTGGATGTCTGCGACCTGGCCGCCTACCAACTGACCATGCCCGAGTGCAAGGCGGTGGCCCTGGCGGTGGAGGGCCTGCGCGACGGTCGCCGGCTGTTCGAGCTCGGCGACCGCGCCCGCGAAGCAGGCAAGCCGATCATCGTGCTCAAGCTCGGCCGGGGCGAGGCAGGTGCCGCCGCCGCCGTTTCCCACACCGGCTCGCTCGCCGGCAGCGCGGCCGCCTGGTCCGCCGCGTTCAAGCGCGCCGGCATGGTGGAGGTGGAGGACTACGACGCGCTGCTGGAAACCGCCGGCTTCTTCGCCAAGGCCGGCAAGCCCAGCGCGCCCGGTGTCGCCATCGTCACCGCCTCCGGCGGCGCCGGCATCATGGCCGCCGACCATGCCGAGGCGCTGGGCCTTGAGATGCCGCAGCCGCGCGAGGAGGCCGCGAAGGTGCTGCGCGCCGCGATCCCGGATTTCGGCGCCGCCCGCAACCCCTGCGACCTGACGGCCCAGGCCGCCAGCAACCCCGCCAGCTTCGGCGAATGCGTGCTGGCGATGCTGGCGGACCCGCAATACGGCGTCATCGTCTACCCGCAGGTGTACAGCCACTGGCAGACCACGCCGGGCCGCATCGCCGAGATCGCCGCGCTGACCGAAAAGGGCGGCAAGCCGATCATCGTGGCGTGGATACCGGAGCAGCTGGAAGCGCCCGGCGCGGCGGCGGCGGATGGCTCCCCGGTGGTGCCGCTGTTCCGTTCCATGCGGCGGCTGATGCAGGCGATCAAGCTGTGGAACGCGCACTACGCGCCCCAGGCCGCGCCCGCCGCGCCGCCGACCGCGGCGCTGGCCGAGGTGGTGGCCAGCCTGCCCGGCGCCGGTGCCACGCTGATGGAGGCTGAGGCAAAGGCGCTGTTCGCCAAGGTCGGCGTGCCGGTGGCCGAGGACCGCCGCTGCGCCACCGCCGAAGCCGCTGCCGCGGCGGCGACCGCGCTGGGCTACCCGGTGGTGCTGAAGCTGGACAGCCCCGACATTGCCCACAAGACCGAGGTCGGCGGCGTGAAGCTGCACCTGGCCGATGCGGACGCGGTGAAGGCGGCCTTCGCCGAGATCATGGCCAGCGCCGCGCGGCATGCGCCGGCCGCCCGGCTGGATGGCGTGCTGGTGCAGCGCATGGCGCAGAAAGGCGTGGAGATCATCCTCGGCGCCCGGCGAGACCCGCAATTCGGCAGCATGGTGCTGGTGGGCACCGGCGGCGTGCAGGCGGAGCTGTGGCGCGACGTGGCGCTGGACCTGGCCCCCGTTTCGCCCGCCCGCGCCGAGGAATTGCTGCGCAGCCTGCAGGGCTTCCCGCTGCTCAACGGCTTCCGCGGTGCGCCGAAGGCGGATGTCGCCGCGCTGGCCCAGGCGGTCAGCGCCTTCAGCCAGTTCGTCGCCGCCGCCGGCGACCGCGTGGAGGAAGCCGAGGTCAACCCCGTCATCGCCGGCCCCTGGGGCTGCCTGGCGGTGGATGGCCTGGTGCGCTGCGGCGGATGACCACCGTGGCCCGCGCCGCCGTGCTGCGGGAAGTCGGCCAGCCGATGCGGGTGGAGCGCATCACGCTCGGCCCACTGGCGCCAGGCGACGTGCTGGTGCAGGTCAAGGCCGCCAGCCTCTGCCACACCGACCTTGAGGTGATCGAAGGCCAGCTGGCCTGCCGGCTGCCGGCGGTGCTGGGGCACGAGGCCGCGGGCGTGGTCGCGCAGCTGGGAGAGGGCGTCACCACGCTGGCCCCGGGCGACCCGGTGGTGCTGAGCTGGAACCCGCATTGCGGCCAATGCTTCTACTGCGGGTCCGGCCAGCCGATCCTCTGCGCGCAGTACCTGGCCAACGGGCCGCGCTCCGCGCATTTCGATGGCCGCACCCGGCTGGCCTGCGATGATGGCAGCCCGCTGCACCAGCTGATGTACCTCGGCGGTTTCGCCGAGTTCTGCGTGGTGCCGGCGCAACAGGCCGTGCGCATCCCGGCCGCCATGCCGCTGGACCGCGCCTGCCTGCTCGGCTGCGCCGTGATGACCGGCTTCGGCGGCGCCACCCATGTTGCCCGCGTGCAGTGGGGCCAGGTCGTCATGGTCATCGGCGCCGGCGCCGTGGGCCTGGCCGCCGTGCAGGGCGCCCGGCTGGCCGGTGCCGCCCAGGTCATCGCGGTGGACCCCCACCCGGCCCGGCGCGAGATGGCGCGCGGCCTGGGCGCCACCGTGCTGTGCGACCCCGCCGCCGAGAACCCCGCCGAGGTGGCCCGCGCCCTCACGGAAGGCCGCGGCGCCGACGTGGTGATCGAGGCCGCCGGCGTTCCCGCCGCCTTCCGCACCAGCCTGGAAGCGGTGCGCCCGGGCGGCCAGGTGGTCTGGCTCGGCAAGGTGGGCGTGGCCGATGAGGTCGGCTTCCGCTGGGGCAGCCTGATGCAGGAAAAGCGCATCGTGCGTTCCAGCTATGGCGGCGCCCGGCCGCAGCAGGACTTCCCGGCGATGGCACAGGCCTACCTGGACGGCGCGCTGCACCTGGATGGCCTGGTCACCGCCCGAATCCGGCTGGACGAGATCAACGAAGGCTTCGCCGCCCTGAAGCGCGGCGAGGCCATCCGCTCCGTGATCATCTTTGACTAGCCGTTCGCCCGCGGCCGGCCACACCAAGGAGGCGCACATGAAGCTGTACGAAGGCGGCCGCGGCCTGGCCGGCGCGCAGGTGACGGTGGACGGCGTGCCGCTGGACCCGCGCTTCGACGTGAAGGCGTTCTCGCCGGCCGGCTACGAATGGACCTACGAGGGCGACGGCCCGCGGCAACTGGCGCTGGCCCTGCTGTGCGACCACCTGGGCGATACCGCCCGCGCGCTGGCGCTGGTGGAGCCCTTCATGCGCAGCGTGGTGGCGCAGTTGGACAACGCCTGGGAACTGACCAGCGAGGAGATGGACGCCGAACTCACGACGCTTGGCTGAAACGAAAAAGCGCGGCCGAAGGTTGCCCCTCGCCGCGCCATTCCGCTGTACGCCTGCCTTCCAGGGAAGGCCCTCGTACGTCTCTTCCCTAAACCCGGCGGTTCCACCGTGGCTGATATATTTGTTGTCGGGCACCATGACGACGATCGGGGATGCTGTCAACCGACCCTTCATGGTTGCCGCCACCGCATGAGACAGGCATAGCCGCGCCGATGCCCGACGCCACCCCGCCGCGCCGCCCTCGCCGCCCCACCGAGACGCTGACCGAGCGCGCCTACCGGGCGCTGGAGGAAGCCATCGTCACGCTCGCCCTGCCGCCGGGCGACGTGGTCAGCGAAGCGCAGCTGGCGGCCAGGCTGGAGATTGGGCGGACACCGATTCGTGAAGGCCTGCAGCGCCTGGCGCGGGAAGGCCTGGTGCGCATCCTGCCGCGCCGCGGCGTGGTGGTGGCCGGCGTCGATGTCGGCGAGCAGCTGCGCCTGCTGGAGGTACGCCGCGAGATCGAGCGCCTGGTGGCGCGCGCCGCCGCCCGCCGCGCCACGCCGGCCCAGCGCGCCCGCTTCACCGAGATTGCCGCCGGCATGGACGCCGCGGTGCTGGCGAACGACGAGACCGCCTTCCTGCGGCTGGACCAGGCGCTGAACCAGGCGGTGCTGGCCGCCGCGCGCAACGAATTCGCCACCGCCGCCATGGCGCTGATGCATGGCCTGTCGCGCCGGTTCTGGTTCATCCACTGGCGCCGCAGCGCCGAGCTGGCCCCCTCGGCCGAGGTCCACGCCGCGCTCGCCCGCGCCATCGCCGCCGGCGACAGCGAGCTGGCCGCCGCCGCTTCGGACCGGCTGATGGACTACATCGAGGCCTTCACCCGGGCCACGCTGGACCGCGACGGCTGAAGCCTGATATATCAGCCTTGGTCCAAGGGAGAAGACAGCAGATGTCCGCCACCACGCGCGCCGAGCGCCTCTCGCGCCGCCAGCAGGCCTTTCGCAGCGATTTCCGCAGCAAGATCGGCGCGCTGTACAATGGCTGGGCGCATGTCGCACTGATCTATGCCCTGGGCGCCGCGCTGATCTTCCACAGCATCCGCCAGATGACCACGCCGGCCTGGTACGAATGGCTTGTGGTGCCCTGCGCCTTCGTCTTCTCCAACGTGTTCGAATGGTGGATCCACAAATACGTGATGCACCGTCCCATCCCCGGGCTGATGGGCATCTACAAGCGCCACACCCTGGCGCACCACCAGTTCTTCACCGAGACCGAGTACACCGTGGACAGCAGCCGGGACTTCCGGATCGTGTTCTTCCCGCCCTATGCGCTGGTCACGTTCATGCTGATCAGCCTGGTGCCATGGGGCGTGCTGCAGCTGCTCGGCTTCCCCAATGCCGGCTGGCTGGTGCTGATCACCAACACCGCGCTGTACCTGAACTACGAGTTGTTCCACTTCTGCTGCCACGTGAAGGACGACAGCCTGGTGCGGCACATCCCCCTGGTGAACAGCATCCGCCGCCACCACGCCGCGCACCACAACACCGCCATCATGATGGAGCGCAACTTCAACCTGACCTATCCGGTGGCGGACTGGTTCTTCGGCACCAGCGACCTGAAGTGCGGGCTGCTGCAGCACATCTTCAACGGCTACAACACGCGCTTCGTCCGGCAGGACCTGAAGCGCGTGCGCCACACCACGGACAACCCGGGCGCCGGCACGCCGCGCTTCATGGCCGCGGAGTAGCCGCCATGGCCACGCTGACGCCGCTGGATGGCGGCCGGATCAAGAAAGGCCGCGCCTCGCTGGTCGGCGGCATCGCCGTGGGTGCGGCGGTGCTGGCGCTGTGGAGCGTGATCGCGCTGGACCTCGGCGCCGCCAGCGACAGCGTGATGTTCGCCGGCGGCGCCGTCTCCGCGCTGGTTGGCCTGTGGATCTGGAAGGCCGACCTGTAGCGCCGGCTACTGCGGCTCGATCCCAGCGGCGCGTACCACCTCGCCCATCTCGGCCAGGCGCTGCTCGATAAGCGCGCGGAACGCCTCCGGCGTGCCGCCCGTGGCCTCCACGCCCAACTCCGCCAGCTTGGCCAGCACCGCCGGCGTGCGCAGGCCGTCATTCACCGCGCGGTTCATCGCGTTGACCGCAACCGCCGGCGAGCCGGCCCGGGTGAACAGGCCGAACCAGGACGACGCCTCGCAATTCGGCACGCCGGCTTCCGCCATGGTCGGCACGTCGGGCAGCAGGGAAAACCGCTTGCCCAGCCCCACCGCCAGCACGCGGAAGTCGCCGCTGGCGATCCAGGGCTGCACGCTCGGGTAGTTCTCCACCATGAAGTCGGCGCGGTCCGCCAGCAGGTCGGCCGCGGCCGGCGCGGTGCCGCGGTAGGGCACGTGCACCAGCTCGGCACCGCTGCGCCAACGGAACAGCTCCGCCGCCAGGTGGCTGAACGCGCCGACGCCGCCGGAGGCGAAGGTCAGGCCGCCACGCGTGGTCCTGGACGCCGCGACGAGTTGCGCGACATCCTGGAAGCGCGAGGTCTTGTGCACCACCAGCACGCCCGGGCTGTCGCCGACGAAGACGACGGGCGCCAGGTCGCGCAGCACGTCGTAGGGCATGTTCTTCATCAGGTGCGGGTTGATGGTGATCGGCCCCGGCGTGCCACCCATCAGCGTGTAGCCATCGGGCGCGGCCTCGGCGACCTTCTGCGCGCCGATGATGCCGCCGGCGCCGGCGATGTTCTCCACCACCACGGACTGGCCCAGCCGCTCGTTCAGCATCTGCGCCGAGAGGCGGGAGAGCGCATCCGTGCTGCCACCAGGCGCGAAGGGCACGATGAAGCGCAGCGGCCGCGTCGGCCAGGCCGCCTCCGCCCGCGCCGCGAAGGGCAGCGCGGCGGCGGCGAAAAGGGCGCGGCGGTTCATGGCGAGACCCGGTCCAGGCCGTAGAATTTCCACAGCTCCTTCAACCTCTCGCGCGGCGGCTGGGCGGCGAAGTAGCCGCGCTTGGCCTGCTTGACGCCTGTGGTGCGGCGCAGGTCCACCAGCATCTCGGCGCATTTGATCGTGGCCGCCAGGCTGTCCACCAATGGCACGCCATCCACCTCCGAGATGCCGGCGCGGTTCAGCAGCATGTTGAGCGGCGCCTCGCCGGGGATGATCACGTCCGCGCCCTTCGCAATCAACGCGCGGGCGGAGGCGCGGAACCGCTCCAGCAGCGGCGCCGGGTCGCCGTAGGCCGCCAGCACGTCGTTGAAGCCGAAGCCGACCTCATGCGCGCCGACCCAGCGGGCGCCAAGCCCGACGCGATCCGCGTTGCGGTCCAGCGTCGGCAGCATCTCCCGGATGAAGGCCAGCATGCCGATGCGCTGGCCGAGCAGGCTGGCCACCATCATTGCGCTCTCGCCGTAGCCGACGACGGGAATGTCCACCAGGCTGCGGCATTCCTGGATGCTCGGCTCCGGCAGCGTCATCATCGCGAAGGCGTCGAACCCCTGTTCTTCCGCCGCCACGGCGCCCATCAGGAATTGCTGCGCGTGCAGCGTCTGGAAGTAGCCGTACTGAATGTCGTTGCCGGGGTAGTTGGTCAGGTAGGTGTCCACGTGCATGCCGTGCATCACCACCTCGGTCTCCAGCCGCGCCACCTTCCTGAAGTGCGCCGCCATGGCTTCGGCATACGGGGGAAGTTTCTCCAGCACGGTGAAGCTGTGGTGCCAAATCCTGGTCCTGGTCATTCAATCCATCCACATGCCGCCGTTGACGTCGATGATCTCGCCAGTGACGAAGCTGGTCTCCGGCGAGGCGAGGAAGGCCACCACGCGCGCCACTTCCTCGGCCCGGCCCATGCGGCCGGCGGGGATCAGCGCGCGCAGGGCATCCGGGAAGGCGGTGGTCATGGCCGAGGCGATCGGCCCCGGCGCCACCGCATTCACCGCAATGTTGTCGGCCGCCAGCTCCTTGGCCAGGAAGCTCGTCATCGCGTGCACGCCGGCCTTGGAAACGCCGTAGGCGATGCTGGAACTCCGCTGCTGCTCGCCGCGGTCGATCCAGGGGCGCGCATTGCCGCCGTTCTTGCCGATGATGCTGCCGATATTCACGATGCGCCCACCACCCTGCGCCCGCATCGGCGCGATGACCGCCTGGCAGCAGAGAAAGCTGCCCTTCAGGTTCACCGCAATCACGCGGTCCCACTCCGCCTCCGGCATTTCGGCGGCGCTGCCGAAGCCGACCACGCCGGCGACATTCACCAGCGCATCGATGCGTCCGAAGTCGCGCAGCGCCTGCGCCACCATGGCTTCCACGCTGGCCTTGCTGGTCACGTCCAGCGCACAGCCTGTCGCACGGCGGCCGGTGGTGCGCACCTGTTCGGCCACCGTGTCGCAGTTGCGCGCATCGGCCAGCGCCAGGTCCCAGCCGGCCTGCGCCAGCGCCAGCGCAGACGCGGCACCGATGCCACCCGCCGCGCCCGTCACCAGCGCGACTTTCCCGCGCGCCTCCGGCGCGACTTTCCCGCGCGGCTCAGGCATTCCGGCGGCTCGCAATGTCCTGCCCCGCGGCCCGGCCGAACACCAGGCCCTTCAGCACGGAAGTCGCCCCCGTATAGGTGCCCCAGAACAGCCCGATCACCTCGCCCGCCGCGTACAGCCCCGGTATGGCGTTGCCGTCATGGTCCAGTACGCGCGCCTGGCCATCCACCTTCACGCCGCCGAAGGTGAAGACGTTGGCGGACATGATCGGGTAGGCATGGAACGGGCCCTGCTCCAGCGGCATCGCCCAGTTGCTCTTCGGCGGCGAAAGCCCCTCGGTGTGCACGCCATCCGCCACCAGCGGCTGCCACTCGCCCGGCACGCAGGCGGCGTTGAAGCGCTGGACGGTGGCTTCCAGCGTTGCCGCCGGCACACCCAGCTTCGCCGCCAGCGCGGCCACGCTATCGGCCACCACCGGCGGCTGGTCGGTGCGGATCGCCAGGCGGTAGTTCGGAATGCTCAGGTGCCGCGCGTCCAGCACCACATAGGCCATGCCGTCGCGCTGTTCGTAGATGCGCCGGGTCACGCGTTCATAATGCGCGTCCACCGTGCCCGGCGCTTCGTCGACGAAGCGCTCGCCATCCTTGTTCACCAAAATGCCGTAGGGGAAGATGAACACGGAAGGCTCGCTGACGCCGGAACGCGGGTCCACCGGCTCGGCATGGAAGCTGCCGAAGTCGCCGGACGGCGCGGCGCCGATATCCAGCGCCATGCGGATGCCCTCGCCGCGATTGAAGTAGCCGCCCTTGCAGATCGGCCGCAGGTACACGCTGCGCGGGCCGATGTAGCGGGTCTGCATCTCGGCGTTGCCCTCGAAGCCGCCGCAGGCCAGCACCACCTTGCCGTGGAACCTCACCGCCCGCCCGCCCTTGCGCGCGGCCAGGCCCACCACCGCGCCGTTCTCGTCCTGCAGCAGGCTGTTCGCCGTGGTCTCGTAGTGGAAGGTCACGCCCAGCGCCTCGGCCCGCGCGGCCAATGCCTCCACCAGCGCCAGGCCGCCGCCCACCGGCAGCAGGCGCGGCTGGCTCTTGGTGAGGAACTGCGTCGGCAGGAAGTCGAACCGCACGCCCAGCCCTTCCAGCCATGCTATCGTCGGCCCGGCCTTGTCGGCGAAGGTACCGATGAAGTCCGGGTCCGCCAGGCTCAGCGCGCGCGCGTAGGCGGCGCGGTCGCCGCGTTCGCGCGCCGCTTCCTGCACCAGCTCGGGGTCGATGGCGCCGCTGCCGTTCTCGGCCAGGTGGGTCTCGAAGTCGTCCGTCACCTCGGTATGCGACTTCATCCGCAGATAGGCTTCGGTGTAGCGGCTCTGGCCGCCGCGTTCGGCGCGCGGCGCGCGTTCCAGGATGGCAACCTTCGCGCCGCCCTCGGCCGCCGCCACGGCAGCGGAAAGCCCAGCCACGCCGCACCCGGCCACCACCACGTCATAGGCTTCCATGCCCGCATCCTCCGTTGCCGCGCAGTCTCGCACGGCCTAGCGTTATGGCAACCGGGAGAGTGACGCGATGCGCCTGTGGTACCAATCCCTGACACGCCCCAACGCCTGGCCGGCCTACAACGCCGCGCTGCGCCGCATGCTCAGCGAGGCCGCCGACCCCGGCACGGACTACGAGATCGGCGGCATCACCCAGCGCGGCGGCGTCGGCGACCAGTATCGCAGCCTGGAGTTCATCGAGACCATCGAGGTGCTGGACAACGTGGCGCACGCGGAAGCGCAGGGCTTCGATGCCGTGCTGCTCGGCAACATCGCCGACCCCGGGCTGAAGCCGGCGCGGGAGCTCGCGACCATCCCGGTGCTGGGCCTGTGCGAGACGGCGCTGTTCACGGCGTGCCAGATGGGCATCTCCGTCGGCATGGTCGTCGCCAACGACAAGCACTTCAATCGCGTGCAGGAAAACATCAGCATCTACGGCGTGCAGCAACGCGTCACCTGCATCGAGCGGATGAAGGTGGACCGCCTGGTCGATCTCGACGAAGCCTTCCGCCCCGGCCCGGTGCGCCAGCGCATCCTGGACCAGTTCATGGAAAGCGCCGCCGAATGCGTCGCCAAGGGCGCCGAGGTGGTGATCCCCGCCGCCGGCGTGGTGATGGTGCTGGTGGCCGATGCCGGCATTCACGAAGCCGGCCCGCCCGGCGGCCCCAAGGCCCCCGTGCTGAACGCCGCCGTCGCGCTGCTGAAGCAGGGCGAGACGGTGGTGAAGCTGAACAAGCTGATGGGCGGCCGCTACGTCAGCCGCCGCGGCGCCTATGCCCAGCCGCCGGCCGCGCAGATCAGCGAGTTGCGCGCCCACTACGGCAACATCTTCCCCAAGGTCATCGCGCCATGATCGCCCGCCGCACGCTGCTCGCCGCCACGCTGGCCACGCCCGCGCTGGCGCAATCCTGGGCGCCGGAACGCCCGGTGCGCCTGGTGGTGCCCCTCGCCCCCGGCGGCTTCAACGACATCATCGCCCGCTACGTCGCCGCCGGCATCAGCGGCCCGCTGGGCCAGCCGGTGGTGGTGGAGAACCGGGCCGGCGGCGCTGGCGTGCCGGGCGCGGAGTTCGTTGCCCGCGCCGCGCCGGATGGCCACACGCTTCTGCAGGCCAGCCTGCCGCACGTGGTCAACGCCGCGCTGGTCCCCAACATGCCGTTCGACCCCGTGGCGGATTTCGAGACGGTCTGCGTATTGGCGCAGAACCCCAACCTGTTCGTGGTCCACCCCAGCTTCCCGGCGCACACGGTGCAGGAACTGGTGGCCGTGGTGCGCGCCAATCCCGGCAAGTACAGCTTCGCCAGCAACAGCGTCGGCGGCAGCTCGCACCTGGGCATGGAGATGTTCAAGCGCGCCGCCGGCGGGCTCGACATCGTCCACGTGCCCTATCGCGGCAGCGCCCCGGCCATGGCGGACCTGCTGGCCGGCAGCGTGCAGATGACCATCGACAACATGAGCTTCCAGGCGCCCTTCGTGCGCGACGGCCGGCTGCGCGCCCTCGCCGTCACCTCGGCCCAGCGCAGCAGCTTCTTCCCCGAGGTGCCGACGGTGCAGGAAAGCGGCTACCCCGGCTTCGAGGCCTCGTCCTGGTTCACCATCCTGGCGCCCAAGGGCACGCCGGCGCCCATCGTCGCGCGGCTGAACGCCGAGATGGCCCGCGTGCTGCATGGCCCGGACGCGGCGGAGAAGCTGCCGGGCTCGCAAATCCTGGCGCTCAGCCCAGCCGACTCCGCCGCCTACTACCGGCGCGAGAGCGCGAAATGGATCGGCATCGCGCGCGCGGTCGGCGCCCGCGCGGATTGACCGCCTGGAGTCGGGTCGTCGCCGGTCGAAGCACCGGCGGCGCGAAGCAGCCGCCCAAACGACAGCCTGGAGCCTGTCGGACGCTTCAGTGAGCGTCCGACCTACCTCAGGCGGCAGCCGCGGGCACCGGGAATACCATTCCGCCGACCACGGTGCCCCACACCGGCACGTCCTTCAGCGCCGCGGGGGCCACCGCCTCCGGGTCCTCGGCAAGCACGCAGAAATCGGCGCGCTTGCCGACCTCGATGCTGCCCAGCTCGCCGTCCAGCTTCAATGTCCAGGCCGCGCCGAGCGTGATCGCGCGCAGCGCATCCGCCACCGAGATGCGCTCCTCCGGCCCCAGCACGCGGCCCGCCGCGGTCAGCCGGTTCACGGCCACCCAGGCGGTGAACAGCGGCCCCAGCGGCGTCACCGGCGCGTCGGAGTGCATCGCCATGGCCACGCCGGAGCGCAGCGCCGTCGCCGCCGCATCCATCCGCCGCGCCTTGTCGGGACCCATGGTGTAGGCGGCGTGCTGCTCGCCCCAGTAGAATACGTGGTTCAGGAACAGGTTGGCGCAGATGCCCAGCGCCGCCATGCGGCGAAACTGCGCGGCATCGGCCATCTGGCAATGCTGCAGCGTGTGCCGATGGTCCCAGCGCGGCGTCCGCAGCAGCGCCGCCTCGATGGCGTCGATGGTGACCTCGCTGGCCTCATCGCCATTGGTGTGGATGTGGCACTGGATGCCCGCCGCGTGATAGGCGTGCAGCACCTCGGCCAACTCGTCCGGGCCGATGTTCCAGATGCCGTTCGGCTGGCCGCCGACATAACCGGGCCATTTCAGCCGGCCGGAAAACCCCTGGATCGAGCCATCGGTCATCAGCTTCACCAGGCCGAAGCGCAGCTTGTCCGTGTTCAGCTTGCGCAGCCGCTGGACCTTCGCCACGCCCTCGGCCGCCGGCTGCCCCAGCGCGTTCAGCGCGGGCACCAGCACCAGCGGGAAATCCTCGCCCGCCGTCGCGGTGCGATACGCCTCCACCTGCGCCTCCGGCAGTTCCGCGAACAGGTCGGTCGCGCAGGTCACGCCGACGCGGTTGGCGGCGCGGGCGAAGCGGCGCACCCCATCCGGGTGGTGCAGCACCTGGAAGGCACCGATCCCGGCCGCGCGCCGCGCCAGGTACAGCGCCGTCATCTCCGCCAACTCGCCGGTCGGCTGGCCGGCGCTGTCCTTCACCACGCCGTGGATGTTGGTGCTGCGGTCGATCCCCGCCTTGCGCAGCACCACGCCGTTCACGTTCACCACATGGCCGTTGGAATGCCCGAGCAGCACCGGCCGCGTCGTCGAAACCGCATCCATCTCGGCCAGGCCGATGCGCAGGTTGTCGAAGTAGATCGGGTCGAACCCCCAGGCATGCAGCGTAGCGTCGGGGTCGGGCAGCGCGCGCTCGGCCTGCTGCAACCGCGCCACCACTTCCGCCAGCGTGCGGCACCCCGGCCACAGCTTGCCCTCGGGGTCGGTGCGGTCGAAATAGCCGACATAGGTGCTGGCCCAGGCAGTGCCGGCCATGGCGTGGCTGTGGCCCTCCACCAGGCCGGGCATCAGCACCAGTTGGGCGAAGGTGGTGTCCAGCCGCGCCGGGCCCAAGATGCGGCAGTGCGCCTCATCCCCCACCGCCAGCACCCTGCCCTCCCGCACCGCCACATGCGTGGCGCGCGGGCAGGAAGGGTCCATCGTCAGGATGGTCCTGGCCTGGTAGATGACCGTCTCATGCTGCATCGACTTGCCTCTCGCATGTGCTCGGCCGCATGCTGGCACGGATGCCGCCGCTTTCGGAGACCCCCTCGATGCCCGCCAGCAACAGCCTGCATGCCGCCGACCGCGCCCACTTCGTCCACCAGCAGACCGACCTGGACGCCTTCGACCGCGACGGCGCCATCCTGATCGCCCGTGGCGAAGGCTGCCGCGTCTGGGACACCGAGGGCCGCGAGTACATCGAGGCGATGGCCGGGCTGTGGTGCGCCTCGCTCGGCTTCAGCGAGAAGCGCCTGGCGGATGCCGCGTATCGCCAGCTGCTGACCCTGCCCTACTACCACACCTTCTTCCAGAAGGGGCATGAGCCCGCCGTGCGCCTGGCCGAGAAGCTGGCCAACATGGCGCCGAACGGGCTCGGCCACGCCATGTTCCAGTGCAGCGGCAGCGAAGCCAACGACGCCGCGATCAAGGTCATCTGGTACTTCAACAACCTGGTCGGCCTGCCCGAGAAGAAGAAGCTGATCGGCCGCATCCGCGGCTACCACGGCAACACCGTCGCCACCGCCTCGCTGTCCGGCCAGCCGCACATGCAGGCGGATTTCGACCTGCCGCTGGGCGACCGCTTCCTGCACGTCTCCAACCCCAACTACTACCGCGCGCAACTGCCCGGCGAGACCGAGGAAGCCTTCTCCGCCCGCATGGCCGCCGAGTTGGAAGCCCTGATCGCGCGCGAGGGCGGCCACACCATCGCGGCGATGTTCTGCGAGCCGGTGCAGGGCGGCGGCGGCGCCATCACGCCGCCGCGCGGCTACTTCGAGGCCATCCAGCCGATCCTGAAGAAGCACGACATCCTGCTGGTGGCTGATGAGGTCATCTGCGGCTTCGGCCGCACCGGCGCGCTGTGGGGCAGCGAGACCTACGGCATGCAGCCGGACCTGCTGGTCTGCGCCAAGCAGCTCACCGCCGCCTACCAGCCGCTCTCCGCCCTGCTGATCAGCGACCGCATCCACGAAGCCTTGGTCGCCGGCAGCCGCAAGAACGGCAGCTGGGGCCATGGCTACACCTATGGCGGCCACCCGGTGGCCTGCGCCGTGGCGCTGGAAACTCTGGCGATCTACGAGGAGCGCGACATCCTCGGCCATGTGCGCGACGTGGCGCCGGTGTTCCTGAACGGCCTCGGCAAGTTCCGCGACCATCCGCTGGTCGGCGATGTCCGCGGCATCGGCCTGATCGCCGGCGTGGAACTGGTGGCCGACAAGCCGACGCGCGAGCCCTTCCCGGCCAGCGCCAAGGTCGGCCTGTTGGTGCAGCAGAAGTGCGAGCAAGCCGGCCTCATCGTCCGCGCCATCGGGGACCGCATCGCCTTCACGCCCCCGCTGGTCATCTCGGAAACCGAGGTGGTGGACATGTGCAGCCGCTTCGGCCGCGGGCTGGATGCCGCCTGGGCGGCGCTGCAGGCGCAGAAGCGCCTGGCCGCGGAGTAGGCCCGGCCCCAACGGGCCGGCCCACTTCGGCACGCAGTCGGCACGCCGACCCAGCGCGCCGGTTCAGGCGCGGCGGAACCGGCACCCGCCGCGCAGGCTCAGTCGCGAAACAGCAGCTCCAGCGCCGGCATGGCGCGGTCCAGGTTGGTGCGGGCCTCGGCGTCCAGCTGCGCCAGGCGGGTTTCCAGCCGGGCGAACACATTCGCCCGCACCGCCTCCATCACCCGCTCGCCCCGCTTGGTCAGCAGCAGCTGCATCCGGCGGCGAGAGGCGGGGTCGCGCTCGCGCGTCACCAACTCCTCCTGCGCCAGCTTCACCAGCATGACCGACGCCGTGGGCAGCCGCACCCCCAGCTGCGCCGCCACCTGGGACAGTGATGTACCGGGGTGGCGGAACACGTAGTTCAGAATGCGGAACTGCGGCGGCGTCAGCCGCAACTCGGGCACCGCGCGGGCGGCGTCCAGCATCATCAGCCGCGACGACGCCATCATCAGCAGCAGCAGGTGCTCCGGCAGCCCCTCCGGCGGGCGATGCGCAGGCACCGGCAGGGGCGCGGCCGGCTTTCGGCTCGCGCCACCGGAGCCAGTCCCGTCGGGGCCTTGCGTCGTCATTTGTATCGAATAGACCGAGCGCCATCAGGGGTCCAGTCTTTCCGGGTCCATACCCGGAATTAGTGCGGCGCCGCGCTCAGACCGCGCGGATCCAGCCCCCATCCACGTCCAGCAGGGCGCCCTGCACATAGCCAGCCTGGGTCGAGGCCAGGAACGCTACCACGCTGGCAATCTCCGCCGGCTCGCCGAACCGCGCCACGCCGGTGGACTGCGCCAGCGCCGCCGCCGCCGCCGCCTCGCCCAGGCCGCGTTCGGCCATCACGGTGGCGATGCGCCCGGTCAGGCGGTCGGTGCGGATGCTGCCGGGGTTGATGCAGTTCACCCGCACGCCCTCGGCCACGCCCTTGTCAGCCAGCGCCTTGGTCAGGTTCATCAGCGCCGCGTTGACGCTGCCGCCGATGGTGAAGTCGGCGCTGGCCACCCGTCCGCCGGCGCCGGCGATGTGCACCACGCCGCCTTCGCTGCCGCGCAGGTGCGGCCAGGCCGCCCGCGTCAGCCGCACCGCCGCGTGGAACTTCAGCGCCCAGCTGTCGGCCCAGGCCTCGTCGTCCAGCGCCAGGAAGTCGCCACGCCGGGTCGCGCCGGCGCAGTTCACCAGCAGGTCCAGCCGGCCAAACGCGGCCACCGCCTGCGCCACGGCGGCGTCCGCCGCGCCGGGCTCGCGCAGGTCGCAGGCATGGCCCAGCACGCCGGCCAGGTCGCAGCCACCGCGGGCCACGCCCAGCACCTGCATGCCCTCCGCCGCCAGCCGTTCGGCGATGGCGCGGCCGATGCCCTTGCTGGCGCCCGAGACCAGCGCCGCCTTGCCCTTCAGGTCGTCGTACATCGCACCCACTCCGTCCACGCCCACC
>CAIMOR010000403.1 GCA_903843125.1 uncultured Rhodospirillales bacterium
AAATCAATGACGAGCAGAACTCGAACTCGCGCACGGCTCGGCGGAATTCTTGAGAGTTTTCGAAGTTCAGATTTATTGTTTGGAGCCAATAGATGCCCTCCACCACTGCGCGGTCGGAGTGCAAACTCCAATAAAATTGGATTAGTGCCTCCAAATCGAAAATCAATGCGATGGGGAGCCTGAGATTGTGGCATTATTACATTAAATTGTCTGGTTACATTGGAGAACCTTGCAATAAAATATGCAAACAACGCTATATCTAATCCGCGTTCAGTTTTAGGGGGGTTTCTATAGGCATCCAGAACCTTCAGAAAGTCTTTCGCGGATTCCTTGATCGTCGTCACGTTCGCTTGTGATCGATGGGGCATCTAAAACAGCTCCATCAGCTTGGCATGGTCGCTGAGGTCGGCCGGCGTCCCCTCGTAGATTATCCGCCCGCTGCGCATGACGATGACGCGGTCGCTGACCGCAAAGGCCTCGCGCACGTTCTGCTCCACCAGCAATATCGCCACGCCCCGCTCGGCCCGCAGCCGCGCGATCGGCTCGATCAGGTCCTGGAACAGCTTCGGCGCCAGCCCGATGCTCGGCTCGTCCAGCAGCAGCACCTTCGGTCGGGTCAGCAGCGCACGCGCAATGCTGACCATCTGCTGCTGCCCGCCGCTCAGCGTGCCCGCCATGCGCCGGGTGAACTCCTTGATCCGCGGCAGCAGTTCCAGCACGTCGTCTATCCGCGCCGCGCGCTCGCCCTTCGGCACGCCCGCGGACCACAGCGCCAGGCCGAATATCTCCAGCACCGTCAGGTCCGGGAACACCCCGCGCCCTTCCGGCACCAGCGCCACGCCGGCCGCGCCCAGCGCCGCCGGGCTGTGCTGCGCCAGCTTCTGCCCGAACACGCGGATCTCGCCGGCCGCCGGCCGATGCAGCCCGAACAGCACCCGCAGCAGCGTGGACTTGCCGGCGCCGTTATGGCCGATCAGGCACAGCCCCTCGCCCGGCGCCAGCGTCAGGGAGACATCCTGCAGCACCTCCCGCCCGCCATAGCCCGCGGCCAGGCCGGTCGCCTCGATCGCCGCGGCCGACGCAGGCTGCGCATTTGCGCCGAGCGACGAACCCTGCGGATTTGCGCCGGTCATGCCGCCGCCTCATGGCTGCGGTCGCCGAAGTAGATCGCCGCCAGCTTCGGGTCGGCCATGATCTCGCGCGGCGCGCCTTCCGCCAGCACCAGCCCGCGGTCGAGGAAGGCAATCCGGTCCGCCAGGTCCACCACCACATCCAGGTTGTGCTCGATCAGGCAGATCGCCACGCCCCGCGCCCGCGCATCCCGCAGCAACTGCCCAAACCGCAACCGCGACGCCAGGTCCAACCCCGAGGCCGGCTCATCCAGCAGCCAGATATCCGCGCCCGCCGCCAATATCCGCGCCATGGAAAGGAACTTCCGCTCGGCATAGGCCAGGTCCACCGCCCGCGCCTCCGCCAGCGCGGTCAGCCCGGTCGCCTCCATCGCCGCCTCCGCCGCCGCCAGCCGCGCCCGCCGGTCGCCGCCCTGCCAGAACCAGGCGCCGCGCTCGGTGGCCGCCAGCACGTTGTCGCGCACGTTCATCTGGGTGAACAGGCGCAGGTCCTGGAAGCTGCGCGCCACGCCCAGCCGCGCCACCTGCCACGGCTTCAGCCCAATCACCGGCTTGCCGCGCACCTGCGCCGTCCCCGCATCGGCCCGCAGGTTGCCGGTGATCAGGTTGAACACCGTGGTCTTGCCCGCCCCGTTCGGCCCCACCAGCGCGGTCACGGCGCCCGCCGGCAGCGCCAGCGAAACCCCCTGCACCGCCTTCACCCCGCCGAAGCTGCGCGCCAGGCCCTCGCATGAAAGCGGCGCGCTCATGCCTGGCTCTTCCCCTTGGTCTGGTCGCCCAGCAGGCCGGCCGGGCGGAACACCATCAGCAGCGTCATCGCCAACCCATAGATGATCTGCTGCACCGACCCGACCTCGGTCGGCGGAATGAAGGTCAGGAACGACAGCGCGGAGGGCAGGCTCAGCAGCAGCACCGCCCCCACCAGCGGCCCGAACAGCGTGCCCGTCCCGCCCACGATCATCATGGCCATCACCAGCACGGACTGTTCCAGCGTGAAGCTCTCCACGTTCACGAAGCTCATGTGCAGCGCGAACAGCGCGCCCGCCACGCCCGCCCCGGCGCAGGCGAAGGCCACCGCCAGGGCCTTGGCCACCGCCACCGGCTTTCCGAGTGCCTCGGCGGCGGATTCAGCGTCGCGGATCGCCTTCAAGGTCCGCCCGAAGCTGCCATTCGCCATGGCATGAATGGCCCACAGCAGCAGCCCCAGCGCCAGCAACGCCAGGGGCAGCACGCTCACCTCCACGCCGAACACCTGCGGCCGGGGAATATTGGTCAGTCCGCCGATCCCCCCGGTCAGCGACTTCACCTCCGAGAACAGCGTCAGCGCCACCATCTGCAACCCCAGCGAGGCCGCGACGAAATACTCGCCCCTGACCCGCAGCGCCGGCAGCGCCAGGCACAGCGACAGCACGCCGGCGATCAGCGCCGCCACCGCGCAGGCCAGCAGCGGGTCCGGCGCCACGGTCAGCGCAATCTGCGCCCCGGCATAGGCGCCCAAGCCAAAGAACACCGCATGCGCCACCGAGAAGATGCCGGCATAGCCGACCATGAAGTTCAGCGTCACGGCCAGGATGCCGAAGATCGCCACCAGCGTCGCCAGGTTGGAGAAATACGCGATCATCGGATGTCTCCCGCGCGCGTCACCGCCGCGCCGCTTCCCGCGCGCGTCACCGCGCCACCTCCCGCGCGCGTCACCGCGCGACCGCCGCGCCGAACATGCCGCTCGGCCGGAACAGGATGAACCCAAACAGCACCAGGAAGCTGGCGGCCGAGGCCCATTGCGTCTCCAGGAACACCAGCACCACGCTCTCCGCCACGCCCAGCAGCAGCCCCGCCAGCGCCGCCCCGCGCAGCGAACCGACACCGCCGACGATGGTGCTGGCCATCGACAGCAGCATCACATGGTTGCCCACCGCCTCGTTCAGCCCCGTGGTCATCGCGGTGAGAATGGCCGCCGGCGCCACCAGCGCCGAGCCCAGCGCAAACGCCAGCATCGAAAGCCGCGACGAGGACAAGCCATAGGCCCGCAGCAGGTCCGGGTTCTGCGCCAGTGCCCGCAGCGCCACGCCGGCGTTGGTGCGCGACAGGAACAGCGTCAGCGCCACGAACATCACCAGCGCAACCACGATCGCCACCCAGAACACATCCGCCAGGAACAGCTCCGGCAGCACCTCGCTGGCATTGCTCAGCGGCGTGTCGATGCTGGCGAACCCCCGCCCGGCGACCACGCCCACCAGGTTCTGCACCACGATGGAAACGCCGAACGCGGCGACGAACACGGTGAAGAAGCTGCCCTCGTGCCGCTGGATCGGCCGGTACACCAGCCGCTCCATCCCCACGCCGAACGCCACCGCCACGGTCACCGCCGCCAGCGAGGCCAGCACCGGGTTCCAGGCCTGCGTCCAGCCATACAGGAACACGTAGCCGGCCAGCGTGAACGCCGAGCCATGCGCCACATGGAACACCTTGGTGGCGCCGAAGATCAGCGCGAACCCGGCCGCGGTCAGCGCATAGAGCGCGCCGTTCTGCACGCCCCCCAGCAGCAGCTGAACGAACAGCATGGCTCAGGCCAGCTTGACCAGCTGGCCGCCCTTCCACTGCACCACCTCGATCGCGGCCATCATGTTGCCCTGGGCGTCGAACTCGCCGATGCCGCCGACCAGCGGGAATTTCTTCACCCGGTGCAGCGTCTCCTTCAGGCTGTCGCCATTGACCGGCGTATTGGTCTTCTCCAGCTCCGCCGCCAGCAGCCCGAACAGCCGGCAGCCATTGTAGTAATTGGCGTTGTAGACCGTCGGCTCCTTGCCGTGCGCGCGGCGGAAATCCTCGGCGAAGCGCCGCGTCAGCGCATCGCCGCCGGCATAGTCCACCTGCTGCACCGTGAAGGTCAGCCCCTCCGCCTCCGGCAGCGAACCCACGCTGGCCAGGTTCATCGCCGAATAGCTGCACAGCTGCTGCGAAACGCCGTTGTTGCGCAGCCCCTTGATGATCTGGCTCTGCTGCGCGCCGAAGCTGGCGATGTAGACCGCATCCGGCCGCACCTGCCGCACCCGCGCCGCCACCGGGCCGAACTGCTGCGCGTCCCGCGGAATGGAGAAGCTGCCGACCAACTCGGCGCCCACCTTCGGCAGCTGCTCGCCCAGCTCCTTCAGGATGGCGTCGCCCAACGGGTCGTCCACGTACACCAGCGCGAAGCGCTTCTTGCCCTGCCCCACCAGGTAGGGCAGCAGCGCCCGCGTCTCCAGGTGGGCCAGCGGGATCACGTTCCAGAAATACGGGCTCAGCCCCGAAAGGTCCGGCCCCACCGCGCCGCCATTGATCATCACCGTCTTCGCCCGGTCGCCAATGGGCGCCACCGCCTTGGACACCGCGGTGAAGGCCGAGAACGTCCAATGCGCCTTGTCGATGTTGACCAGCTTGGTCATCGCGATGACGCCCTGCTGCGGCAGCGCCTGGCTGTCCTCGCTGATGTAGCGCAACGGCCGCTTCACCAGCCGGTCGGCCTCCATGTGCTGGATCGCCAGCTGGACGCCGGCGGTGAACACGCCGCCATATTCGGCATTCGGCCCGCTCTGCGGGAAGACGCTGCCCAGGATGTACGGCCCTTCCTGCGCCGCGGCGCCACGGATGAAGGGCGCGGCGAGCGCACTGCCCAGCAGGGCGCGGCGGCTGAACTCAAGCATGGCGTTTCTCCCGTGGCGTTGTTGGCCGGCAGCCTCCCTGCGCCGGCCGTTCCTGTCAACCGAACGGCAGCGCGGCGCCCGCCTCGTGCCAGGGGCAGCTCACCAGCTTCCCCGTGGTGGACAGCGTGATGTACGCCGTCCGCAGCCCCGGGCCGCCGAAGCAGATATTGGTCGGCATCCGCTCGGGCATCGTGGCCACGTGCCGAATCTCCCCGGTGGGCGAAACCGTGGTGATCTCCCCGCTCACCAGCGTCGCCACCACGATGTTGCCCGAAGCCGCCACCGCCAGGCTGTCCAGCCGCCGGTAGCCCGGAAACTGGCACAGCACCCGCCCGCCATTGCTCGAAGGCCACGGCTGCTTCCGCAGCACACCCGGCGACTCGACATCCCAGGCCCACAGCCGCCCGGTCTCGGTCTCGGCGGCATAGAGCACGCTGCCATCCGGCGACAGGCCGATGCCATTCGCCCCACCGAACACCGGAAACGCGCATTCCCGTATCTCGGACCCATCGGCCTTGGCCCAGTATACCCCGCCATGGTCGCGGTCCCGGCCGCGCACCTTGCCCAGGTCGCTGAACCAGAACCCCTCCCGCGGGTCGAAGACGATGTCGTTCGGCCCCTTCAGCTTGTGCTCGCCGCAGCGGTCGTACAGCCGGGTCACGCTGCCGGTGGCGGGGTCCACCACCTCTATCCGGCCGGTCTCATAGCTGGGCGGCACGCCCACGGGGCGCAGCATCCCCGGCTCCTCATGCCACAGGAAGCCGCCATTGTTGCACAGGTAGAGCTTGCCATCCGGCCCCAGCGCCATGCCGTTCGGCCCACCGCCCGGCGTCGCCAGCACGCGCTTCCCGCCGGAAGGCGCCACGGCGGTGATGCAGCCGCGCTCGATCTCCACCAGCGCCACGCTGCCATCCGGCAGCACCACCGGCCCTTCGGGAAAGCGCAGCCCCTCGGCCAGGGTGGTCAACACGGGCGTCTCGGTGATCATCAGCATTCCCCCAACCTCGTTGGGGGCATCATGGCGCGGGTTCGCCGGGCGCACCAGTTTCGCGGGACCGCGCAGGCCACGTCCAGCCGACCCAGGCGGCCACGGCGCCGCATGGCGCCCGCGGCCCACGCCGCGCAAGCCAAGCGGCCGTGGGGCCGGGCCGGCGCCTGGGGCAAAACCTAAAGCCGGCGCCAGATCTCCACCATGCCCGCCAGCTCCTGCACCTCGGCCACCTTCACGTAGCTGCGCTTCAGCGTGGTGCCCAGGTTCACCCGCACCCGCCGCCGCATGCTGCGCCAATAGCCGCGGTCCACCACGATGATGCGCGGCCGGCTGGCCAGGATGCGGTTCACCTCGGCATCCACGTCCACGCCGGTCACCCGGTCCCATTCGCAGGTCAGGTGGCCCGGAAAGGCGAAGCGCGTCGGCACCCCGGCGCCGGACATCACGTAGACCGCCGGGTGGTAGTTGGCGATGAAGATCGGCTCGCCCCGGCGGATCTGCTGGCGGATGATCTCGGCCACCTGGCGCGGCGGGTCCGGCACGTCCCAGCCATGCTCCAGCCGCGGCAGGGTATCGATCGCCCAGGCATGGATCGCCACGGCGCCCACCAGGCCGACGAAGGCCGGCAGCGCCAGCCCCGGCCGCAGCTTCCAGGCCAGCTTCCACGCCCCCATGGCGGCCAATATCGAAAGCGGCGCCATCAGGATGACGAAGTAGTGGTTGAACCACATGCCCGGCCCAGCCACGGCGAAGGCGCCGGCCACGAACCACAGCAGCGCCACAACCACCAGCAGCGCCGCCGGGTGGTTCAGGCTGCGGCGGCGCAGCCCGGCCACCGCCACCAGCCCCAGCAGCAGCGGAAACATCAGGTCGGTCGCGGCATAGGTGATCCGGTCCCAGGCCTCGGCCACCGAAACCGCACCGCCCGCATAGGCCAGCGGCGCCAGGAAACTGCCATACAGGAAGAACTGGAACTGCCCGCGCAGCGCATAGGCCAGGCCGAACAGCACGGTCGGCAGCAGGCACAGCCCGGCATAGGCCGCCGCCATTGCCAGCACCCGGCGCCAGCGCAACGCCCCGCTCCACCAGGCCGGCCCCACCAGCAGCGCGAAGGCCAGGCAGCCCATCGGCGCCACCACCGGCTTGATGGTCATGGCGTAGCCCATCAGCACGCCCATCAGCGCCAGGTCGCGCCAGCGCGGCGCCTCGGCCGCCCGCACCGCCGCCCGCACGCCCAGGTACATCACGGCCGAGACGAAGGGCGCGAAGATGATCTCGGTGTTGGACGCCAGCCCGCCCAGCACCACGGACTGCCCGATATACAGCACCGCCGCGGCGAACCCGACCAGCCGCGGCCCCTGCAGCTGCCGCACGGTCCGGTAGGCCAGCCAGGCCGTGCTGGCGACGCAGATCGCCCCCAGCAGCCGGATGGTCATGATGGACTTGCCGAACAGCCCCATCGCCACCGCGAACAGCGCCGGCGCGCCCACCGGGTGCATGTCCCACACCGCCACATAGGGCCAGCCGCCGCGCAGCCATTCCCGCGCCTGCAGCAGGTACAGCCCCTCGTCGGTGTCGATCACCGCCAGGTGGAAGGCGAAGGCGCGCGCCGCCAGGGTCAGCGCCAGCAGCAGCGCCGGCATCGCCAGCGCCCGGGCCAGCGGATGCGTCCGCAGCCGGGCACGGGCGCGGACGGCCAGGCCCAGCAGGGCGCCGATGGCAGGGGGCAGCAGGTGCGGTGCGAGTAGGTGGCTCATGCTTCCTGTGGCCGGCCGGTGCCGGCATGTGACCTGTTGGTAACAACCCTTCCCCAGGAAGGCGCCTACCGCAAGCCCGAACGGGATGGGGTCATGGATTTGGGGCCTTTCTGTGTCCCCCGGCGGGCCGGGCGAAGGCGCTTTGCCGCCTTGACGCCCCGGGACGCCGGCCGGAGGCTTCCGACATGCACCAGCCCACCGACCGCCCCTCCCTCGGCCCCGACCCCGTCACCCTGGCCGTGGTGGACAACCGCCTGCGCGCGATCGTGGAGGAGATGGGGGAGGCCATGCTGCGCACCTCCTACAGCCAAATCCTGAACTCTTCGCGTGATTTCTCGATAGCCCTGTGCGACGCACAATGCAGGCTCGTGGCCCAGGCGGACCACATTCCCGTGCATGTCGGCGCCATGCCCTGGGCGGCGCTGGCCGTGGCGGAGGCCTTCGCCGGCAACATCCACCCCGGCGACACCTTCCTGCTGAACGACCCCTATTTCGGCGGCAGCCACCTGCCGGACCTCACCATCGTGCTGCCGGTCTTCGCGGAAGGCGGCCTGCGCTTCTGGTCCGTGGTCCGCGCCCACCAGTCCGACATCGGCGGCGCCACCATGGGCGGCTACAACCCCGGCGCCACCGAGATCTGGCAGGAAGGCCTGCGCGTACCCCCCATCCGCCTCGGCGAGGCCGGCGAATTGCGCGCCGACCTGATCCGCATGCTGGCCACCAACACCCGCCTGCCGCGCGATTTCACGGGTGACATGATGGCCATGATCGGCGCCGCCCGCCTCGGCGAACGCCGGCTGCAGGGCCTGCTGACCCACTACGGCGCCGCCGGGCTGGATGCCGCGGTCTCCGCCGTGCTGGACCTGTCGGAGGCCCATGCCCGCCGCATCCTGGCCACCTGGCCCAACGGCACCTGGCACGGCGAGGCCACGCTCGACGACGACGGCTTCGACCGCACCGACGTGGTGATCCGCGCCACCTGCACCAAGCAGGGCGACCAGCTGACCGTGGACCTGACCGCCAGCGACCCGCAGACCACCGGCTTCGTCAACTCCAGCTTCGCCAACATGCGCAGCGCGGTCGCGATGGCCTTCGCCTTCCTGCTGGACCCCGATCTCAGCAAGAACGACGGCGCCTTCCGCCCGCTGACCGTGCTGGCCCGCGAGGGCACCGTGGTCTGGGCCAGGGACGGCGCCCCGGTGACCATGTGCACCAGCCACTGCTCCAACGAGATCGTGGAAGCCATCATCCGCGCCCTCTCGGCCTGCTGCCCGGACCGCGCCATGGGCGGCTGGGGCCGCCGCTTCCGCGTGGCGATCCAGGGGCGGGACGCGCGGCGGCCGGGGAGAAGCTTCGTCTGGCACCTGTTCCACGCCCGCCCCGGCGGCGGCGGCAGCGCGGGCGGCGACGGCTGGTCCTCCGCCGGCGAATGGCACAGCGCCGGCGGCCTGAAGTTCGGCAGCATCGAAATGGCCGAGGCCCGCTTCCCCCTCCACTTCGAGCACCACGAGTTCCTCCCGGGCACCGCCGGCGAGGGGCAATACCGCGGCGGCCTCGGCGCCGAACTCGCGCTCCGCGTCGAAAGCGACGGCCCGGCCCGCGCCAACACGGCGGGCGACGGCATCCGCCACGGCAGCGCCGGCATGTGTGGCGGCCAGGACGGCCGGCCGCATCACTACGTCCTCGCCCGCGCCGATGGCTCCGAGCAGGTGCTGAAGACCAAGTCCACCGGCCTCGCCATCAACCCCGGCGACCGCCTGATCGTGCAGTCCAGCGGCGGCGGCGGCTGGGGCGACCCGGCGAAGCGCGACCCCGCCGCCCGAGCGCGCGATGAGCGGGAGGGGTATGTGTGATGGCGGCGACCTCAAAGCCGATGGACGCATTGGTCCATCAAGCCCTTGGCTACTACGTCTACGCCCTCTGCAATCCACTGGAGAGCAACGCCATCTTTTATGTCGGCAGGGGTGTTGGCGACCGCGTGCTGATGCATGAGTGGGAATCGCTGAAGCCTGGATCGACTGAACCCAAACATGAGGTCATCCAGCGAATCTATCGGGAAGGCCAAAAGGTTCACACGTTGATTCTGCGACGTGGCCTTACCTTAGCCCAAGCCATAGAGATCGAAGCAGCGCTTATCGACACACTAAGGTACATCAAGGAGCCACTAAAAAATCTTGCCGCCGGTGCTGGCACAGAGCGGGGCCTGCGGAGCTTGGACGGACTTGTGGCGGATTTTAGTGCAAAGCCTTTGGTGGTCGACCGAATTGCGGTCGTCGTCCGCATCAACAAGAGCTGGTTTGAAGGCATCTCGTCGGGCGATCTGTGGGATATGTCGCGGAGTTGGTGGGACTGCCAACCTGAACAACACAAGCCGCGCCTACTGCTGGCAGTGGCGCAGAAAATCGTCCGTGGCGCTTGGGATCTGAACCCGAATTCCCTGGGCGCGAAGGAGACCCCGAGTTGGGAACATCTAGGAGCGATTAAGAGAAAGGTATTTTACGCCGACAAAGAGGAGCAGTTCGTGCCGTTCACACGATGGTCTTTCGCAGGCGACGGGTGTCCATCTGTCGACGCGGATAAATTTTTGGGCCGTAAGTTTGAACTCGGCGGGCAAAACCCAATCGCGTACCTAAAGCCATCGAGCCAACCATCCAAATGACCTCCGCCCCCACCTACCGCATCGGCATCGATGTCGGCGGCACTTTTACGGATGTCGTCTGCATCGCCGCCAACGGCACCGAGACCTTGGCCAAGGCCGCCTCCACGCCGCACGACCAGAGCGAGGGCGTCATCGCCGGCCTGCAGAACCTGGCCGCCGCCCTGCAGCTCTCGCTGGCCGAGTTGCTGGAACAGACCGAACGCATCGTCCACGGCACCACGGTGGCCACCAACGCCCTGCTGGAACGCAAGGGCGCCCGCCTCGCCATGCTCACCACGGAAGGCCACCGCGACGTCATCGAAATGCGGGAAGGCCTGAAGCCGGACCGCTACGACCTCCGCCTGCCCGCGCCGGAGCCGCTGGTGCCCCGCCGCCGCCGCCTCGGCATCCGCGAACGCCTCCGCGCCGATGGCCAGGTGGCCATCGCGCTGGACCAATCCTCCCTCACCGCCGCCATCGAACAACTCCGCGCCGAGCAGGTGGAAAGCGTCGCGATCTGCTTTCTGCACGCCTGGCGCAGCGCCGCGCACGAACGCGCCGCCGGCGAGGCCGTGGCCGCCGCCCTGCCCGGCGTCTTCGTCACCCTCTCATCCGATGTCCTGCCACAAATAAAGGAGTTCGAGCGGTTCTCCACCACGGCGGTCAACGCCTATGTCGGCCCAGTCGTCTCGCGCTACCTCGGCCGCCTGCGCGGCCGCCTGGACGAGGCCGGCTATGACGGCCCGGTCTTCGTCATCCTCTCCCATGGCGGCGTCGCCCCGGTCGAGGAAGCCGCTCGCCTCGCCGTCGGCACCGCGCTCAGCGGCCCGGCCGGCGGCGTCGCGGCCGCGGTCGCCCTGGCCCGGGGCGGCCTCGGCCAGTACCTGGTCACCTTCGAGATGGGCGGCACCTCCACCGAGATCGGCCTGGTGGCGGTAGGCGATGCCGCGCTCGGGCGTGGCCGGG
>CAIMOR010000404.1 GCA_903843125.1 uncultured Rhodospirillales bacterium
CGCCGTCGGCCTGCGGGCGCGCGCCGATGCATTGCCTTCCAAGCTGTCCGGTGGCCAGCGCCAGCGTGTCGCCGTGGCCCGCGCCCTGGCCGGCAACCCAGGCCTGATCCTGGCCGACGAGCCTACGGCGGCGCTCGACCGCGTTTCGGGCCAGGAAGTCGTGCATCTGCTGCGCGACCTTGCCCGCAGCCGCGGCGTGCCGATCCTGCTGGTAACGCACGACCCTCGCATCCTGGACATCGCCGACCGCATCGTCGAGATGGAGGACGGCCGGATCACCAGCGGCGCTCCGGTGCATTGAGTGCCGGCGACCGCTGACCAGGGTTGCGATGATGGTGCCGCGCCGGCAGATTGCGGCCAATGTCGTCCCGCCGCCTGGTTGCCCTCTGCGCCCTGCTGCCCGCGGTCGCCCTGGCGCAGTCGGCCCTGGAGCTGCCTTCGGTCGAGGTGACCGCCGACGCCGCCCGGCCGCTGGCGGCCAGTGACCGCGACATCGGCGCCGAGGAACTCGCCAGCCGGCCCCAGAACCGCCCCGGCGAGATCGTCGAGGCCGCACCCGGCCTGATCGCCACCCAGCACAGCGGCGAGGGCAAGGCGAACCAGTATTTCCTGCGCGGCTTCAACCTGGACCACGGCACCGACCTGGCATTGAGCCTGGACGGCATGCCGCTGAACATGCCGACCCACGCGCATGGCCAGGGCTACGCCGACCTGAACTTCCTGATCCCCGAACTCGTCGGCAGCCTGCAGGTACGCAAGGGCACCGGCCATGCCGAGTTCGGTGACTTCGCCACCACTGGCGCCCTCGGCCTTTCGTTGGTGAACGCACTGCCGCGACCGATCCTTCAGGTCACCGGCGGCAGTTTCGGCTATTGGCGGGGCCTGGCCGCCGGCAGCACTGCGCTCGGGCAGGGCACGCTGCTCGGCGCTGTGGAACTGGGCCGCTACGACGGGCCCTGGCAGCATGGTGAAGCGCTGCGCCGGCTCAACGGCCTGGTGCGCTACAGCCAGGGCGATGCCGGCGAGAGCGTCAGCCTCTCCGCCATGGCCTACTCCAGTCGCTGGAACAGCACGGACCAAATTCCGGCCCGCGCCATCCCGCTGGTTGGCCGCTACGGTACGCTCGACGCCACCGATGGCGGCGACGCCCAGCGCTACAGCCTCTCCGGTGCCTGGCAGCGCAGCGGCGAGCATGGCACCACGCGGGTCAACGCCTTTGCCATCCACTCCACGCTGAACCTGTTCAACAACTTCACCTATGCGCTGGATGACCCGACCCATGGCGACCAGTTCCACCAGCAGGACCGCCGCTGGGTACTGGGCCTAAACGCCAGCCAGACCGTGCCGGGCGAACTTTGGGACCGCCCGCTGGAAACCCGGCTCGGCGTGCAGACCCGCTACGACGACATCCACCTTGGCCTGTTCCGCACCGAAGCCCGCAGCTGGCTCTCCACCATCCGCACCGATGCCGTGCAGCAGGGCAGCGCCGGCCTTTGGGCAGACACAACCTGGCACGCGACCGAGTGGCTCCGCGCCACGTTGGGCCTGCGCGGCGATGCCGCCGGCGGCCGGGTCCATAGCGACCTGGCGGCGAATTCCGGCAGCACGGCGCAGGTCATCGCCAGCCCCAAGGCCGGCCTGGTACTGGGACCGTGGCTGGCGACGGAGCTTTACCTGAACGCCGGCACGGGCTTTCACAGCAACGATCTGCGCGGCACCACCATCACCGTGGACCCCGCCGACCCGCTGAACCGCCTCTCCCGCGTGCCGCTGCTGGTCCGCGCCAAGGGCGCCGAAATCGGCCTGCGCACCCAGGCCCTTGCCGGGCTGGAGACAACGTTGGCGCTGTTCGTGCTGACGCTCGGGTCCGAGGTCCTCTTCGTCGGCGATGCCGGCACCACCGAGGCCAGCCGCCCTTCCCGCCGCGTCGGCGTGGAATGGACCAATCGCTGGCGCCCGCTGCCCTGGCTGCGGCTGGATGCCGACCTGGCCGCCACCCAGGCCCGCTTCACCAACGGCGACCCCGCCGGCAACCGCATCCCGGGGGCGCCGGACCTGGTGGCCGCCGCCGGCGTGGTTCTGGGCGAGGATGGTCCCGGCTGGTCCGGCGGGGCGCGGCTGCGCGTGTTCGGCCCGCGCCCCCTCCTGCAGGACAACAGCCAGCGCTCGCGCCCCACCGCGCTGGTCAATGCCCGCCTGGGCTATCGGTTCGAGAGCGGCATCCAGGCACGGTTGGACGCGCTGAACCTGTTCGGCGCGCGGGCCAGCCAGATCGACTACGTCTACGCTTCCCAACTGCGTGGCGAGGCGGCGCCGGTGCTGGATCGGCACTTCCATCCGGTGGAGCCGGTGGCGCTGCGCTTCACGCTGACGGTGCCGTTGTAGCTCAGCCCTGCTGGACCGGCAGCAACGGCTGCGGGTCCACCGCCACCGCGTGCCAGTTCAGCCCCAGGTGCAGGTGCGGCCCGGTCACCCTGCCGGTGGCGCCGATCAGCGCGATCTGCTCGCCCTGCGCCACCACCGCGCCTTCCGCGACATCAAGCCGCGAGGCATGGGCATAGAGCGACTGCACCCCATGGCCGTGGTCCAGGATGAGGGTGTTGCCGGTGAAGTAGAGCTCTTCGGCCAGCAGCACGCGTCCCGCGACCATGGCGTGCATCGGCGTGCCCGTCGGCGCGGCGATGTCGAGGCCGACATGCGGCGCCCGCGCCTCGCCGTTCAGGATACGCTGGCTGCCGTAGACCCCGCTGATGCGGCCATGCGCCGGCCAGGCGAAGCCCTGCGCAAAATACGGTACCACGCCGTCAAACCGTCGAACCTCGGCAATGCGCGCCCGCTCGCGCTGGATGCGCTCCATCGTCTCTGCCGGCGGTGAGACCATGGCGCCCGGCAGACCCTGCAGCCGCTGCACCTGCCAGGCGCGCTTGGCCACCTCCAGCACGCGGCTTTCAGTACGACCCTGTATGGTGACGGCAAGCGTCGCCCGCGGTGCGGCATCCCGCCCGAAGCCAAACGCGAAATGCCCTTCCGGTGAAACCCGCACCGTTCGGCCATCAAGCAGCATCCGCGTGCCCGGTGCCGTGCGCCCGATCAGCAGCGCCCCCTGGGCCGGCGTCCCTCGCCATTCCACGGCCTGAGCCGCGCGCCAAAGCAGCAACCCGGGTGAGGCCAGCAACCAGCGGCGCCTCACAGCAAGGCCCCCTGTTCGCCCGGCGTCCGCGGCTTCCGGCGCCCTTGCCTGGCGCCCTCCGCCGTAACGCCCACCTGGCCGTCGGCGAAAAGCAGCGCCAGCGTCGCGCCTGGCTGAACAGCCGCCGCGCTGGTCACTGGCGTACCCTCGGCGCTCTGCACCAGCGCGAAGCCGCGCTTCAGCGTGGCCGCATAGGAGACGCCCTCCAGCCGCGCCGCCAGCCCTTCCAGCCTGGCCTTGCGTTCCCGCAACAGCGCAAGCACCGGCGCTGCCGAGAGCCTGCCCAGCGCCGGCCGTGCCGCCCGCAGCGCCAGCGCCCGTCGCAACGCGGCCTCGCTCCGTCCGACCAGCAGCGCCAGCGCATGCCGCTTGCCAGCCAGTTGCTCGCGCGGATGCGGCAATCGCGGCGCCACCTCCGCCAAAGCCTGCCGCTTGCGGCGGAGCATCGCCGGCAACGCTACTGCCAGTCGCTCGCCCCGGTCCTCCAGCCGCTGGCGCAAGCCGCCGAGCATATTCGGCAAGTCCGGCAACTGGCGCTCGGCCTGCACCAGCCGCCGATGCGCCCGCTCCGTCACCGCCCGCGCCGCCTGCAGCAGCCGCGCATTGCGCTGCGCCAGGTCGGCCAGCAGATCCGCCCGCGCCGGCACCGCCAACTCGGCGGCGGCGGTCGGCGTCGGCGCCCGCTTGTCGCTGGCGAAGTCGATCAGCGTCGTATCGGTCTCATGGCCCACCGCCGAGATCAGCGGGATCGAGCAGGCCGCCGCCGCCCGCACCACAACCTCCTCGTTGAAGGCCATCAGGTCTTCCAGGCTGCCGCCGCCGCGCGCCACGATGATCACGTCCGGCCGCGGCACCGCTCCGCCTGCCGGCAAGGCCGAGAACCCGTTGATCGCCGCCGCCACCTGCTCCGCCGCCCCGGCCCCTTGCACCGCCACTGGCCACAGGATCAGCCGGCGCGGAAATCGCCGCAGCAGCGTGGTGCGGATATCCTGGATCACCGCGCCCTTCTCGCTGGTCACCACGCCGATCACCTGCGGCAGCATCGGCAGCGCCCGCTTGCGCTCGGGCGCGAATAGCCCCTCCGCCAGCAGCTTCATCCGCAGCTTCTCTATCCGCGCCAGCAGCGCGCCCTCGCCGGCATAGTCCAGCCGCTCGATGATCAGCTGGTAGGATGACCGCTCGCCATAGGCGCTGATCCGCCCGGTAGCGATCACCTCCACACCGTTCTCCGGTTGCAGGGAAAGCCCGCGCACGCTGGTCTTCCAGATCACGCCGGCCAGCTTGCCGCCCTCATCCTTCAGGCTCAGGTAGATATGGCCTGACGGATAGCGCTTCACCTCGGTCAGTTCGCCACGCACCCGCACGCGACCAAAAGCCTGTTCCAGCGTGCGTTTGATCGCGCCGGATATCTCCGAAACCGCGTATTCCGGAACGTTGTTGGCGGCCTCGGCCGGATTGCTGTCCATCGGCGGACCATATGCTAGACCCCCGCCCTGGCGGAAGGAGCGGCTGCGATGAGGGTTCTGGTGGTTGGCGGCGGTGGCCGGGAACACGCGCTGTGCTGGGCCTTGGCCGCCTCCCCCCTGCTGACGAAACTGTGGTGCGCCCCGGGCAACGCCGGCATCGCCGAGGTGGCGGAATGCGTCGCCACCGGCGCCGAGGACATCACCGCCCTGGTCGCCTTCGCCACCAGCAACGGCGTGGACCTGGTGGTCGCCGGCCCCGAAGCGCCGCTGACCCTTGGCCTGGCCGATGCCTGCGCCAGCGCCGGCCTGCGCTGCTTCGGTCCCTCCGCCGCCGCCGCGCGGTTGGAGGGCAGCAAGACCTTCACCAAACAGGTTGCCGACGCGGCCAAGGCCCCCACCGCCGCCTGGGCGCGCTTCACCGATCCGGCCGCCGCGCGCGCCTACGTCCGCGCCCAGGGCGCCCCCATCGTGGTCAAGGCCGATGGCCTGGCCGCCGGCAAGGGCGTCGTCGTCGCCACCACCGTTGCCGAAGCCGAAGCCGCGCTGGCCGATATTATGGAGGACCGCGTCCACGGCGCCGCCGGCGCCTCGGTCGTCATCGAGGAATGCCTGCTCGGCCAGGAGGTCAGTTTCTTCGCGCTGTGCGATGGCGAAACCGCCCTGCCGCTCGGCGCGGCGCAGGACCACAAGCGCGTCGGCGATGGCGATACCGGCCCCAATACCGGCGGCATGGGCGCCTATTCCCCGCCGCCCATCTTCACGCCAGCCTTGCAGGACCGGGTGATGGCCGAGGTCATCCGCCCCTGCCTGGCCGAGATGGCGGCCCGCGGCACCCCCTTCCGCGGCGTGCTCTTCGCCGGGCTGATGCTGACCGTGGCCGGGCCGAAGCTGATCGAGTTCAACGTCCGCTTCGGCGACCCCGAATGCCAGGCGCTGATGGTACGGCTGAAGTCGGACCTGCTGCCGGCCCTGGTCGCCGCCTGCGACGGTACGCTGCACAGCCTGACCCTGGCCTGGGAAAAGCTCCACAGCCTGGTAGTTGTGATGGCTGCCAACGGCTACCCCGGCGCCTACGCCAAAGGCAGCGAAATCCGCGGCCTGGAACGTGCGGCACAGATCGCCGGCGTACAGGTCTTTCACGCCGGCACGGCACGCCGCGATGACGGCACCCTGATCGCCACCGGCGGCCGCGTGCTCGGCATTACCGCCACCGGTGCCACGCTGCGGGAGGCACGGGACGCCGCCTATGCCGCGGTCACCGCCATCGACTGGCCGGGCGGGTTCTGCCGGCAGGATATCGGGCACCGCGCGCTGTAGCCCCACGAGAGGGGAACCGCCCCTCTTGCGCTCACCCTGCCAAGACCAAAGGGCCTTGGGAAACCAGGTTACAGCAGCGCCGGCATCGCCACGCCGCGCGCGGCAGCCACTTCCGCCAGCCGTGCCCAGGTGCCCTTGGCGATCGGAATGCCCTCGCGCAGCCGCCGGGCCTTCACCGCGTCGCCGCGCTCGCCCGGAATCAGCAACTCCTCGGTGCCCGCGGCTTTCGGCTGCGCCTTGATGGTGTTGGCCAGCGCCGTCACCTCGCGCCGGATCGCCGCGCCATCGCCAAAGGCCGCAATATCCAACGCAATCGCCACGCCGTTCATCCGCGTATCGCCCTTGGCCAGTTCGCCGCGCAACGCAGGGCCGATCACGCCATTGCTCGCCGCCAGCGAGGTCAGGCACTCGATCATCAGCGACAGCCCGGCGCCCTTCGGCCCGCCCAGCGGCAGCAGCGTCTCCACCTTCGTCGCATCCGTGGTGTCGGCACCGTCCTTGTCCACACCCCATCCCGTCGGGATCGTGCCGCCGCTGTCCTTCGCCGCCAGCACCTTGCCGTTGCTGACCTGGCTTGTCGCCATGTCCAGCAGCAGCGGCGCCCGGCCCTCGGCCGGCATCGCCACCGCGATCGGGTTGGTGGACAGCACCGCGCCGCGGCTGCCGGGCCAGGCCATCAGCGGAATGCTGGCGGTCATCACCATGCCCACCATGCCCTGCTCGGCAGCCCGCAACGCGAAGTGGCCGACAGCGCCGGCATGGGTAATGTCACGCACCACCACCCAGCCGACATGGACATCGCGCGCCCGCGCAATCGCCTCGTCCATCGCCGCCACCATGGCCACCGGCCCCGGCGCACGGTCGGCATCCAGCAGCGCAATGGCCCCAGCCCGCGTCAGCCATTTCATCTGCGGCTGTGCGTGCAATTGCCCCAGTTGGATCAGCTCCAGGTACCGCGGAATCCGCAGCACGCCGTGGCTCTCCACGCCGCGCAGGTTGGCCCAGACCAGCACCTCGGCCCAGGCCCGGGCATGAGCGGCGGAAACGCCGGCACTGGCGAACAGCGCCTCGCACAGCGTCTGCAGATCGGCGCTGGCAACCCGCAGGCCGCTCACGCCGGGGTCGCCGGCAGATACATGTCCAGCCACCCCTTGATCGCCGCCTGGTTCCGGGTATTGCCGGACGAGAACGGGATATGGTCCGTGCCGGTGAACAGGATCAGGTCCTTCGGCTGGCCGGCCAGCTCCCACATCCGCAGGCTCTGCTCCGTCGGCGTCACGGTGTCGTCCGCGCCATGCAGGAACAGCACCGGCCGCGGCGCGATCATGTGCACCACGTCGTCGGCGCGGAAGTCATACATGCTCTGCGCGGTATCCCCGGCCACGGTGGTCTGCGCCAGCGGCGAGAGATGCCCCTTCAGGGCCGTGCTCATGGGCACCACGTCGAAGCGCGGGATCATCAGCGTGTCGCCGGTCTTCTTCTTATGCTCGGCATTGGCCGCCAGGTAGTTGGTGAACTTGGTCCAGGCTTCCGGTGTCGGATGCTGGCCGCGGAACTTCCGCTCGCCATGGCCCCAGCCGCAGGAGGACAGGCACACGGCGAAGCGCTGGTCGACCGCGCTGGCATAGACCGCCACGGCCGCGCCGAAGCTGTGGCCGGTAATGCCGACACGCTTCGGATCGACTTCCTCCCGCGTCAGCAGCCAGTTCAGCGCGTTCTTCGCATCCGCCACCTGGTCGTGGCACAGGATGTAGCCGCGCCGCCCCTCGGACTTGCCGCAGCCGCGGAAATCGAAGCGCAGCACTGCATAGCCCCAGCTCTCGAACAGCCGGGCCATGATCTCGGCAGTGCTGTTGTCCTTGCTGCCGGCGAAGCCGTGCAGCACCAGCAGCGCCGGCAGCTTCTGGCCGGGCCTGTGGCTGTCCGGAATGTGCAGGTTGCCGGCCAGCCTGATGCCGTCCGAGACAAAGGAAACTTCGCTGTCCATGGGGTCGCCTCCAAGTTCACATCAGCTTAACCGCGAAGTTGCCAGCCGGCCAACCGGCACCAGCCCTGCGTCACCGCATGGACAAGCGCGCCTGGGGATGCGACGTGCGCATCCAGGAGAAAACGCATGCCCTTCAGCTTCACCCGCCGCGCCGCCCTCAGCCTCGGCGCCGCCGCCCTCGCATCGCCAGCCCTGGCCCAATCCGGCTTCCCCAACCGGCCGATCCGCCTGTTCATCCCCTGGGGCCCCGGCGGCACCACGGATGTCGAGCTCCGCGCCCTCTGCCAGGCCGCCAGCCAGCGCACGGGCCAGACCGTCATCCCGGAAAACACCCCCGGCGCCGGCGGCATCCTCGGCGCCCAGAAGCTGCTGAGCGAACGCCCGGACGGCTACGCCATCGCCCAGATGCCGGTCAGCGTGTTCCGCTACCCCGTGATGGCCCAGCGCCCGCCCTTCGATCCCCTCTCGGATTTCACCTATCTGGTCCACCTGACCGGCTACCTGTTCGGCGTGGTGGTCCGCACCGAAGCGCCCTGGCAGACGTTCCAGGAATTCCTGGCCCACGCCCGCGCCAACCCCGGCAAGGTCAACTACGGCACGCCCGGCGTCGGCACCTCGCTGCACATCACCATGGAGCGGATCGCCGCCGAAAAGGAACTGGACTGGACGCATGTGCCGTTCCGCGGTGTGGCCGAGAACATGCAGGCGCTGCTCGGCGGCCAGATCGACGCGGTGGCTGACAGCTCCGGCTGGAGCCAGCTGGTGCAGGACGGCAAGCTGCGCCTGCTGTGCACCTGGGGCGAGGCCCGCGCTGCGCGCTTCCCGAACGTGCCGACGCTGCGCGAGACCGGCATCAACATCGTCAGCGCCTCGCCCTATGGCCTGGCCGGGCCGAAGAACATGGACCCCGGCGTGGTCCGCGCGCTGCACGACATCTTCAAGGCGGCCCTGGAGGAGCCGGCGCACCTCGCCGTGCTGGACCGCCTGGACATGCCGGTGATGTACAAGAACACCGCCGACTACGCAGCCTTCGTCCGCCAGCAGTTCGAGGAGGACAAGGCCATGATCCAGAAGCTCGGCCTTCGGCTGTAATACTCAGCGCCCGAAGCTTTCACCTTCGGGCCTCTCAGTCGCCGGGCGTGCCGCCTCCGCGGCGCTTGGCTACGCCGCATAGGCGGCGGCCGCCGTTCGGCGGCTCGGCCCGCAAGCCGCGGGCCGCGGGCCGCAAGTCGGAACTTTGTCCGCTGGGGATAACGGGTCGCGCGCGGGCCCCGCAAGCCAGCGCAACCAGCGGCAGGCGCGGAACGGCAAGGCCCGGCATATCGGCCGGCAGCCATGGTTCGGGAGATGGGGCGCCGCATCGGCGATCCCGCCCCGATGGATCAGCCTGCAGGAGCCCGCGTCATGACCGCCTTCCGCTGCGTCGCCATTCCAACCGCTACGGCCGAACGCTTCCGCCTTACCGGCCTGGACGACCGCGGCCAGCCGGTGCACCGCCGCGTCGTCGACGGCCCTGGCTTCCCCTGCCGCCACTGCCTGCGGCTCGGCGAGCCCAGTGAGACGATGCTGCTGGCCAGCTACGATCTGCCGCACCCGCAGGGCGTCTACTGGACGCCCAGCCCGATCTTCCTGCACGAGCGCGCCTGCGACCGGTTCCAAACGGCGAACGAGATCGCCCCCATCGTGCTGGCCAACGCCATCGTCTCGGTCCGCAGCTACGACGCCGAGGAGCTCTGCCTCTACGACCTCGGCGGCATCGCCGCGGGCGCCGCTGTAGCGCCGCTGCTTGAGCGTGTCCTGGCCGACGGGCGCGTGCGCCACATCAACATCCATACGGCACGGCCAGGCTGCCTGCTGACCGCGGTCGAGAAGCTGTAGGTCAGGCCGTCTCCAGCTTCTCGGTCAGCTCCAGCCACTCGGTTTCCAGCGGCGGCAGGATCTTGCTGATCGCCGCGCGGCGCGATGTCGCCCGGTTGATCAGGTCGGTCTTGCTGTTGGCGTAGAGCCTGGGGTCGGCCAGCGCCTTGTCGATCGTCGCCGCCTCGTCGGTCAGCTTGGCGATCTGCGCCTCGATCTGCTTCAGCCGCTCCTTCACCGGCGCCAGCGCCTGGCGGTTCTCCGCCTTGCCGCGGCGCTCATTGCCCGGCTTGGCCCCACCGGTCGCCGGCTCCGGCGCGCGCGCCGCCCTGCGGCCGCCGCCACCCAGCAGCGCGCGGTAATCGTCCAGGTCGCCATCGAAGTTGCTGACCTTGCCGCCGCCCACCAACCACAGCCGGTCCGCCACCAACTCCACCAGATGCGGGTCATGGCTGATCAGGATGACGGCGCCGTTGTACTCGGCCAGCGCCTTTACCAGCGCGTCGCGCGCGTCGATGTCCAAATGGTTGGTCGGCTCATCGAGGATCAGCAACTGCGGCGCTTCCCGCGTGCACAGCGCCAGCAGCAACCGCGCCTTCTCGCCGCCCGAACACGACGAAATCCGGGTCGTCGCCCGGTCCACGTCCAGCCCGAACCTGGCCAGCTGGCTGCGGCACTGCGTCACCGTCGCCTGCGGCAGCGCGTCCTGCATGTGGGAAAGCGGGGTGCCGGCCATGTCCAGCTCTTCCGCCTGATGCTGGGCAAAGTAGCCGATCTTCAGCTTGGGCGAGCGGAACTGCGAACCGCGCATCAGCTCCAACCGCCCGGCGAACAGCTTTGCCAGCGTGGACTTGCCGTTGCCGTTGGCGCCCAGCAGCGCGATCCGGTCGTCCTGGTCCAGCCGCAGGTCCAGCCCGGTGAGGATCGCCTTGCCATCATAGCCGATCACGCCGCCGCTGACGGTCAGCACCGGCGGTGCCAGCGTGGCAGGCTCCGGGAAGGAGAAGCTGGTGGCATGGTCCTCGACCACGCTCTCGATCGCCGGCATCTTCTCCAGCGCCTTGATCCGGCTTTGCGCCTGGCGCGCCTTGCTGGCCTTGGCCCGGAAGCGGTCCACGAAGCTCTGGATATGCGCCCGCTCGGCGGCCATCTTTTCGTTGGCGGCCTGCTGCTGCGCCTGACGTTCGGTCCGCACCCGTACGAAGTTGTCGAAAGCGCCGGGGTAGAGCGTCAGCTTGCCTTTATCCAGATGCGCAATGGCATCGACGCAGCGTTCCAGCAGCCCGCGGTCATGGCTGACGATGATGGCGGCACCGCTGAAGCGCTGCAGCCAGCCCTCCAGCCACATCGTGGCTTCCAGGTCCAGGTGGTTGGTCGGCTCGTCCAGCAGCAGCAGTTCCGGCTCCAGGAACAGCACCCGCGCCAGCGCCACGCGCATGCGCCAGCCGCCGGAGAACTCGCTGCTCGGCCGCAGCTGCGCCGCCGCGTCGAACCCCAGCCCCGCCAGCACGGTGGCGGCGCGGGATGGCGCGCTGTCGGCACCAATGGCGATCAGCCGCTCATGGATCTCGCCCATCCGGTGGCCATCCGGGTGGCCCTCGGCCTCGGCCAGCAGCGCCGCGCGCTCGGTGTCGGCAGCCAGCACCGTCTCCAACAGCGTCTCCGGCCCGCCCGGGGCCTCCTGCGCCACGTGGCCCATGCGGGCGCGCTGGGCCAGGCGGATGTCGCCGCCATCCGGCGCCAGCTCCCCGGTGATGGCCTTAAGCATGGTGGACTTGCCGGCGCCGTTGCGCCCGACCAGGCCGACCTTGCGGCCGGGGTCCACCACCAGGTTCGCCTGGTCCAGCAGCAGGCGGCCGGCAATGCGCAGCGACAGGTCGCGGATGGTGAGGACGGTCATGCAGGGGATTTAGCCGTTGATGCTGCGCCGCGGTAGGGTTGCTTGCGCCCGGCTGCCCCGCGGCGCCTGCACGGGCGCCGAGGCCCCTTGCGCCCGGCCGCGTCCCCGCCTATCCGGCGCCGCACTGTCGCACCGCATCAAGGAACATCGCCATGACCGAACGCACCCTGTCGATCATCAAGCCCGACGCCACCCGCCGCAACCTGACCGGCAAGATCAACGCGAAGTTCGAGGATGCCGGCCTGCGCATCGTTGCGCAGAAGCGCATCCACCTGTCGCAGGCCCAGGCCGGCGCCTTCTATGCCGAGCACAAGGCCCGCCCGTTCTACGGCGACCTGGTCAGCTTCATGACCAGCGGTCCGGTCGTGGTGCAGGTGCTGGAAGGGGAGGGCGCCATCGCCCGCAACCGCGAGATCATGGGCGCCACCAACCCGGCCAATGCCGCGGCCGGCACCATCCGCAAGGAGTTCGCCGAGAGCATCGAGGCGAACAGCGTGCATGGCTCGGATGGCCCGGAAGCCGCCGCCCGCGAGATCGGCTTCTTCTTTGCCGGTACCGAGATCGTCGGCTGAGCCAGCCGACGGCTTACGGGCGCCGGGCATGAACCGGCGCCCGGGCATGGGCCTGGCCCCGTGCCCAACATTGCCGGTACAGCGCGGCGGGGACAGCCCCCGCCGCTGTCAGATCAGCCGACGAAGACCGCCAGCGCCACCAGCACAACCACCGTCGCAACGATGCCGTAGGTGACGAACTGGGTGAAGCCCTGCCAGCCGCGCTGGCGCTCGGCCAGCAGGTCCTGCGCGGTAACCGCGACGAATTCGTAATTGCTCTGCTGTTCGGCCAAGGCACGATCCCCGTCTGGATAGCTGTTCGCTGAACCGAAGGTGTAGAAACTGCGGCGCGTTACGGCAAGGGGTTGGCCAACGGGTTCACGAGGGCGCCGGCAGCACCGTCGGCATCGACCATCGCCCGGCCCGCCACCAGGCGCACCCGCCCGGCCGCCAGCCAGGCGAGCGCCGCCGGATACAGCCGGTGTTCCTGCGCCAGCACCCGTGCCGCCAGGCTTTCGGCATCGTCCCCGGCAAGCACCGGCACCGCCGCCTGCGCCAGGATCGGCCCTTCGTCGACGCCTGGGCTGACCAGGTGAACGGTGCAGCCATGCAACCGCACGCCGGCCGCCAGCGCCCGTTCATGCGTCTCCAGCCCCGGGAAGCTCGGCAGCAGGCTGGGGTGGATGTTGACCAGTCGACCGAACCAGCGGGTCACGAAGTCCTCGGTCAGCACCCGCATGAAACCAGCCAGCGCAATCAGCTCTACGTCATGGCGCTTCAGTTCGGCCTGCATGGCGGCCTCGAAGCCGGCACGGTCGCCCTTGAAGGCCCGGCTCTCCACCACCGCGGTCGGAATGCCCGCCGCCCGCGCCGTTGCCAGCCCGGCGGCCGTGCCCTTGTTGGCCAGCACCAGCACGATCTCGGCGGGGTAGGCCGGGTCGGCGGCGGCGGCCAGCAGGGCCGCCAGGTTGCTGCCCCGGCCAGAGATCAGGACCGCCGTCCGCTTCCGCCCTGGCGGGTTGGGCGCAGCGCTGCCGGTCGCGGCGGGCTGCACAACTGCGGCCGGCATCCCTAGCAGGGCCAGGTTGCGGACAGATTCTCCACCCGCAGCCCTGGCGCGCCGGTGGCAGCTTCAAGCGTGCCCATCCGGAACACCTTCTCCCCGGCGGCGTCCAGTTGGGCCATCGCCGCCTCGGCATCCGCGGCGCCGACCACCAGCACCATGCCGACGCCGCAGTTGAACACCCGCAGCATTTCGTCCGGCCGCACATTCCCTGCGGCCGCCAGCCAGGCGAACACCGGCGGCACCGGCCATGCGCCGGCATCCACCACGGCTTCCACCCCTTCGGGCAGCACCCGCGGCAGGTTGCCGGGCAGCCCGCCGCCGGTGATATGCGCCGCCGCCTTCAGCAGCCCGGCCCGGTGCAGCGCCAGCATGGGCTGTACGTAGATCCGCGTCGGCGTCAGCAGCGCTTCGCCCAAGGACTTACCGGCCGCAAACGGGCAGGGTGCGTCCAGCGCCACGCCGGCAGCCGCGGCAATCCGCCGCACCAGCGAAAAGCCGTTGGAATGCACCCCTGCCGAGGCCAGCCCCAGCAGCACGTCGCCCGGCCCGACATCCGGCTTCGGCAGCAGGCTGCCCCGCTCCGCCGCGCCCACGGAGAACCCGGCCAAGTCATAATCCTCGGCCGCGTACATGCCCGGCATCTCGGCGGTCTCGCCGCCTACCAGCGCGCAGCCGGTAATCCGGCAGCCCTCGGCAATGCCGGAAATAACCGCCCGGGCGTGCGCCACGCTCAGCTTGCCGGTGGCGAAATAGTCCAGGAAGAAAAGCGGCTCGGCGCCCGCCACCACCAGGTCGTTCACGCACATCGCCACCAGGTCGATGCCCACGGTGTCGTGCCGGCCGGTATCGATCGCCAACTTCAGCTTGGTGCCGACGCCGTCGGTCGAGGACACCAGCACCGGGTCCTGGAACCCCGCCGCCCGCAGGTCGAACAGCGCGCCGAAGCCGCCGAGGCCGCCCATGACCCCCTTGCGGGACGTGGCCTTGGCCAGGGGCTTGATGGCATCGACCAGCGCGTCGCCGGCGTCGATATCGACGCCGGCATCACGATAGGTCAATGAAGTGCGGACTGAATTGCTGGTCGAACTGGTCAGGATAGCCTCCAATCGGCTAAGGCTTGGGCCGGTTTGGCTGCGGGGATTGCCGATGCATGGTTGCTGGACACGGTGCTCGCGGCGCGGCGCCTGGGACCACCTCAAAAACCACACGGGCGGCCTGACCGCAACCGGCTTGCTGCTGGCCGGGCTGCTGGTCGCCCTGCCCGCCGGCGCGCAAATCCTGGCCGCGCCGGCCGGCGCTGTGCCGATGGCGTCGCCCATGGCCGATGCCGGCCTGGCCTTCACCCAGCGCAACATCCCGGCCGAGGCCACCGCCGCCGATGCCGTGCAGGCCAAGGAACGCGCCCTGGCCCTGGGCCGCCGTACCGCCTGGCAGGCGCTGGCCAGCTCCGCCGGCCTCGGCGCCCAGCAACTCAGCGACGCGCAGATCGACGACCTGGTCGCCTCGATCATCGTCGAGGAGGAGCGGCTGACCGCCACCCGCTACAGCGGCCGCATCACCGTGAACTTCGCGCCCGACCGGGTCCGCGCCCTGCTCGCCGGCCGGCCCCTGGCACCGGGCAGCGCGCCGGCCCCGCTAGCCGGCGGCGCGTTGCCGGCCACGCCGGCTTCCGCCTGGGTGCAGGCCACCGCCAGCTACCGCTCGATGGGCGAATGGCTGGAGTTGCGCCGCCGCCTGCTCTCGGCCGCCCCGGTGGCCAGCGTCGAGGTCCAATCCATCGCCGTGGACGCCGCCCGCGTCCGCCTGGGCCTGCGCGGTGACCCGGCCTCGGCGGCCGGCGACCTTGCGGCGCTGGGCGTGGCGCTGCAGCCCGGCGCCGCGCTTCCGGGCGGTGCCGATATCTGGCGGGTAGGCCTTGCCGGAGGGGGCTGACACCGGCCGGGAGCTGACCCAGGCGCCGCCGCCCAGTGCGCTGTACGTCACGCTGCCCAACCTGATCACCGTCGCCAGGCTATGCGCTGTGCCGGCCACCGTGTGGCTGATCCTGCACGGCCGGCTCGATCTCGGCTTCGGGCTGTTCGTCGGTGCCGGCATCTCGGACGCCATCGACGGCTGGCTCGCCCGCATCCGCAACGCCCGCAGCGCGCTGGGCGCCATCTTGGACCCGCTGGCGGACAAGACGCTGCTGGTTTCCGTCTACATCACCCTGGCTGCCATCGGCGTGCTGCCGGACTGGCTGGCGATACTGGTGGTGTTCCGCGACATGCTGATCATCGGCGGCTTCCTGATGCTCTGGGTGCTGGAGGCGCCGCCCCGCGTGCGGCCCCTGCTGATCTCCAAGCTCAACACCACCCTGCAGATCGGCCTGGCGGCGCTGGCGCTGGCGCTGGCCGGCTTCCAGCTGGCCGCGCCGCTGGTGCTGGAGCTGGCCATCTGGGCTACCGCCGCCTGCACGCTGGCCTCTGGCGCCGCCTATGTATGGCTGGCGCTGCGGCGGGTGCCGGCATGAGGCTGCTGCCCCCGCGCGGCCGCCCGCCGTCGCGCCCGCCAGCGCTGGAAGCGCCGCGCCCGGCGACGTTGGAGGCGCCGCGTCCGGCAACGTTGGAGGCGCCGCGCCCGGCGACGCACCCGGCCGCGCAGCAGGGCGTCACCGAAGCCGCGCCGCCGCCCGGCCGCGGCCGGATCACCCCGCCGGTGCCGCGCGTCGCCACCCCCGTGCAGCGCGCCGCCCTGGCGCTGGGCGTCATCACCGCGTTGCTGCTGGCGCTGTGGCTGTTCTCGCCGATCCTGACCCCCTTCGTGCTGGCCGCGGCCGTCGCCTATTTCCTCGACCCTTCGGCCAGCTACCTGGCGCGGCTCGGCCTGCCACGCGGCGTGGCGGCGCTGGTGCTGGTGCTGGCCCTGGCCGCGCTATCGTTGCTCGCTCTGCTGCTGCTCTACCCGCTGCTGATCGCCCAGGTCACCGTGCTGCTGCAGCGTCTGCCGGCCTATGTGCTCGGCGTCGGTCAGGCGGTGCGGGAAGCCCTGAACCTGCTGTCGCAACGGCTGGGGCCGGAGGTGGTGGACAGCCGCCTGCAGGATCTCGCGGTGGGCCAGGCCGGCGCCATCATCAGCTTCTTCGGCTCGGCCCTGGCCCATCTGATCGGCGGCGGCGTTGCACTGTTCAATGTGTTCACCTTCGTTGCGGTCACGCCGGTGGTCGCCTTCTACCTGCTGCGGGACTGGCCGCGGATGACCGCGCGGATGGACAGCTGGCTGCCGCGCCGGTCCGCCGGCGTGTTGCGGCAACTGGCGCGGGACGTGGACCGCGTGGTTTCTGCCTGGCTGCGTGGCCAGTTGCTGTGCTGCCTGCTGCTGGCGGCCATCTACGCCAGCGGGCTGACCCTGGTTGGGCTGGAACTGGGCCTGGCGGTGGGGCTGATGTCAGGCCTGCTGTCGTTCATCCCCTATGTCGGCTCGTTGACCGGCATGCTGACGGCGCTGCTGCTGGCGCTGGCGCAGTTCGGCACCTGGCATGGCGTCGGCACCGTGCTGGCCATCTTCGTGACCGGCCAGGTGGTGGAGGGCTACCTGATCTACCCCCACCTGCTTGGCAACCGGGTCGAACTGCACGCCGTCTGGGTGATCTTCGCGCTGTTCGCCGGCGGCATTGCCTTCGGCTTCCTCGGCGTGCTGCTGGCGGTGCCGATGGCAGCCGCCGTCGGTGTCGTCGCCCGCTACTGGCTGCGGCGCTACCTGGAAAGCCCGCTCTACCTGGACCCGCCCCGCACCGGCCGATGAAGCAGTTGCCGCTGCCCTTCGCGCCACAGCAATCCTACGCTGCGGCCGACCTGATCGCCGACGCTTCCAACGCCGCCGCCCTGGCCTGGCTGGCGGAACCGGCGCGCTGGCCGCTGGGCCGGCTGGCGCTGCACGGCCCAGCCGGGGTGGGCAAGTCGCATATGCTGCATGCCGCTGCGGCGCGCTTCGGCTGGCCGCTGGTGCCCGTCCCGGCGCTGCGCGGCCTGCCACCGCCACCCACAACCGGCTTGGTGCTGGACGACGCCGACCAGGCACCCGACGAGGCCGCGCTGTTCCACCTGGTCAACCTCTGCGCCGAAGCTGGCCACCCCCTGCTGTTGGCCGGCCGCCTGCCGCCTTCACGCTGGCCGGTGCGCCTGGCGGACCTGGCCAGCCGGCTGCGCGCCACCACCGCCGTGCCGGTCGAGCCACCCGGCGATGCGCTGCTGGCGCAATTGCTTGAAAAGCATTTCGCCGACCGGCAACTGCGCACGGACCCCGGCTTCCGCGCCTGGCTGCTGCCCCGCCTGCCGCGGGAAGCGGCCGCCATTGCCGAGGCCGCCGCCCGGCTGGACCGCGCCGGGTTGGCCGCCGGCGCCCCGGTCAGCCGCAGCCTGGCACGCGCCTGCCTGGCCAGCCTGCTCGACCCGCTGCCACTGTTCGACGAGCAAGACGATTATATGACGGGAACGGCGCCGCTCTCGCCGGGGCGGGGGCCGCTGCTGTAGGCTGTACGGATGTCAGTCGCCGAAACCCTGCCCGCCCCGCCGGCCGCCAAGCCGGCCATCGCCATCACCGACCCGGAGCGGTTCATCAACCGCGAATTGTCGTGGCTGGATTTCAACACCCGGGTGTTGGAGGAAGCGGCCAATCCGCGCCACCCGCTGCTGGAGCGGCTGCGCTTCATCTCCATCTCCGCCTCCAACCTCGATGAATTCTACTCGGTCCGCGTCGCCGGCCTGATGGGGCAGGAGCGCGCCGGCCTCGGCCATGTCTCGCCGGACGGCCGCACCCCGGGCCAGCAGCTCACCGCCATCCATGCCCGCGCCCAGGCGCTGATGAACGAACAGCAGCGCAGCTGGCGCGAGTTGCGGCTGCTGCTGCGCGAGGCCGGCGTGGTGCTGACCGAGCGCGACGAGCTGACCGATGCCGACCGCGAATGGTTGGCCGACTTCTTCATGGAACGCGTCTTCCCGGTGCTGACGCCCTTGGCGGTGGACCCGGCGCACCCCTTCCCCTTCATCGCCAACCTGGCGCTGTGCCTGGTGATGAAGCTGGTGCGCGAGGAGGATGGCGGCACCATGCGCGCGCTGCTGCCGCTGCCGCCGCAGATCGAACGCTTCATTCGGCTGCCCGCGACCACGGCACCGGCTGGAAACCACGGCGGCATCCGCTTCGTCCTGCTGGAGGACCTGGTCCGGCTGTTCCTGAACCGCGTCTTCCCCGGCTTCATCCCCGCCGAGGTTGGCCAGTTCCGCCTGATCCGCGACACCGACGTGGAGTTCGAGGAAGAGGCCGAGGACCTGGTCCGCAGCTATGAGACCGCGCTGAAGCGCCGCCGCCGCGGCCGCGCCATCCGCCTGGCGGTGGACGCGCACATGCCGCCAGACATTGTCGACTTCGTCGCCGAGGAGATGGACGCCGACCGCAGCTGGATCTTCCCGGTCGACGGCTTCCTTGGCGTGGTCGATCTCAAGCAGCTGATCGTCGACGACCGGCCGGACCTGCTGTTCACGCCGTACACGCCGCGCTTCCCCGAACGCATCCTGGACTATGGCGGGGACTGCTTCGCCGCGATCCGCGCCAAGGACATCGTGGTCCACCACCCCTATGAGAGCTTCGACGTGGTGGTGCAGTTCCTGCGCCAGGCGGCGCGCGACCCCAACGTTGTCGCGATCAAGCAGACGCTGTACCGCACCACGCGCGACAGCCCCATCGCCAAGGCGTTGATCGAGGCCGCCGACGCCGGCAAGTCCGTGACCGCCATGGTGGAGCTGAAGGCCCGCTTCGACGAGGAGCGCAACATCGCCCTGGCGCGGGAGCTGGAAGCCGCCGGCGTGCAGGTGGTCTATGGCTTCGTCGAGCTGAAGACCCACGCCAAGGTTAGCCTGGTGGTGCGGCGGGAAGGCAATACGCTGCGCAGCTACGCCCATTTCGGCACCGGCAACTACCACCCGATCACCGCGCGCATCTATACCGACATCAGCTTCTTCACCGCCGACCCGGGCCTGACGCGGGACGCGAGCAAGCTGTTCAACTTCATGACCGGCTATGCCCGGCCGGAAGCCATGCAGGGCCTGGCGTTCAGCCCGCTGACCACGCGCCCGACGCTGCTGGCGCTGATCGACCGCGAAATCGAGCACGCCCAGGCCGGCAAGCCGGCGGGCATCTGGTTGAAGATGAACAGCGTGGTCGACGAAACCCTGATCGACGCGCTGTACCGCGCCAGCCAGGCCGGGGTGAAGGTGGATTGCGTGGTGCGCGGCATCTGCTGCCTGCGCCCCGGCGTGCCCGGCCTGTCCGAGAACATCCGGGTCAAGTCGATCGTCGGCCGCTTCCTGGAGCACTCCCGCATCCTGGTGTTCGGCAACGGCCACAAGCTGCCCAGCCGCCGGGCCAAGGTCTACATTTCATCGGCCGACTGGATGGCGCGCAACATGGACTGGCGCGTTGAAACGCTGGTGCCGGTGGAGAACGCCACCGTCCATGCCCAGATCCTGGACCAGATCATGGTGGTGAACCTGAAGGATACCGCGCAGAGCTGGCAGCTGAAGCCCGATGGCAGCTGGCGCCGGCTGCATGCCGGTGTCCATCCGGTTTCCGCGCATGAGTACTTCATGACCAATCCGTCGCTGTCCGGCCGTGGCAGCGCGCTGCATCGGGCCGGCGCCAGTGCAAACCCCAAGCGTCCGCGGGCCGACCGTGTGGCGCAGGATTGAGCGGGTGGGCACGGCATTTCCCGGCTGGGCCGCCGGCATGTCCTCCCCCGGCAGCCAGCGCCGCTGCGGCGTGGTGGACCTCGGCTCCAACTCTGTCCGGCTGGTGGTGTTCGAAGGCAGCGGGCGCAACCCGCAGGCCATCTTCAATGAAAAGGCCGTGCTGGGCCTGGGCCGCGGGCTGCAGACCAGCGGCCAGCTGAACCCGGACGCCATCGAGCCGGCGCTGACCGTGCTGGCACGCTACTATGCCGTGGCGACGGCGATGCAGGCGGCCCCGCTGGAGGTCCTGGCCACCGCCGCGGTGCGTGATGCCGAGAATGGGCCGGCCTTCGTCGCCGCGCTGCAGCAGCGCATGCCCGGCGTACCCGTGCGCATCCTGACCGGGGTCGAGGAGGCCGGCTTCTCCGCCGATGGCGTGCTGCTCGGTTTCCCCGGCGCCGACGGCATCCTGGCCGACCTCGGCGGCGGCAGCCTGGAAGCGGTAAGGTTGGACGCCGGCCGCGTGGTGGAGGCGGCCTCGCTGCCGATCGGCTCGCTGCGGCTGGCGGACCGCTCCGGCGGCGACATCGCCCGGGCGCGGGCCGTGGCCGAATCCGAGCTGACCAAGCTGCCCTGGTTAGCGAGCGGCGGCGGCCGGGACCTCTACCTGGTCGGTGGTGCCTGGCGCGCCCTGGCCCGCATCCACATCGCCCAGACCAGCTACCCGCTTGCCATCGTGCATCACTACGTGCTGCGGCGAGACGAGGCGCGCGACCTGGCCGGCGTGGTGATGGCGGCCTCCAAGCGCGGCCTGGAGCGCATGCCCGGGGCGCCACAGAAGCGCCTGGCGGACCTGCCCTACGCCGCCGTGGTGATGCGCCGCTTGCTGCGCGCCACCGGTGCCGGGCGGGTGGTGTTCTCGGCCAATGGCCTGCGCGAGGGCTGGTACAGCCGCATGCTGCCGGACCAGGTGCGCGCGGTGGACCCGATGCTGGAGGCTGGGCGCGAACTGGCCCAGGGTTGGGGCCGCGACCCGATGCTGCCCGCGGCCCTGCTTAACTGGACCGACAGCATCTTCCTGGCCGACGATGCGCCGGCGCGGGTACTGCGGGAAGCCGCCTGCCTGGTTTCCGATATCGGCAGCCATGACCATCCGGAGTATCGCGCCGAGCAGGCCTTCCTGCGCGTGCTGCGGCAGCACGGTGCCGGGCTGGACCATCCGGCGCGAGCCTTCCTCGCGCTCTGCGCGGCGCTGCGCTACGAAGCGGCGCCGGAAAGCTCCTTCCTCGCCACCGCCCGGGCGCTGCTGGACAGCCAGGCCCTGGCGCGGGCCGAGGCGCTCGGCGCGGCGCTGCGCCTGGCCTATACCCTGTGCGGCGGCACGCCGGCCCTGCTGGCCGGAACCGCGCTGGAACGCCGCGGCAGCCAACTGGTGCTGCGGTTGCGTGAGGGCAGCGGCGTCTTCGCCGGCGAAAGCGTCGAGCGGCGGCTTGGCAGCCTGGCCTTGGCGCTGGGGCTGGAGTGGGTGGTGGAACTGGCGGCGTGACGGCGCAGGCGCTGCTGGACGGCTTCTGCCGGGCGGTGGAGCGGCGCCAAGGAGCGGCGGTGGCCGCCCTGTTCACCCCGGATGGGGTCTACCACGACGTGTTCTACGGCAGCTTCGCCGGGCGGGCGCAGGTGGCCGAACTGATCGACGACTGGTTCTACCGCGACGCCACCGACTTTCGCTGGGACATGGTCGAGCCGGTCAGCGATGGCCGCTTGCTCTACGCGCGCTACCGCTTCAGCTATCGGTCCCTGTTGCCGGAGGCCGCAGGTGCCCGCGCCATGTTCCAGGGCGTGGCGATCCTGCGGCTGGAGGGCGGGCTGGTGGCGGAGTACCGCGAG
>CAIMOR010000405.1 GCA_903843125.1 uncultured Rhodospirillales bacterium
CCCACGACACGCTGCTGGCCATGGTGGAACCCGAATCCGCCGCCGCCTGGTTCGACGAATGCCTGCGCACCGCGGCGGACCTGCGCCATGTGCTGTGGATCATGGCGGCGAACGAGACGCGCGGCATCGCCGCCCCGCTGCTCAGCCGCGTCTCGGTGCACCAGGTGCAGCCGCCGCCGGCCAGCGCCTTCGACAGCACGGTGGCCGGCCTGCTGGTGGGCGTTGCCGCCGACATGGGCTGCGAGGCGACCGAGCTGCCGGCGCTGGAGCCGGAAACCCGCGACGCGCTGCGCCGCAGCTTCGGCCGCCACCGCAACCTGCGCCGGCTGCGGGCGCAGCTGGAGGAATGCCTCGGTGTCGCCGCCGAGGCCGCGCTGGCCAACGCCAGCTAGGGCCATATCCGTTCCGATGGAATCATCTGAACGGATTTCTTGCCCTGGTTTCAATCAGTTGCAGAGCACGGAATGCGCCCGACAGGGCGCATGGTGCTCTGGCCGCCGCCCCCGCCGCGGATCACGCTCCCCAGCGCCGGGCAAGGGCCGCCCGCGCACCCAGGTCTCGCTCCCCCGAGGCGTCCGCGGCCGGGCCGGCAATACGCCGCCCGGCCGCCTCCCTTCGCCGCCCCCGCCGCGCCTCGCCGGGTGCGTCCGGCCGCGGTAGCATTCCGCCGCCACAGGGGAGGAACCACCATGACCACCAATCCCATCCGTCGCATCGGCGTCATCGGCGCCGGCACCATCGGCGCCAGTTGGACCGCCTACTTCCTCTCCCGCGGGCTGGAGGTGGTCTGCTCCGACCCTTCCCCCGGCGCCCCGGAGCTGATCCGCCGCATGGTGGAGAATGCCTGGCCGGTGCTGGCCCAGCTGGGCGCCACGGCCGATGCCGACCCGAGCCGCTGGTCCTTCGAGCCCGACCCGGTGACGGCGGTCCAGGGCGTCGACTTCGTCCAGGAATCAGCGCCCGAACGCTACGAGGTGAAGCTGCCGCTGCTGCAGGCCATCTCAGCCGCGCTGCCGCCGGCGGTCATCATCAGCTCCTCCACCTCCGGCCTGCTGGTCAGCAGGCTCAGCGAAGGCAGCACCCACCCGGAGCGCATCGTCATCGGCCACCCCTTCAACCCGCCGCACCTGATCCCGCTGGTGGAGGTGGTCGGCGGCAGCACGGCCAGCGAGGCGGCGGTGCAGGGCGCCATCGCCTTCTACCGCGCCATCGGCAAGCACCCGATCAAGGTGATGAAGGAAGTCCCCGGCCACATCAGCAACCGCCTGCAGGCGGCGCTGTGGCGAGAGGCGGTGCACCTGGTGGCCGAGGGCGTCGGCAGCGTGGCGGACGTGGACGCCGCCATCAGCGAGGGTCCCGGTCTGCGCTGGGCGCTGATGGGCCCGCACGCCACCTTCCACCTGGCGGGCGGGGAGGGTGGCTACCCCGCCTTCATGCACCATCTGATGCCCGCCGTGACCAGCTGGTGGCCCTACCTGGGCAACCCGGAGCTGACGCCGGAGCTGCAGGCCCGGCTGATCGCCGGCGTGGCCGAGGAAGTCGGCGGCCAGACCACGCGCGACCTGGCCGCCGCGCGCGACGCCAGGCTGACGGCGTTGCTGGTGGCCCGGGCCAAGGCCTAGAGCCTGATCCGTGAAGGCGGAATCGCCGAAGCGGTGAATCAGTCTCTCAAAAATAGCTAGAGCGTGATCCACCAAAGTGGATCACGCTCTAGACCCGGCCCATCAACGCCATGATCACCAGCACCACCACGATGAGGCCGACGATGCCGCTGGGGTAGTAGCCCCAGCCGCCGCTGTAGGGCCAGGTCGGCAGCACGCCCAGCAGCAGCACGATCAGCAGGATGATGATCAGGGGCGAGCCCATGCGGTCCTCCTCAGGATGGTTTGCCTGGGGAACGTCGCCTGGCTGTCATGGTTTCGCCGCGCGCAATGGCGTGCTGAACGCAAGGGCGCCGGCACCGCCCGGGGGCAATGCCGGCGCCGCAGCCGGCTGCGAAGGGCAGGGCGATATCCGTTCCGACGGAACCATCAGGACGGATTTCGTGCTCTGGTTTCAATCACCTGTGGAGCACGACCTGCGCCCCGCAGGGCGCCTGGTGCTTCAGTGGTTGCCCTTCAGCCGCTTGTCATGCTCGGGGTCCTTCACCCGGCCCTGGTGGCCGGCCTCGGCCTCGCCATGCTCGGACGCGTGCTTGGAGACGCCGTGGTCGCGGTTCTCCTTCAGCCGGCCATCATGCTCGGGGTCGGTGACGCGGCCCTGGTGGTTGGAGGCGTGGCTGCCGCCGCCCTGCCCGGCGTGGGAGGCGCTGTGCGCCCCGCCGCTCTGGCCGGACTCGGCGCCGCGGTTCTCCTTCAGGCGCTTGTCGGTCTCGGGGTGCTTGACCTCGCCCTGGCCGTGGTCGGCGTGGCGATTGTCGGGTTGCTTGGCCATGTCGTCGTCTCCGCATCATGCCTGGCGGCCCCGGCACTGGGGCCGCCACCGGGCCTTGCATGGCCGGTGGGTCAGGAACGGCGCGGGCGAGGCAGTGTTCCCACCTCAAGGAGAAGCGAGGGGCGGCGCTCCCGCCCCCGCTTCAGGCGCCCGGCGTCAGGCCAGGTGCTTCTCGAAGAACGCCAGGGTGCGCTCGTCGGCCAGCTTGGCGTCGTCCGGCTTGTAGCTGCCGCGGTCCTCGCAGCCGAAGCCATGGCCGGCGCCCTGGTAGACGAACACCGCCACGCCGGGCTGCGCCGCCTTGATCTCCTCCACCGCCGGCATCGGGATGCTGGCATCGGTCTCGCCGAAGTGCATCTCCACCGGGCAGTTCGGCACCTCGGTCTTCGTCGCCGCGATGCCGCCGCCGTACCAGGCGTTGGCGGCGTCGAACGCCTTGGTGCGGGTCGCGCCGTGCCAGGCCAGCGTGCCGCCCCAGCAATAGCCGACGATGCCGCGCTTGGCGCCGGCCGGCAGCGCCGCGGCGCTGGCCAGCACGTCCAGCATCACCTTGCCCTCGTCGATCTTCGCGCGCAGCGCCAGGCCGGCCTGCATGTCGGCCTGCTCGTAGTTCAGCTCCACGTCGCGCTGGGCGCGGTCGAACAGCGCCGGGCAGACCACGCGGTAGCCGTGCTTGGCGAAGTCGTCGCAGACGCGGCGCATGTGCTTGTTCACGCCGAAGATCTCCTGGATCACCACCAGGGACTTCGTCGCGGTCTCGGGCCCCACCACGTAGGCGGAGAAGGTATGGCCATCGGCCGCGGTCAGAGTGACGTTCATGGCGTTTCCCATCGGTTGGAAGACGCCTAATCTCGCCCTATGGACAAGGTCGTCAACCTGAACCGTGTGAAGAAGGCTCGCGCCCGGGCGGAGGCAGCCGCCCAGGCCGCCGCCAACCGCGCCAAGCATGGCCGCACCGGGGCCGAAAAGGCCAACGACCGACGCCTGCAGGAACGTCGCGACGCGCTGCTGGACGGCGCCCGCCATGGGGAATCGGACAAGCCATGACCAAGAATGCCACCCTGACCGCGGCGCTGGGCCTTGCCCTGGCGCTGGCGGCCTGCGGCGACGAGACCGCGCCCGCCACCAGCACGCGCGGCGGCACCCCGGTGACCCAGGGCGCGCCGGTCGCGCGCGTCACCAAGTTCGACGGCACCTATGCCGGCAGCGTCACCCCGACCAGCGGCGCCTACAGCTGCCCGAACGCGGTCCGCGGCAACCGCAGCATGACCATCAACTACGGGCGCGCGCTGCTGGACATGAACCCCGGCCGCAGCACCCCGCTGCAGGGCCTGGTGCAGGCCGACGGCTCGCTGCGCGCCACCGACCAGATCGACCGCTTCATCTCGGTGACCGGCACCACCAGCGGCGAGCAGTTCGTCGGCACCTGGATCCAGGGCCGCTGCGCCTACACGCTGAACTTCCGCCGCACCGGCTGAACCGGGCGGGCAGCGGCCCGCCGCGCGTCAGGCCGGCGGGCGGCCCAGCGCGCGCAGCGCCTGGCGCAGCCGCTCGAAGTCGACCGGCTTGCTCAGCACCTGGCGCGGGGCCAGGCCGTCCGGCAGCGCCGGGTCGCCGAAGCCGGTGCAGATCAGGTAGGGAATGCCTAGCTCCTGCAGCCGGCGCGCCACCGGCAGCGCGCTGTCCTGGCCCAGCTGCAGGTCCAGCAGCGCCGCGTCCACGCCGCCGGCCGCCAGGGCGGCCAGGGCCTCGCGCACGGTGGCCACCGTGGCGCGCACCTCGCCGCCGGCCTCCTCAACGGCATCCTCCAGCATCATCGCTATGATCGCCTCATCCTCGATGATCAGGACCTGAAGCCGCTGCAGGGGCATCGCAATTGTCTCGTAGCCGACATTTCATGAAGAAGTTGCAACAGTATGCACTGTCGCCGGGATAAAACCAGAGGTTGCCGGAGCGGACCGAAAAAAACCCCGCCGGTTGTGACACCGGCGGGGTTTCCGTCCTGCGGACCCGGATTGGTCGGAGCGAGAGGATTCGAACCTCCGGCCCCTGCGTCCCGAACACAGTGCTCTACCAGGCTGAGCTACGCTCCGTCGTCGGGGTCCGTCGCGGAGGCGGCGATATAGCCCCCGGGCGCCAACCCCGCAAGCCGCCTAGCCGAAGAAATCCCGCACCGCCGCGCGGATGAACGCCGCATCCACCGGCTGCACCACCGGATTGCCCGCCCGATGGCCCCACAGGCTGGGGATGGGCTTGAGTTCGCCGTGCTTCAGGTGCGCCATCTCGGCGGCGTTGTCGGCCACGCGGAAATACAGGTCGGTCTCGCCGGGCATCAGCAGCACCCTCGCGCGAATCGAGGCCAGCGCGGTGCCGAGGTCGCCGCCATCGGCAATGTCGCCGGCGTCCCAGCTGCGCAGCTGGCACAGCAGGTCGCCGGCGTAGCGCCGGCCGAAGCGCTCCTCCCAGTCGGTCCGCAGGAAGGTCTCCAGGTCCGGCGCGCCCAGCGCGGTCAGGTGCAGGTTGGCGCGGTAGAAATCCTGGCTCAGCGCCATGGTGGCGTAGATCCGCCCGAACGCCCGGAACGCCTTCAACGGCGGCGCCGAGAAGTGGCCATTGCCGAGGTACTCCGGCGCCGCCTCCAACACCGCGATCAGGCTGCGCAGGAAGACCTGGTTGTGCACCGCGGTCCGCGCGCTGCCGCAGTTCACCACCACGCGCGCCACCGCGTCGGGGAAGGCCGCCGCCCAGTGATAGGCCTGCTGCGCGCCCATGGACCAGCCGTACACGGCGTGCAGCCGCTCCACCCCGAACACCTCGGCCAGCAGCCGCCGCTGGGCGCCCACATTGTCCCAGGCGGTCACCAGCGCCGGCCAGTCCGGCGTGTTGCTCGGCGAGGACGACACGCCATTGCCGAACATGTCCGGCTGCACGATGAACCAGCGCGTCGGGTCCAGGATGCCGTCGGGGCCGACCAGCCAGGTCAGCTCCGACGAATGCGCGCCATAGCTGGTGGGGTACAGCACCACGTTGTCGCGCGCCGCGTTCAGCGTGCCGTGCGTGCGCCAGGCCAGCTTGGCATCCGGGATCACGCCGCCCCGGCGCAGCGCCAGGTCGCCCAGCGAAAAGACGCCCTCGGTGGTCATGCGGTCCTCCTCATCACGGAACGCAGGAAGCCCCATTGCCACCGCGCATAGCCCGGCTGCACCGCCTGCAACTGCCCCGCCAGCAGCCGGTGCGCCGCCGCCAGCCGATGGAACGGGATGAACGGGTACAGGTGATGCTCGGCGTGGTAGGGCATGTTCCACATCAGCAGCCGCATCAGCCAGGTGGTCAGCGTGGTCCGCGTATTGGCCAGGCCGTCGCGGCTATGCGGCAGGCCGGTATGCTCGGTCAGCAGGTACATCCGCAGCCACACCTGCCCGACCAACTGCGGCAGCACCCAGAACAGCAGCAGCGCCCACCAGCCGAAGGCCAGCACGATGGCCGCCCCCAGCGCCAGCGTCACCGCCAGCTGCACGCGCAGCGCACGGATCATGCGGTACTGCTGGCCGTCCGGCACGTATTTGTACGCCGAGAGATCGCCGCGCAGCGCGTCCCGGTACCACTCGAACCGCCCCTTCCAGAAGGTCCAGCCGGCGATCCGCAGCAGGTACTGCGGCAGGCTGGAGGGGTCGGGCACGCCCAGTTCCGGGTCGCGCTCGGGGTCCTGGGTGTAGAGGTGATGCGCCCGGTGGTACGCCTGGTACATCGGCCAGTTATGCGTGCTGGGGATGGCGACCAGCCAGCCCACCACGGCATTGGCCCGGCGGCTGGCGAAGGCGGTGTAGTGGCTCGTCTCATGGAACGGCGCGAACAGCGCCGCCTGCACCATGCCGAAGCCGAGCACCGCCGGCAGCAACCACCAGCCCGGCGCACAGGCCACCGCCAGCCCGCCGGCCAGCAGCAGCAGCACATGGACGCCCAGCCGCAACGCCCCTTCGCGGTCGCTGCGGGTGGCCAGGTGCATCATGGCATTGGGGGGTGGTGCCGGCATTGCGCCCTCCGTTCGGTCTTGGCCAGGGTGAAGCAATCCGCGTGCCCCCGGAAGCCACAACCACCCCCCTGGCATCTCCGGGCTTGCGCGCCCCACCCCCGGCCTGTTCTGCTGTGCCCGCCGGCCACGGCCCATTCCGCACGCGAAGGGCCCACCCCATGATCCACCGTCGCACCCTGCTGACCACGGGGCTGGGCGCCGGCGCCGCCGCCCTGGCTGCGCCCGCCTTCGCCCAGCCGGCCGGGCGCGTGCTGCGCTACATCCCGCAGGCCGATGTCACGGTGCTCGACCCCGTGGTCACCACCGCCTACATCACCCGCCACCACGCCCTGATGATCTGGGACCAGCTCTACGGCCTGGACGCCCAGTTGCGCCCGCAGCCGCAGATGGTCGCCGGCCACGTGGTGGAGGACGACAACCGCCTCTGGACCTTCACCCTGCGCGAGGGCCTGCGCTTCCATGATGGCGAGCCGGTGCGCGGCCGCGACTGCGTGGCCAGCATCAAGCGCTGGGCGCAGCGCGACCCGCTCGGCCAGGCCCTGCTGGCCCGCACCGCCGAGATGACGGCGCCGACCGACCGCACCTTCCGCATCCGCCTGCACCGCCCCTACGGCGCCATGCTGGACGCGCTGGCCAAGGTCGGCCCGCCCGCTTTGGTGGTGATGCCCGAGCGCCTGGCCCTGACCGACCCGGCCCGCCAGGTGCCGGAGATGATCGGCAGCGGCCCCTTCCGCTTCAAGGCGGATGAGCGCGTTGCCGGCGCCCGCGTGGTCTATGAGAAGTTCGCCGGCTACGTCCCGCGCGAGGATGGCCCGGTCAGCTGGACCAGCGGCCCCAAGCGCGTCCACTTCGACCGGGTGGAATGGACGGTGATGCCCGATGGCGGCACCTCGCTCGCCGCCATGCGCAACGGCGAGATGGACTGGTGGGAGAACCCGCCGAACGACTTCCTGCCGCCGCTCCGGCGCGACCGCAACCTGAACGTGCTGCGCCTGGCGCCGCTCGGCGCCGTTGGCACCGGCGTGTTCAACCACCTGCACCCGCCGTTCAACAACCCCGCCATCCGCCGCGTGGTGCTGGAGGCGATGGTCCAGCGCGACTTCATGGAGGCCGCGGCCGGCACCGACCCGGAAGGCTGGCACGTGCCCGTCGGCGTCTTCACCCCCGGCACGCCGATGGCCAGCGACGCCGGCATGGACATCCTGACCAAGCCCCGCAACCTGGAAGCCAGCAGGCGCGCCCTCATCGCCGCCGGCTACAAGGGCGAGAAGGTGGTGCTGCTGACGCCGACGGATACCGCCAACCTGGTCGCGTTGAGCGAGGTCGCCCGCGACCTGCTGGTCAAGCTCGGCTTCAACGTGGAACCGGCGGTCAGCGACTGGGGCACGGTGGTGCAGCGCCGCGCGAGCCAGGAGCCGGTGGAGAAGGGAGGCTGGAGCATGTACCAGACCACCTGGAACGGCGTCGACATGGTCAGCCCCATCGGCACCCAGGTGATCCGCGCCAACGGCCCGCGCGCCTTCTTCGGCTGGCCCA
>CAIMOR010000406.1 GCA_903843125.1 uncultured Rhodospirillales bacterium
GACAGCCTGCCGGCGCTGGCCCGGCTGGCGGGCCGCTTCGACCTGGTGCTGCTCAGTGCCGTCTGGATGCACCTGGACCGCGCCGAGCGCCGGCTTGCCATGCCTCGGCTGGCCGGGTTGCTGCTTCCGGGCGGCCGGCTGCTGCTTTCCCTGCGGCACGGCCCGGTGCCGGCGGGGCGGCGGATGTTCGCGGTGGGCGCCGACGAAACAGTGGCGCTGGCCATCGCGGCCGGGCTGAGCCCGGTGTTCCACCAGGATCAACAGCCCAGCCAGTTCGGCCAGCCCGGGGTCAGCTGGACCCGGCTGGGCTTGGCGGCCGAGGCCTGACCACCCCCTGTTCCGAAGGCCGGGTTTCCGCCATATCCACGCGCATGTCCGCTGCCCCTGCGCCCCCTTCCGGTCGTGCCGCCTGGCTGAACAGCCTGCTGGTGGACCACGCCATCCTGCGCGTCGGCTGGCGCAACTGGGGCGTGGTGGAGCGCGGCCGGCTGTATCGCAGCAACCACCCATTGCCCTGGCAGTTGCGGGAGGCGGCGCAGCGCCATGGGCTGCGCACCGTCATCAACCTGCGCGGCCACCGGATGGCCTGCGGCAGCGATGCGCTGGGCCGGCGCGAGGCGCAGCGGCTCGGCCTGGCCTATATCGACGCACCGTTCGAAAGCCGCGGCGCGCCGCACAAGGACCGCATCCTGCGCCTGGCCGGCATCTTCGCCGACGCGCCGGAGCCGATCCTGCTGCATTGCAAGTCCGGCGCCGACCGGGCCGGGCTGGCCGCCGGGCTGTGGCTGCTGATGCAGGGCCGACCGGTGGCAGAGGCGATGGCGCAGCTCTCCCTCGGCTTCGGCCATGTGAAGCAGGGCAAGACCGGCATCCTGGACGCCTTCTTCGCGCTGTACGCCAAGGCCGCGCCGAAGCCCTTCCTGGACTGGCTGCGAGAGGATTACGACGAGGCGGCGCTCAGGGCCGATTTCAATGCCCTGAAGCGCAGGCCCTGGGCGGATGTGCTGGTGGACAAGGTGCTGCGGCGGGAATAGCCGCTACAGCAGATTCCAGCGCACCCCCAGCTTGTACAGCGGCTTCACCACCACGTTGCTCAGCAGGCTGCGCACCAGGTGGAAGCCCAGCACCAGCGGCACGGCAAGATCGAGCGCCTTGGCGGTCAGGCTCATCTCCGGCATGCCGCCCGGCGCCATGCCCAGCACCACGGCCGGCCAGGGCAGCCCGGCCACCCAGGCCAGCAGCAGCGCCATGGCCGAGAGCACCACCACCAGCACCACCGAGGACAGCAGCGAGGCCGCCAGCAGCCCGCGCGAGGACATCAGGAAGCCCTTGGTCAGCCGCGCCCCCAGCGTGGCCCCCATGACGATCTGCGCCAGGCTGACCAGCCAGGACGGCATGCCGGTGAAGCCGTAGCCCGAGGCGGCGATGGCGATGTTGAGCAGGCAGGGGCCGAACATCCAGGGATTGCCGAAGCCAAGGCGCATCAGCGGGTATGCCGCCAGCGGCGCCACCGCCAGCAGGCCCAGCAGCCCGGGCCAGAATACCGGGTTGGCGAAGGCGCTGTAGGCGCCGTATTCGCCGTGCGGCGCCACCAGGCCGAGGATGGGCGGGATGGTCAGCACCACCGTCACCACCCGCATGGTCTGGCTGAGGGTGACGGGTGCCACCTGGGCCCCGGCCTCCTGCGCCAGCACCACCATGACGATGACGCCGCCGGGGACGCCGCAGAAGAAGCCGGTGCGGGCATCGACATGCGCCAGCCGGGTGAACATCCGCGCCACCAGCAGGCCGGTGGCCAAGGTGACCACGCCGGCCACCGCCAGCCAGGGCGCCGCCCCGGTGACCGCGCCGAGCACCGGGCCGGTGAAGCTCATGCCGAAGGCGGTGCCCAGCACCATCATGGCCATCGGCCGGCCGCGGTTGTGCACGGCGGTGGGGCGGAACCAGCCCAGCGCCGTGGTGCCGACCATGGCGCCGATCATCCAGGCCAGCGGAATGTGCAGCAGCGCGAAGATGGCGCCGCCGACCGCCGCCACCACGGCGGTTGCAAGATGGGTGGTCAGGGGAACAGGGGAACGGGGCGCCAAGCCGGGGACACTCGCAGGGTGGGCGCCGACCATCGCCCTCATGATGCGGCGCGTCAAACCGCTGCAGGAGTCGCGCGGCAGCGGGAATTCACCGTTGCTTCAGGAACGGGGCGTATTCTGAGACGAGGAGCAAGCATGAACACCATTCCCGCCATCGGCCCGACCCTCCCGCCCGCGGCAACGCCTGCCCGGCCCACGCCGGCTGCCCCCGCTGCCCCAGCCGCCGCGGCCGCGGTGCCGGAATTGTCGCCGCGGATGCGGCTGGACCCGGCGCTGGGGCTGGTGGTGCTGGAGTTCCGCGACGACAAGGGCGGCATCGTCCAGACCCTGCCGAGTGCCCGCCAGTTGGCCGCGTACCGCAGCGACCCGCGGCACAGGTGAACCGGCGCGGCCCGGCGCCGCGCCTGCACCGCCGCCGCGCGGTATCAGTCGGCGGCCAGCACCGGCTCGGCCAGCCCCGAATCGCCACGCGCCGCCTCGGCCCGGCCCAACTCCTGGCGTGCCCCCGGCGCCGGCGCCAGGCCCAGCACCTCATCCTCGTGCCGCATCACCCGGCGGGCGATCTTCAGTGCCTGGTAGCAGTCATCGCCCTCGGCCAGGTCCAGGGCTTGGCCCAGCATGTCCCGCGCCAGGCCCGAGGTGGTCGCCTGCTGGAATTCGCCGATGAGATGACGGGCCGCCAGCAGGCCGTCGCCGCGTTCCTCCTCGGTGCCGATATAGGCGGTCTGCAACGCGAAGTAGATGCGGCGGGCCGGGGTGGTGGCGGCTTCCGGCGGCATGATCTGCTTGCCGAACAGGAAGCGGGCCTTCGCCGCCAGCTCGATCCGCGTGCGATTGCGGAAGCGGATGGGGGCGCCATTGACGACCATCATGTCGCCCTGGCGAAGCTCCAACACGAGCGTCGACATTTTTGTTCCTTTCGCAGCCATTTTAGGCGTGCCCGCGAAGTCTGCGCCGGCGCCCTTAACCAATGATGAATCCGCCGGGGGGATCACAGGAATTGCACCAGGCTCAACGAGCCGAGTTGGCTGATGGCGCTGTAGCTGGCCTGCAGCACGGTCTGCGCGCCCTGCAGCTTGGTGATGGTCGCGGCCATGTCCACTTCCTGCACGCCGGAGAGCTGCGTGGTGAGCGCGGTGACGGTATTTGCCTGGGTGGTCTGCAGCTGGTCCAGCTGCGCCTGGGTCTGGCCGAGCGCACCGGCCTCGTCGCCGATGGCGGTGGCGGAGCCCTTGAGCCAGCCGGTGACGCCCTGCACCAGCTGGGTGAAGTCGGCCGGGGCGGCAGCGGCGGCGGCCGGCGTCATGTTGGCCAGCATCGCCAGCCCGCCCAACAGGTCCCGCGCCCAGCTGCCGGTGGTGGTTCCGGTGGAGGTGGCGTTGGCGTTGCGGTTGGCCGAGATGCCGTAGGGCAGCGTCAGGCCATCGGCGGTCGGCACCGCGCGCCGCGCCTCGTTCAGGCCGCTCGCCGGGTCCGACAGGAAGGCTGAGAACGGCGTCACCCCGGCCGCGTTGGAACCGGCCGCGGTGACCGAGCTGGTCAGTACCGCCGCCGCATTGCCGCCGCCCAGCGTGCCCAGCGCGGCGCCGATCTGCGTGACGAAGCCCGAGGTGCCGATGGTCGCGGCGTTCGGGATCGGCGGGTTGGCCAGGTCGGTGCCGCCGAACAGATACTGGCCGCCCTGCTGGCTGTTCAGCAGGTTGGCCACCTGCAACAGCGCCGCCTTGGCCTGGGTGGCGGCGCTGGTGATGCTCTGCGGGTCGTTCGGGTCCAGCTTGATGGCGATGTTGTTGGCGAAGTTGCTGGCCACCATCTCCAGCTGGGTCAGCGCCGCCTGGGTGCCGGTGGCCCGCCCGGCAGCGGCCGAGATGGCCGTGGTATAGGTCTGCTGGCGGTGGATCTCGGCCTTCATGTCCAGCGCCTGCGGCAGCGCGGCGCCCAGCTCGCCCAGCGCCTGGGTCTTCAGCCCGGTGGTGGTCTGCTGCGTCAACGTGGCCATGCGGGCGCGCAGCACCGACGTGTCCATGTTGAGGCGCGAGAGCATGTCGATCACGGCCATGGCTCAGTCGTCTCCTATTGAACCGTGCCCAGCAGGGCATCCCACATCGACTGCACCGCGCCGACCACCTTGGCGTTGGCGGCATAGGCCTGCTGCAGCTGGATCATGATGGTCATCTCGTTGTCGACGCTGACGCCCGACTGGGTGTTGAAGCGCTGCTGCAGCGTGGCCAGCAAGCCGGCGGCCTGGTCCTTCGCGGTGCCCGCCGCGGCGGCGTCGGCGCTCTGCACGGATTCCACCGTGGCGGTGTAGTCCTGCACCGTGCTGCCCGGGTTGAACGGGGAGCTCAGCGTGCCGTCCGGCCCCAGGCCGGTGGTGGCGATGGGCGGCCAGCCGGTGGCCGAGGCGGCCTGCTTGCCGAAGGTGTAGTTGACCACGTTGTCCAGCAGCCCGGTGAAGGCGGCCGGCCCACCGGCGGGGTTGGGCGTGAAGTTGGTGACGCCGCCGCTGCCGGTGCTGACGCTGCGCGTACCGTCGCGCACCAGCGAGGGATTGGCGGCCACCGCGGCGTTGACCTGCATGATGCTGGAGAAGCCGAGCTGGCCGCCGGTGGTGTAGGGCTGCGACATGTCCGGCACGGTGCCGGACGGCGTGGTGAACAGCGTCAGGCCTTCCTGGTCGAAGCGGTAGGCCAGCTGCCCCGCGGCGCTGTCGGCCTCGGCCTGGTAGCGCGGCAGGGTGTTGTCGCGCAGGTCGATGGCGTTGCCGAGCGCGCCGCCGGTGAGTTGCTTCGTCACGTCGGCGCCGCCGAGCATGACGCCGGGCAGGCTGCCGCCGGCGCCATAGTACGCATTTGGCCCGACGGTGGCGGGGGTCAGCGTCAGCGCGTCCTTGTTCGGGTCGGTCGGCAGCGTCGCGCCGCCCTGGCTCAGCACCAGCATGCCGCCATCCGGCTGGCGGATGACCTTGACGGCAATGCTGGCGGCCAGCGTCTGCACCGCCTGGTCGCGCTGGTCCTCCAGCCCCGCGGTGGACTGGCCCTGGCTCTGCGCCAGCTGGATCTTCCGGCTCAGGCTGCCGATGCTGCGCAACGCGGTATTGGCCGCGGCCACCTGCTGCACCATGCTGTCCTGCGCCTGCTGGCGCGACTTGGTGATGGCCTGGCCGACCTTGTTGAAGTCACCGGCCACGGTGCCGGCGGCGTTGACCGCGGCGCGCTGCGCCCCGGCGTCATTCGGGCTGCCCTGCAGGGTGATGAAGGCGGTGCGCAGCGTGTTGACATCGTCCGAGAGCGAGCTGTTGCTGTCGGCACCGGAGACGCTGCCATAGGCATCCTCGACACCCTGCAGCAATTGCTGGCGCAGCGTGGCGCCGGCCTGGTCGGAGGTGCTGGCGCCGATCTGCCCGACCACGGCCAGGTCCACGGCACGCTGCGCGACGCCGCTGATGACACCGGCCGGCTGGCCATCGAGCGAGACGGCAACCGGCGCCACCGACTTCGCGGTGTAGCCCGCGGTCTGCGCGTTGGTGATGTTGGCGGAAGCCTGCGCCAGCGCTCGCTGGACGGCCATCAGGCCGCTGCTGGCAATGCCGAGGGCTGCATCGAGGCTCATGACGTGTCCAGTTTATGGATACGGCGGTTAAGGAAGGCTGAACCGCGTTTTGCGGCCCATCGCAGGGGTCACCGGGGCATTTTGGCCGCCACCGGGCGGCTGCCGGCGAACCCGGATCTCAGCGGCTCATGTTGATCGTGTCCTGCAGCATCTGGTCGGTGGTGGTGACGATCTTGGTGTTGGCGCTGTAGGCGCGCTGCGCCACGATCAGCTTGCTGAACTCGGTCGCGATGTCGACGTTCGACGCTTCCGTGCTGCCGACCACCAGCTTGCCGGCGCCGTTCGAGGAAGCGTCGTAGGTGCGTGCGCTGCCGCTCAGGCTGGTGGCCATGAAGGCCTGGCCGTCCAGCCGCTGCAGCTGGTCCGGCTCGTTGAAGGTCACCAGGGGCACGCGGGCGATCAGCCGGCTCTGGCCATTGTCGTAGTTCACCATCACGTTGCCGTTGTCCTGGATGGCGATGCCGGCATAGGCGCCCTGCGGCACGCCGTTCTGCACCAGGTTGGACAGGTTGAAGGTGGTGCCGGAGAACTGGGTCAGCCCGTTCGACTGGCCGAAGGTGCCGAGGTTCATCGTCACGGTCTGCGGCCCCTGGCCGAAATCCGTGGTGAAGGTGAAGTTGGCGGGGTTGCCGGCGCCGGCCGGCGCCGTCGGCACGATGCTGCCGGTGGCCGCGCCGAGGTCGCCGACCGTGCCGGGCGTGACCGCCGGCGTGGCGGCGGTACCGAAATCCACCTGCACCGTGCCGCGGGCGGCGGCGGCGATGTCGTCGGGCACGTTGACCGCCATGTTCCAGCTGTTGGACGCACCCGGGGTGAAGTTCAGCGTCACGGTGTGCTGGCGACCCAGCGTGTCGTACACCTGCACCTGTGTGCTGACCGGGTTGGTCGTCGCATCGGCCGGCAGGTTGGCCTGCAGGTTCATGGTGCTGGTGGCGATGGGGTTGAAGGTGGTCTGCGTCACCTGGATCGGGGCGATGGTGGTGCGGTCCAGCACGCCGGTGGCACTCGCGCTCCAGCCCTGCAGGTAGTAGCCGCTGCCGTTGACCAGGTAGCCGTCCTTGTCCTGCGTGAAGTCGCCGGACCGGGTGTAGAATTGCCGCTGGTCGAAGGTGGGCTGGCCATTGGCGGTGCCGTTGGTGGCCGCCACCGCGAAGAAGCCCTGGCCGCCGACCGCCAGCGCCAGCGGGTTCTGGCTCTGCTGCAGGGTGCCCTGCAGGCTGTTCTGGTAATCAGGCCGGGCCAGCACCGCGCCGCTCTCGCTCGTGGTGCGGGAGGACTGGGTGATGTAGTCCTCGAAGTTCGCGTCCACGCGCTTGAAGCCGGTGGTCTGGCTGTTGGCGACGTTGTCCGAAATGTAGCCGAGGGCCGAACTCTGGGCGTTGAGGCCGCTGATGGCGGTGGTGAGCGCGCCGAACAAGGACATGTCGAAGGCTCCGCAAGGGGTGTCGCAGGGGTGGTCCCCGCGGCCTGTGCAGCCGCCGTGCCAAGGCTTGGAGCGGCGTTCCGGCCGCCGGCGCGACGCAACCTGCCGGGTGACAGGCAGGAATTGCCGGGCGGCCGGCAGGCCTGGCCGCATCGCGGCGGCGAAACCGCTGGCACGGGGCGTGCAGTGGCCTGCCCCGACCGGATGGAACCGACATGGCAGCCGCCGCAACACCGCCCACCCCCGCCCAGAATGGGCCCTCGCCGGGAAATGCCCGGGCCGCCGCAGCATCGCGGCCGGCGGGTGAACCGCGGTTCGCGGCGCTGCTGACCAAGGCGCCTGCGCCTGGCCCGACCGCCAAGAGGGCGGCAGACCAGGCCGCAGCGCCGCGGCAGCAGCCGGAGGTTCCGGTCGCCGAGGTCACGCCGGGCACCGCGCCGGCGCCGCAGGAAGCGGCGCCGGCGGTGCTGGCGGCACGGCTGGCGGGACAACAGGCGGCAGCGACAGCCACGGCGGCCGGGACGACGGCCGAAACCGAAGCGCCCCCGGCGCTGACGGCCGGTGGCGCCAGTGGCCCCACCCTCCCCAAGGCGGCAAAAGCCGCGCCACGCCATGGCCTGCCGGAGACGGCGGACGCAGGCGAGACCGACCCCGAGAAACCCACGGCTGCGGCCGAGGCCGTCCCGGCGCCGTCTTCGGTTCTGCCGGTGCCACTGCCGCCGCCCCCGACGCAGGCCGCAGGCGCGCCCAAGGCGGCCAGCGGCGACCCGGTGGCAACGGACGCACCAGCCAAACCCGGCGGCCTGGCCAAGCCCGACCGCCTGCCGGCCGCGACCGCCGAGAAGCCGGCGCCGCGTTCTGCCCGCACCACCGAAGCTCCCCCCGGTACCGAGCCGGCCGCCCCGGCCGCCAGCACGTCGGCACGGGACACCCCGCCGCCACCGCCCGCCACCACGCCGCCGGCCCCGCCCACCGCGACCCAGGCGGCTGCGCCGCAGCGCCAGGCGCCCAGCGCTTCGCCGGCGCAGCAACTGGCGCCGGTGGTGGTGGCCGTGGCGCTGGGCCAGGGCGCCAATGGCCAGGGCTCCAGCCTGACGGTGCGGCTGAACCCCGGCGAGTTGGGCCAGGTCGAGGTGCGGATCGACCGTCCCGCCGATGGCGGCGCGGCACAGGTGAAGGTTGTCGCGGAACGGCCGGAGACGCTGGCGCTGCTGCAGCGGGACGCGCCGGAGTTGGGCCGCGCGCTGCAACAGGCCGGCATCCCGCAGGATAGTTGCCGGCTCAGCTTCAGCCTGGGCGGCGGCCAGGACCAGGCCGGGCACGGCAACAACCAGGGCGGCAACGGCGGCCAGGGCGCGGCCAACCAGGGCGCTGCCAACCAGGGCTGGGGCGGTCGCCAGGCCCGCTTCGTCACCGAGGAGATCCCGCCGCCGCGCGTGGCGACCAGCCTGCTTGACATGTCCATCTGAGTAGAAGGGAACCCACCGATGACCAGCATCGCCAGTGCCGCCGCCACGGCCAGCACCCCCGCCAGCAGCACCGCCGCGGCCTCCACCGCCATCGGCGGCGATTTCAACACCTTCCTGAAGATGCTGACGACGCAGTTGCAGAACCAGGACCCGACCAACGCCATGGACCCGACGGAGATGACCAACCAGCTGGTCTCCTTCGCCCAGGTCGAACAGCAGATCAGCATGAACACCAACCTGACCTCGCTGATCAGCCTGCAGCAGACCCAGGCGCTAACCACGGCCGACACGCTGGTGGGCAAGACCGTGGAGCTTTCCGGCACCACGCTGCCGCTGCAGGGCGGCTCGGCGCAGGTCAAGCTGCCGGTGGCCGGCACCGCCACCGCGGCCCAGGTGCAGGTGGTGGACAACAACGGCACGGCGCTGCGGACCCAGGTGATACAGCTCGGCAAGGCGCCGACGACCTGGACCTGGGACGGCACCACCGATGCCGGCACGCAACTGCCGGACGGCGCCTATACCTACAACGTCACCGGCATCGGGCCTTCCGGCGCGGCGCTGCCGCTGACCGCGACGGCGCTGGCCACCGCGACCGGCGTGCAGCGCCAGAACAGCGTGCTGAACCTGATGTTCGGCACGACCGGCCTGGGCATGGACAAGGTGGTCAGCGTCGATTGATCCGCCTGCGTCAGCCCCGGACTTAACGCGGCTTAAAGCCCGCAGCCGGCAATATTTGCCGATGGCTGGCAGGGCAGGACGCATGCGGGCGCGGGGTTTCTCATGGGCGGGCTGATCGCGGGGCTGAAGACCCTCGGCGTGGTGCGGCTGGCCGCCATGGGGGGCGTGGCGCTGGCGGTGCTCGGCCTGCTGGCCGCGCTGGGGATGCGCGCCGGCGAGCCGGCCATGGCCCCGCTGTTCGGCGACCTGGAAAGCCGCGACGCCGGCGCCGTCGTGGCCGCGTTGGACCGCGCCCGCGTGCCCTACCGGCTGGCCGCCGGCGGCAGCCAGATCCTGGCGCCGGCCGACCAGATTCCGCGCCTCCGGCTGATGCTGGCGCGTGAAGGCCTGCCGGCCGGCGGCGCGGTCGGCTGGGAAATCTTCGATCGCGGCGATTCGCTGACCACCACGCCGTTCCAGCAGGACCTGAACCGCCTGCGCGCCATGGAAGGCGAACTGGCGCGCAGCATCCGTACCATCCAGGGCGTCCGCGCCGCGCGCGTCCACCTGGTGCTGCCGCGGCGGGAGCCGTTCAGCCGCTCCCAGGGTGAGGCGCAGGCCAGCGTGGTGCTGACCATGGCCGGCGCCAACCGGCTGGACCGCGAGGGCGTGCAGGCGGTGCTGCACCTGGTCGCCACCGCCGTGCCGGGGCTGCGGCCGGCCAATGTCAGCATTGTGGACAGCCGCGGTGAGCTGCTGGCGCGCGGCGGCCAGGCGCTGACCGGGCCGGCCAGCGCCTCCACCCAGGACGAGTTGCGGCGGGCGCAGGAGGTCCGCCTCTCCCACGCCGTGGAGGAGATGCTGGAGCGCAGCCTGGGCCTGGGCCGGGTGCGGGCCGAGACCACGGTGGAGATGGACTTCGACCGGGTGGAGACGCGCGAGGAGCGCTTCGACCCCGAGAACCAGGTGGCGCGCAGCACGCAGAGCACGCAGGAGCAGAATCGCGGTGCTGAAGCAGCGCCGACCACGGTGGCCGGCAACCTGCCGGGCACCGAGCCGGCGACGCCCGGCGGCGCCAGCACCGAGAGCAAGCAGGAAGAAACCACCAACTACGAGATCGGCCGCACCACCCGCAACGTGGTGCGCGACCAGCCGGTGCTGAAGCGCATCTCCGTCGCGGTGCTGGTGGACGCCATCGCCGAGCCGGGCGAGGGGGGCGCGGTGCGCTGGCGCGACCGCAATGCCGAGGAACTCGCCCGCATCACCGCGCTGGTGAAGAGCGCGGTCGGCTTCAACGAACAGCGCGGCGACCATGTGGAGGTGGTTTCCATGCGCTTCGCCGCGCCGCCGGAAGGCGGCAGCGACGTGCCGCCCAGCTTCATGGGGCTGGATTTCTCCGCGCCCATGATCACCCGCCTGGCGGAAAGCGCGCTGCTGGCGCTGGTGGCGCTGGCCGCGATCCTGCTGCTGGGCAAGCCGATGGTCAGCCGGCTGACCGCGACGCTGGTGCCGGCCGGTGGCGGCGCGCTGGGCGAAGCCGGCAGCGCCGCCGCGCTGCCCGGCCCCGGCCGCAACGGCGAAGCGCAGGCGGCACTGCCCGGAAGTGGCGCCGCCGCGGCGCTGACCGCGGCCGAGGAGATGATCTCGCTGTCGCATGTCGAAGGCCAGCTGAAGGCCTCGTCGATCGCGGCGCTGGCCGAGATGGTCAGCAAGCACCCTGAGGAATCGGTCGGAGTGATGCGGCGCTGGCTGACCCCGGCGGAAGCGACATGAGCGGTTCCTTCCGCAAGCTGAGCGGCCCGCAGAAGGCAGCAACGCTGCTGCTGGCACTGGGGGAGGAACACGCCTCGAGCCTGTTCTCCCGCATGCATGAGGACGAGATCCGCGACATCTCCGCCGCCATGGCGCAGCTGGGCTCCGTGCCGGCTCAGATGGTGGAGGAATTGTGCCGCGAGTTCGCCGAGCAGATGGGCCAGGCCGGCAGCCTGGTCGGCAGCTTCGAGAGCACCGAGCGCCTGCTGCTGAAGACGCTGCCGCCCGACCGCGTCAGCCAGATCATGGAGGAAATCCGCGGCCCCGCCGGCCGCACCATGTGGGACAAGCTGGGCAACGTGAACGAGGCGGTGCTGGCGAATTACCTCAAGAACGAATACCCGCAGACCGTCGCCGTGGTGCTGACCAAGGTGCGCCCGGAACACGCGGCGCGCGTGCTGACCCTGCTGCCCGAGGGCTTCAGCATGGAGGTCGTCATGCGCATGCTGCGGATGGAGACGGTGCAGAAGGAAGCACTGGATGGCGTGGAGAAGACGCTGAAGGCGGAGTTCATGTCCAACCTGGCGCGCGCCCAGCGGCGCGACGCGCATGAGATGATGGCGGAGATCTTCAACAACCTGGACCGCCAGGCGGAAGGCCGCATCCTCAGCGCGCTGGAGGAACGCAACCGCGACAGCGCGGAGAAGATCCGCAGCCTGATGTTCACCTTCGAGGACCTGCAGCGGCTGGACGCGGCCGGGCTGCAGGTGCTGCTGCGCGCGGTGGAGAAGGACAAGCTGGCGCTGGCGCTGAAGGGCGCGTCCGACGCGCTGCGCGACCTGTTCATGAAGAACCTGACGGAACGCGCGGCCAAGCTGCTGAAGGACGACATCGCCGGCATCGGCCCGGTGCGGCTGAAGGATGTCGACGAGGCGCAGGCCGCCATCGTGGTGATGGCCAAGGACATGGCGGCGCAGGGCCAGATCGTCATGCAGGACGGCCGTGAGGAAGAGATGGTGTACTGAGATGGACGGCTTCCTGCCCTACCAACCCGGCCGCGCCGTCGGCACCGCGCCGATGCGGGTGACGCGCGGCCTGAAGGTGCGCGACTTCGACGCGCCGCCGCCGAACCCCGACACCTCGCTGGCCGAGATCGAGGCCGCCGAGCGCACGGCGATGCTGGCCGCGGCCCGCGCCGAGGGCCAGGCGACCGGCGTGGCGGAGGGCCAGCGGCTGGCGGCGGAAACCCAGGCGGCGCACACCGCGGCGGCGCTGCGCGCCGTGGCGGCGGCGATGGAACAGGCCAACGCCGCCGCCGCCGACGC
>CAIMOR010000407.1 GCA_903843125.1 uncultured Rhodospirillales bacterium
GACCTGCTGGCGCTGCCCGGCCAGGTGGAGGTGTGGAGCGAGGCGCAGCCGGAGCCGGACCTGCCGAACCTGGAAGCCGCGCTGCGCGTGGCGGAACGGTTCCAGCCGCAGCTGGTCGTCGGCTTCGGCGGTGGCAGCGCCATGGACCTGGCCAAGCTGGTGGCGGTGCTGCCGGGCAGCGGGCAGACGCTGCATGACGTGGTGGGGCCGGAGAAGGTGCAGGGACGGAAGGTGCTGCTGGCCCAGGTGCCCACCACCGCCGGCACCGGCAGCGAGGCCGGCACCCGCGCCTTGGTGACCGACCCGGCGACGCAAAACAAGCTGGCGGTGCAGAGCCGCCACATGATGGCCGACCTGGCCGTGGTGGACCCCGACCTGACGCTGAGCGTGCCCGCCGCCGTGACCGCCGCCACTGGCGTGGATGCGCTGGCGCATTGCGCCGAGGGCTTCACCAGCCGGAAGGCGCATCCGCTGATCGACCTGTACGCGCTGGAGGGGATCAGGCTGGTTGGCCGCTACCTGGCCCGCGCGGTGGCGGATGGCGCGGACCGTGAGGCGCGGGCCGGGCTGGCCTTGGCTTCCCTGTACGGCGGCTACAGCCTGGGGCCGGTGAACACCACGGCGGGGCATGCGGTGGCGTACCCGCTGGGCACCCGGCACCACGTGGCGCATGGCCTGGCCTGCGCGGTGATCTTCCCGCACACGCTGGCCTTCAACGCGCCGGCGGTGCCGGCCAAGACCGGCCTGGTGCTGGAGGCGCTGGGCCTGGCCGGCGACGTGTTTGGCGCCACGCACGGTTGGTGCGCGGGGTTGGGCATCGAGATGCGGCTGCGCGCGCATGGCGTGCCGCGCGACGACCTGGGCGTGATGGCGACCGAGGCGCATGCGATCCGCCGCCTGCTGGACAACAACCCGCGCGACCTGCCGCGCGAACGGATACTGGCGATGTACGAGGCGGCGTTCTGATGACCGTCATCGACAAGCCCGCGACCCTGGCCGAGGTCTCGCCCGGCCGCTGGGAATGCTTCATCCCCACCCCATGCGTGCAGAACCACGCCAGCTTCCTGCACGTGCTGCCGGATGGCGCACTGGGCTGCGTCTGGTTTGGCGGAACGCAGGAGGGCATTCCGGATATCTCGGTGCATTTCTCTCGGCTGGAGCCAGGCGCGACGCAGTGGACGCCCGCGGAAAAGCTCTCCCACGATCCCGAACGCTCGGAGCAGAATCCGCTGCTGTTCACCACGCCGTCCGGCGCGCTGTGGCTGCTGTGGACGGCGCAGGTCGGTGGCAACCAGGATACCGCGCTGGTGCGGCGGCGCATCTCGGCGGATGGCGGCCGCAGCTGGGGGCCGGTGGAGACGCTGATCGAGGAGATGCCGGGCTACGGCACCTTCATCCGCAGCCGCATCGTGGTGAACGCGACGGGGGAATGGCTGCTGCCGATCTGGCGCTGCACCAAGCCGCCGGCGGGCGCCTGGACCGGCGAGCTCGACACGTCCTCGGTGCTGCTCTCGGCGGACGCGGGCGCGACCTGGCGCGAGGTGGCGGTGCCGGAGAGCGTGGGCACCTGCCATATGTCCATTGTGCCGCATGGCCCCGCGCTGCTGGCCTTCTATCGCAGCCGCTGGGCGGACAACGTGTACCGCAGCGTCTCGACCGATGGCGGGCACAGCTGGTCTGCGCCGGTGGCGACGGAGTTGCCGAACAACAACAGCTCCATCATGGCGCTGGCATTGGCAGGCGGCGAGATCGCGCTGGCCTTCAACGAAAGCAGCGCCGCCGACGCCACCGGGCGCCGGCTTTCACTGTACGACGATATCGGTGGCGACGAACCCGCCGCGCCACCCGCCACCGGGCGCAGCGCCTTCTGGGGCGCGCCGCGTGCGCCAATGACGCTGGCGCTTTCCGCCGATGGCGGGCTGACCTGGCCGCATCGCCGCAACCTGGAAGTGGGCGACGGCTTCTGCATGACCAACAACAGCAAGGACAAGCTGAACCGCGAGTTCAGCTACCCATCCTTGTGCCAGACGCCGGATGGCGCCCTGCACGTGGCCTACACCTACTGGCGCCAGGCGATCAAATACGTCCGCGTCACCCCCGACTGGATCCGGAGCACGCCATGACCTCCCTCTCCCCTGGGCACCCCCGTGGCGTCTTCTCCGCCGCGCTGACCCCGCTGGACGCGGACCTCAACCCGGACCACGGCCGCTTCGTGGCGCATTGCCACCGCCTGCTGGGCGAGGGCTGCGACGGCATCGCCATGCTCGGCACGACGGGGGAGGCCAACAGCTTCGGCCTGGATGAACGCAAGGCATTGCTGGAGGCGGCGCTGGCCGGCGGCGTGCGGCCCGACCAGTTGCTGCCCGGCACCGGCGTAGCGGCGCTGAGCGACACCGTGGCGCTGACCCGGCACGCGCTGGCCCATGGCGTGACCACCGTGGTGATGCTGCCGCCCTTCTACTACAAAGGCGTGACCGAGGATGGCCTGTTCGCCAGCTATGCCGAGGTGGTGGAGCGCGTGGCGGACAGCCGGCTGCGCGTGGTGCAGTACCACATTCCGCAGATGTCGGCGGTGCCGATCAGCTTCCCGCTGATTGTCCGGCTGCGTCAGCGCTACCCCGGCGTGTTCACCGGCATCAAGGACAGCGCCGGGGACTTCGCCAACATGCGGGCGCTGGTCAGGGAGTTCCCGGGCCTTAACGTGCTGGCGGGCGCCGACCCGCTGATGCTGCCGCTGCTGCGTGAAGGCGGGGCTGGCTGCATCACCGCCACCTCCAACCTGGTCGCCGCCGAGCTTGCCTTCGTGTTGCGTCACTTCGCCGACCCGGCCCGCGCGGCCGAGGTGGAGGCGGCGCAGGCGCGGATCGTGGCGGCGCGCAACAAGGCCTCCCGCTTCGCGCAGATGGCCAGCCTGAAGGTGATGCTGGGAGCGAAGCTGGGCGACACTGAATGGCACCGGCTGCGCCCGCCGCTGGTGCCGCTGACGCCGGAAGAAACCGCCGACCTGCTGGCCAACTGAGGAAACGCCCCGATGCTTCGACGCAGCATGTTGTCCGCGCCGCTCGGCCTGCTGGCCGCGCCGGCGCTGCACGCCCAGCCCGCCTGGCCCAATGGTCGGCAGGTGCGGGTGATCTGCCCATGGCCGCCCGGCGCCGCGAACGACGCGTTGGCCCGCCTGCTGGCGCAGCGGCTGAACGAGAAGCTGGGCGCCACCGCGGTGGTGGAGAACCGCACTGGCGGCGCCGGCCTGATCGGCACCAATGCCGTGCTGCAGGCGGCGCCGGATGGCTACACGCTGCTGGCCAGCGCCTTCAACACCGCGGTGATGCCGCTGGTGCTGAAGGGCGCGCAGTTCGACCCCGAGCGCGACCTGGAGGTGATGGCCCGCACCGCGCAGGCACCGCTGGTCATGGTCATCAGCGGCAACCGCCCGCAGCGCACGCTGGCGGAGATGATCGCGGCGGCGAAGGAGAACCCGCGCGACTGGAGCATCGCGATCTCCTCCCTCGGCGCCGCCAGCCACCTGGCGACCATCGAGTTCAACCGCCGCACCCGGCTGAACCTGGACATGGTGACGTACCGCGGCACCCAGCCGGCGCTGACCGACCTGATGAGCGGCAACGTGCCGCTGCTGATCGACAACAGCTTCGCGCTGCTGCCGGCGACCGGGGATGGCAAGGTGCGCGCGCTGGGCATCGCCACGAAGGTACGCTCGGCCCTGGCGCCGAGCCTGCCGACCATGGCGGAGGCCGGTCTGCCCGGCTACGAGTTCCAGTCCTGGTACGGAGTCTGGGCGCCGAAGGGCACCCCGGCTGCGATTTGCGAGCGGGTGAACGCGCTGATGCAGGAGACGATGCGCGAGCCGGCCATGGTGCAGCGATTGACCGGCCAGGTGCTGGAGCCGGTGACCGAGAGCATTGCCGAGAGCCGTGGCTTCATCGCCAGCGAGATCACCCGCGCAACGGCGCTGCTGCGCAGCGTGAACTATCAGCCGGAATAGCTGCGCGCCGGCCGTGCCTGTCGGTGAGCGTCTTGTCCAGCATCTGATTGTCGACGGTGAGCTCGGCGGCACGTGAACAAGCCGCTTCTACAGCGGCAGTGGGCCTGTCAGGCGCTTCGGTACGCGTGTGACAGGCTCTAGGGCGGCGCCACCGCCGCAAGGTCCTGGCCGAAACGCTGGTCGGCCGGCACGGCGCCAACTTCGTGGCCCATCGCCTTCAGGCTTTCCTCGCGGATCAGTTCGCGCAGCTGGGACCGCAGCTGCAGGAATCCGGCGCTGCCGGCCAGGTCCGGCGTGCGCGGCCGCTCCAGCGGCACGGCCAGCTCCGCCTTGATGCGGCCAGGGCGGGCGGTCATCACGTAGATGCGGTCCGACAGGAAGATCGCCTCGTCGATGTCGTGGGTAACGAACAGTACCGAGATGCGCGAGGCCTCCCACAGCTCCAGCAGGATGGACTGCATGATGGCGCGGGTCTGCGAGTCCAGCGCGCCGAAGGGTTCGTCCATCAGCAGCACGCGCGGTCCGGTCGCCAGCGCGCGGACAATGCCGACGCGTTGCTTCATGCCGCCGGAGAGCGCATCGGGATAGCGGTTCTCGAAGGCCAGCACGCCGGCCAGGCTGAGCAGCGTGCGCGCGGTGCGCTGGCGCTCGGTGGCGCCGATGCCTTTCATCTTCAGGCCGAACTCGACATTCTGCCGCACCGTCATCCAGGGGAACAGCGAGTATTGCTGGAACACCATGCCGCGGTCCGGGCTGGGGCCGCGGATCTCGGCGCCATCCACCTGCACCAGGCCACGCGTGGGCTGCATGAAGCCGGCCAGGGCATTCAGCACGGTGCTCTTGCCGCACCCGGAAGGGCCGATCAACGAGACGAACTCGCCTGGCTTGACCTCCAGCGAAAGGTCCTGCACCGCGGCCATGCGCTGGCTGCCGGTGCCGTAGTCCAGCGCAAAGTCCCGTACCGCTACATGCGCGGCGCCGTTCATGCCGCGCGGTTCCACGGCATGGCCAGCCTAGCCGCCAGCCGCACCAGCGCCGAGGACAGCAGCCCGAGCGCGCCGATGCAGGCCATGCCCAGCACGATATCGGCGTAGCTGACCAGCGAATAGGCCTCCCACGTGAAGTAGCCGATGCCGTACTGGCCGGCGATCATCTCGGCGGCGATCAGCGAGACCCAGGCCACGCCCATGCCCACCGCCAGCCCGGTGAACACCTGCGGCAGTACGGCGGGCAGGTAGATCTCCCGGAACAGCGCGGCCTCCCGGGCGCCAAGGCAGCGGGCCGCGCGCACCAGGATGGGGTCCACGCCCTGCATGCCGAGCAGCGTGTTCAGCAGGATGGGAAAGAACGAGCCGAGGAAGGTGATGAAGACGATGCTTTCCTCGTTGGTCGGCCACAGCATGATGGAGATCGGCACCCAGGCGATGGCCGGGATGGGCCGCAGCAGTTCCAGTGCTGGCAGGACCGCTTCCCGTACCAACCGCCAGCGGCCCATCAGCATGCCCAGCGGCACGCCAAGCGCCGTGGCCAGCAGGAAGCCGCTGCCGATGCGCCGGCAGCTGATCAGCAGGTTCATCTGGAACTGCGGGTCGCGGAAGGCGAGCGCGGCCCGGGCCAGGACCGCCTGCGGTGTCGGCACGTTGGTGAAGCGCACATGCGCCACCACGCGATGGGTGGTCAGCAGGTGCCAGGCCAGCAGGAACAGGGCGATGGAGGCCAGTCCCAGCGCCAGCATCCGCAATGTGGCCCAGGGGACGGCACGCCTGGCCCGCTGCGGCGCGAGCGCAGCGGTGACGGCGGGAAGGTTGCCCAGCGTGCCGTGCATGGTCAGTGCGAGGTCACGGCGATGCGGGTGGCGCCGGCCATGTCCTCGACCGTGCCACCGATGCGCTGTGCCGCCGCCGTCGCATCGGCCCGCAGCAGGTAGGGGATGATGTCGCGCACCGCGCCGGCGCCGGCCGGGGCCACGGCATAGAAGGCCTGGTCGGCCAGCAGCTTCACCTCGTTGCCGCGGTCATACACGTAGGCGGCGGCGACCCGGCGGCCCTGGCCGCGCAGCGCTTCGGCGGCGGCCAGCACGCAGGCGGCCGAGGCCGAGGGGCGCAGCCTTTCGCCCTCCACCCAGATCTCGCCAGCCAGCCGCGGCGCCGCCACGGGGCGGTTGCAGAAGGCGTCGTGGCCGGTCACCTCGTAGTTCGCGGTGGAGGCGCGCTGCGCCTCGTAGTCCAGCCCTGCGGCGGTGAAGGCGGCGCGCAGGTAGCGGTCGTTCGCCCAGGCCTGGACGTCGAAGGGCCCAAGCCGGCCGAGGTTCTGCAGTACCGTCGCCGCGCCCTGTGCACCTTCCAGCAGTGCTGGCTTGATGGTGGGATCGAGCGTCATGATGCCGCCGGGGCCAAGGAAGATATAGACGATCTCCTTGTCGATCCCGGTCCAGGCGGCGATCTGCGTGGCGGCGCGCTCGGGGTCCTCGCGCACCCAGGCATTGGCATCCAGGATGGCGCGGATATAGGCCTCGACGATCTCGGGGTAGCGCTCGGCGAAGTCGGTGCGGACGACAACGCCGTGCCAGGTGGGGCTGCGGGTCTGCACGCCGTCGAACACCGCGCGGGCGAAGCCGCGGAACGGCAACAGCTGCGCGAAGGGGACGAAGTCGGCATGGCCGTCGATCTTCATTTCCTGCAGGTTGGTGGAACCGACTTCCGGGCTCTGATTGACCAGCTGCATGAAGTTGGGCGGCAGCCCGGCATCCTGCAGCGCCTTCAGCACCATGCCATGCGCCGCGGAACCGAATGGCACGCTGACGACATGGCCGCGCAGGTCCGCCAGCGAGTAGAACGGCGAGCGGGTGTTCACCACGATGCCGTTGCCGGCGCCGCGCAGGTTGTAGGCGGCCACGGCGATGAGCTGACTGCGGCTTTCCGGATTGGTCTGGAAGGTGTGGCCGTTGACCACCAGCGGGTAGTCGCCCATGGCCCCGAACTGCAGCTTGCCGGCCATCATGCCATTGGTCACTGGCGGCCCGGAGGTGAAGTTCTGCCATTCCAGACGATAGGTGGCGTTGGCGTAGCGGCCGGTGTGCGGCAGGCGCTTTTCCAGCAGGCCAAGCTGGCGGATGACGATGCCCGTGGTGACCGTGTTGGTGGTGGTGTTCTGCGTGCCGATGCCGATGCTGATCTCCTCCGCCTGGGCGGGCACGGTCAGTGCCAATCCCACGGCTAGGGCAGCGAGGCGGAGACGGATCATCATGCGGCTCTCCCAAGCGAAGGCAATGGACAAGCCTGCGCCGGGCGGCGGGGGTGCCACTGTCCATTACTTGCCTTGGCTGGTGCGAAATCAGGCAACGCAAACGAAGCCGCTCGATTTGCGGTCGCGTGACGGGACCCGCTGGTCAGAATTTAGGCGAAGCTTCCAGATGCTCGCCACTCGCCTGCGCGGCCAACCATTCGGGTTGCAGCACCAGCAGGCGCTTGCGGGCCAACCGGAGCACGCCGCGTTCGGCGAAGCGGCGCAGCGTCATGCTCACCCATTGGCGGGTGGCGCCGACCATGCTGGCCAGGTCGTCATGGGTGTAGGGCATCAGGACGGAAATGCCGTCCTCGGTGGCCTGGCCATGCAGCACCACGAGCCGGTGCAGCACCGCGGCCAAGCGTTCCACCACCGAGAGCGTTCCCAGCGCCTGGGCCAGTTGCGAGTAGCAGGTGCCCTTGAAGGCCAGGCCGTCTATCAGCCCCAGCGCCAGGGCGGGCCAGCGCTCCGCCAGGTCGCGCATGTCGTCGCCGGAAAGCGCCAGCACCGTGGTCTCGCGCATGGCGGTGCCGGACCATATATGGGTGGCGGCACCGAATACCTCCGGCCCGCCGACGAAATTGCCCGCAGTCCAATAGGCCAGGGTGATCTCCCGCCCATGCGGCGCGGTGTAGAACACCCGCACCAGCCCTTGCTCGATCAGGTAGATCCCGTCATGGCGGTCGCCCTGGATGAACACCGGCTGGCCCTGGCGGAACACCCTGGCGCGGCCGCGCGCGATCACCGCCGCTCGCCCGGCGGCGCAGAGCCGACCCAGCAGGTCCGGTTGCGGACCGCCTGGTTCGCCGGTCAGCAGGAACGCCGAGGGTCTTACGCCGCGGCCCGGCCGCAACGCGGGGGCAGGTGATGACGGCATGGTCGGGCTCCAGCGAGGCGGGAGGCTCGTCTGGGAGCAAGCAAAAACGGGACCAGCGCGGCAAGTAGTTGCTATCCGGCAGTGCCGGCCGTCGCCACTAATGCCGCGATGGAAAGCCCGGAACCGCCGTTCGACCCCGCCGACATGCCGACCGAGGTGCGTCTGCAGGCAGGCGGCCGACGCCTGTCCTTGACCTGGCCCGAGGGCGAGGCGAGCGCGTCGGCCAGCGCCCTGCGTGCTGCCTGCCGTTGCGCCTGGTGCACCCGGGCGCGGCATGACGGCCAGCCGCCCCGGCCGGCGGCCGACCTGGCCATTGCCGAGATCCGCCCGCTCGGCCGCTTCGCCGCGCACATCGCGTTTTCGGATGGGCATCGCAAGGGTGTCTTCCCCTGGACCTTCCTGCGCGGCCTGACCACTGCATCGGAGAGCATCGCGTGACCTACGGCCCGAACGTGACCGAAGTTGAGACCGACATCCTCGTCATCGGCGGCGGCACCGGTGGCCCGATGGCCGCGATCAAGGCCAAGGAGAAGAATCGCGGCCTGCGGGTGCTGTTGCTGGAAAAGGCCAATGTGAAGCGGTCGGGCGCCATCAGCATGGGCATGGACGGGCTGAACAACGCCGTAGTGCCCGGCTACGCCACGCCGGAGCAGTACGTGAAGGAGATCACCGTCGCCAACGACGGCATCGTTCACCAGGCAGCGGTGATGGCCTATGCCCAGGGCAGCTACCCGATGATCCGCTACCTGGACCAGCTGGGCGTGAAGTTCGAGAAGGACGGCGCCGGCGAGTACAACATGCGCAAGGTGCACCACCTGGGTACCTACGTGCTGCCGATGCCGGAGGGCCATAACGTCAAGAAGGTGCTGTACCGCCAGCTTCGGCGCCTGCAGGTGCAGGTGACCAATCGCTTCATGGCGACGCGCCTGCTGACCGCCGCGGATGGCCGCGTCTGCGGCGCCATCGCGGTGAATACCCGTACCTCCGAGTTCCTGGTGATCCGCGCCAAGTCCGTGGTGCTCGCCGCCGGGGCCGCCGGCCGGTTGGGGCTGCCGGCGTCCGGCTACCTCTACGGCACCTACGAGAACCCGACAAACTGCGGCGACGGCTACGCCATGGCGTTCCATGCCGGCGCCGAGCTGGCCAACCTGGAATGCTTCCAGATCAACCCGCTGATCAAGGACTACAACGGCCCGGCCTGCGCCTACGTCACCGGCCCGCTGGGCGGCTATACCGCCAACAACAAGGGCCAGCGCTTCATCGAATGCGACTACTGGTCCGGCCAGATGATGCTGGAATTCTGGCGCGAGCTGCAGGGCGGCAACGGCCCGGTCTACCTGAAGCTGGACCACCTGGCGGAGGAGACCATCAGCACCATCGAGACCATCCTGCACAGCAATGAGCGACCCTCGCGCGGGCGCTTCCACGAGGGGCGCGGCACCAATTACCGCCAGCGCATGGTGGAGATGCACATCAGCGAGATCGGCTTCTGTTCCGGCCACAGCGCTTCCGGCGTTTGGGTGGACGAGCACGCGCAGACCACCGTGCCCGGGCTGCTGGCCGCGGGAGACATGGCCAGCGTGCCGCACAACTACATGCTGGGCGCCTTCGTCAATGGTGGCATCGCCGGCGAGACCGCGGCGGCCTGGTGCGCGGAGCAGCCGCTGGTCGGCTTCGACCCCGCGCAGGTGGTGGCGGAACAGCAGCGCGTGCTGGCGCCGACGCTGCGGACCGATGGCTTCACCGCCAACGAGATGGAATACAAGACCCGCCGCCTGGTGAACGACTACCTGCAGCCGCCGAAGGTGACGGCGAAAATGCGCATCGGCCAGGAACGCCTGGCGGAAGTGCGCGAGGACCTGAAGCAGCTGGTGGCGCGCGACCCGCACGAGTTGATGCGCGCGCTGGAGTTGCAGAGCATCCTGGACTGCGCCGACCTGGCCGCCGCAGCCTCGCTGTACCGCACCGAAAGCCGCTGGGGGCTGTACCACATGCGGGTGGACCATCCGCACGCTAACAACGCGGACTGGTTCTGCCACAGCATGCACTACAAGGACCCGAACGGCGGTATCGCCCACCGCAAGCGGCCGGTGGACCCCTACGTGGTGCCGGTGGCGGACCACGAGATGGGCGCCTATCACGAACTCCGCATTCCCGTTGCCGCCGAATAAGCAGGACCGCAGCCGATGCCGCTCGTCTCCCATGCCACCAGCGTTCCCGTCACCGTCGACGAAGACAAGTGCATCGCCGAGAAGGGCTGCACCGTCTGCGTCGATGTCTGCCCGCTCGACGTGCTGGCGATCCACCCGGACCGCAAGAAGGCCTACATGCAGTACGACGAGTGCTGGTACTGCATGCCCTGCGAGGTCGATTGCCCGACCGGCGCGGTGAAGGTCGAGATCCCCTACCTGCTGCGCTGAGGATACCGACCGATGGATGATCTCGACGACGACCTGGCGGTGCTGGCGGAACGCTGCGCCGACGCGGACCCCGGCATCCGGCGCGTCGCCATGATGGCGCTGGCCGAATCGATCGAGCCGGAAGCCGAGGCGCTGCTGGTGGCTGGCCTGGCCGATGCCGACAGCGCCGTGCGCGAAGCCGCGGCGCGGGGGCTGGACGAACATGACGGCGAGGCCGCTTCGCTGGCGCTGGTAGGGGCGTTGGACGATGCCGCCGCACCGGTGCGGCTGGCGGCCGCCGAAGTGCTGTTCGACCGCAAGGATACGCGAATTGGTGCCGCGCTGCTGCAGCGGGTCGGGCATGCCGACGCCTTTGTGCGTACCGCCGCGCTGCGGGCGCTGCGCGAACTGGTGCTGCCCGAGGCGCGCGAACCTTGCCTTGCCGCGCTGGCCGACCCGGCGCCGGAGGTGCGACGCGAGGCCGTGGGCGTGCTGGGCTACCTGCGCGATGCCGCCACCGTGCCGGCGCTGGTGAAGTTGGCAACCGACGCTGATGCCGAGGTGCGCCGCGCGGTTGCCGCCGCGTTGGTGATCAGCGGGCCGGACAGCGCAGGCGGGCCGGCGCTGCTCGCCTGCCTGGCGGATGCGGATTGGCAAGTGCGCGAGCAGGCCGCCGCCTCCATCGGCAAGGCCAGGCTGGCCATGGCTGCCGAGCCGTTGATGGTGGCCCTGGCGGACCCGGCCTGGCAGGTGCGGGTGAAAGCTGCTGGCGCCTTGGGCAAGCTGAAGGCACGCAGTGCCGTGGCTGCGCTGGGTGGGGCCCTGACGGACCCGGTGAGCAACCTGCGCAAGGAAGCCGCGGCGGCGTTGGGCGATATCGGCGATGCCGCCGGCCTGACCTGGCTGGAAGCCGCGGCGAACGATCCCGACCCGGATGTGCGCAAGATCGTGCGCTGGGCGGTTACCTGCTGCCGCGCGGCCTGAAGCGTCAGCGGAAGGCGGCCAGCGCCCCGGTCAGCAGCAGCATCGCCAGCACTATCTCCCTGTAGCGGGTGCTGGCCACCAGCGGGAACAACCGCGCCCCGGCCGCGCCGCCGGCGAGGAAGGCGGGCAGCGCCACCAGCGCCAGCGCCAACTCGGTGAAACCGACCAGGCCCATGGCGCCGACAATGATGGCCGCGGCCACGTACAGCGCCGAGAAGTACACGATGAAGGTGGCGCGCGCCCGGTCCGGGTCCGGCGCATGGCCCATGACGTACAGCACGCTCGGCGGCCCGCCGATACCGCCGAAGCCGGTCAGCAGGCCGCTGGCGATGCCGACCAGCACGGTCTTCAGCGGCCGTGGCGCTCCGAAGGCATGTGGCCGGAACAGCAGCAGCAGGCACAGCACCATCACCGCAGCACCGGTGGCGCGGCGCGCCAGTTCCGGCGCCACCCAACCGATAAGTCCGACGCCGACGGGAATAGCGGGCAGGGCGGCCAGCAGCATCGGCCACAGCAGGGAGCGGTCCGCGAGCGCCCAGGACCGGCGCATGAACTGGCCGCTGGTGGCCAGGTTGTTCAGGCTGATGATCACCACTGCCTGCTCGGCCGGCATCATCAGCATCAGCACCGGCGCCATGACCAGCGCGTTGCCGAAGCCGGTCAGGCCGCGCGACACGCCACCGACGAAAGCGGTGCCGGCAACGCCCAGGACGAGCGGCCATGCGAGCGAAGGGAAACTCACGGCGCCGGGGCCAGCTGGGGGGCCGGGCGCAGAGGCTGCGCGTTCAACGCCATCGCACCAGATGCTCGACGCTGCGCATCGCCTGGTCGAGCTCGGTGTCGAATTGGCGGCGATCCTCGTCGGTAAGCGGCCGCAGCGGCGCCCTGACGGGGCCGGCAGCCAGGCCGATGCGGCTGCACCAATGCTTCAGCGCGGCATTCATCGGGCCGCCATGGCGCAGGGGCCGCAGCACCCAGCGGTCGTAGGCGGCCCGCAGCGGTTCCAGGGCGCGGAACAGCCGCACGGCCTCGGCCCAATCATTGCGCGCCGCTGCGGCCATGCAGTCGCGGATGGGCAGGGCCGTGGTGGACTGGAACAGGTACGGTTCCGGGTCGGCGTAGAGGACCTTCAGGTCGAACCTGGCGAGGTTGGCGAGCAGCCGGAACTCGAAGGGATCGGTGACGACCAGTGCGCCGGCAAAGACCTGGCGCAGCTCGACGTTGCTGTCCCAGTCCCGCGTGCACTTCACCGCGCGGATCAGGCCCTGGCTGGCCAGCGCCGCGATCACAGCCCGGGGCCAGCCGGCGCCCGGCAGCGCACGGTCGAACAGCACGCCGGGAACCCCTGCAGCTTCGATCGCCGCGCTGCAGTAGTCCTGCAACTCGGTATCCGAGAGCTGTCCTGGCGGGCGCATCAGTACGACGTGATGCGCACCGGCGCTGCCGGCGTGGCGCGCCAATTCCAGGGTCTCTGCCAGGCTTTGGTCGTTGATCACCACGCCGACATGCATGGTGCCGGCGGCGAGCAGGTTGGCCTCCAGCGCCAGCATGCGCTCGCGCCTCGTCAGCGCGCCCACCTCGCCCATCACGCCATTGCAGAACACGCCGCGGAGCTGCAGGGCATTGGCGAAGTAGGCGCAGTTCGCGCGCAGGCCGGTTTCGTCCAGTCGGCCATCGGCCTGGAACGGCGTCGGGATTGCGGCCCAGACCCCTGCGATGAAGTCGGGCTTTTCAGCCATGTCGGCAACCTGCTGCGGCATCCGTAATGCTCCGTATTCCCGTGCGGCGGGCCTTGCGCCAGCCGCCAGCGATTCGCTGGTTGCCGCGCGACCCGCTTGGCCGCAAACCCATCATGGTCCGATGCCGCCGCGGCTGTCGGCAAATAAGTGACCTGCCCAATGCGGCCAGCGTCGCTGCTTCGTCCACGGCAACGAGTGCCCATGCCCGGCGCGGCCGCCGTTGCGCAGGCAAGAAATCAACATTCGCCGTTAGCGCAGCAAGCCGTTGATGACATGAGTCTATTGGTGGCGTAGCCGGCTGGGTAGAGGGGTGGCACGCGGCTTGGAATGGAGGTTGCCGACAAGGTCATCCTCGCCAGGAAAGTGCTCCGTTCGATGCTCAAGACCGTGCCGACGCAAGCCACAGCGGAACTCACCGCGATCGAGGCGCGCGTGCTCGCCCTGATCACCGAGGCGGCCTGGCTTGAGCTGACCTGCGAACTGGTACCCGCGGGCCAGCCGGAGGCTGAGAACCCGCTCGACCCCGATGAGCCGCCAGGGCGCGAGGAGGCGGCCGCGTTCTTCATGGCCGAAAAGCTGCGCGCCATGGGCTTCGGCATCGAGTTCAAGAGCAAGACCGAGGGCCGGCCGAACGTCATCGGCACGCTGCCCGGCTCGGGCAACGGGCCGTCGCTCATCCTGAACGACCACCTGGACACCTATCCGGCCGGCGACTGGTCGGCCTGGACCATGACGGGTGGCGACCCGTTCAAGCCGACCCGGCACGGCGACCGGCTTTATGCCCGCGGCACTTCGGATACGCGCGGCAACCTGGCCTGCATCCTGCTGGCGGTCCGTGCGATCCGCGAGGCAGGTGTTCAGCTGGCCGGCAACCTGGCCTGCGTGTTCACGGTGGACGAGGAGAAGGACGGCCCCGACGGCTCGATCTTCCTGCTGGACGACTGCGGCCTGAAGGCCGACCACGTGATCGTTGCCGAGCCCACAGGCTGGACCCGGCCCGATGGCAGCTGGGGCATGGGCATCGCGGTGGCCAATGGCGGGCACTGGCTGGTGGAGGTGGAGACACGCGGCACCAAGACGCATCTCTGGCGGCCCGATACCGGCATCAATGCGGTGGCGAAGATGGCCCGGCTGCTGCTGGCGCTGGAGACGATGACCTTTACGCATGAGGCCGTGCACATGCCGGGTGGCACGCCGCCGCGCACCGCCATCATCCGCACCCAGGGCGGGGCGAAGCGCGAAATGCAGTTCACCCCGGATGTCTGTCGCAGCGTCATCGCCGTGGTCGGCATCGTGCCCGGCATGACCGCCGAGAGCGTGCTGGCCGACATCGAGGCGGTGCTGACGGCCCAGCGCGCCGCGGACAACGAGCTGGAAGCCTCCGTGCGGCCCTATCCCGGCGCGTTGTTCGTCGACGCGACGCAGGAGCAGGACGCCGAGGCCGGGCCGACGCGGCAGCTGCGCGCTGCGTACCGGCGCGTGCTGGGCGAGGAACCGGCGCTGTACCGCAAGAACGCCTTCAACGACACGATCCGCTTCTCCGAGCGCCGCGTCGCCGCCATCACCTTCGGCCCCGGCGAGGATGGCTGGCCACCGGTGAACGAATACATCCAGATCAGCAAGTCCGTCGCCGCCACGCAGATCCTCGCGCTGACCGTGCTGGACCTGCTCGGCGTCGCCACCCCACCCGAAAGGAGCCCCGCATGAACCGTCGTCAGCTATTGGCCGGCCTTGGCGTCTCGCTTGCGTCGCCGGCATTGGCCCAGGCGCCGCTGCCCATGCGCATCGGCTTCCAGACCGGGGAGATCAACGTGCTGCTGATGCACGCGGTGGAGAGCGGGCTGTTCCAGCGCGCCGGCCTGAACGTGGCGCTGACGCCGTTCCCCGCCGGCCCGGCGATGCTGCCCGCGCTGGCCGGTGCCCAGGTGGACATCGCCTGGATGGGCGAGTTTCCCAGCGTGACCGGCTATTCCAGCGCGCTGCCGATCGAGATCCTGTTCATGGAGCGGATCGACTTCACCAATGTGCGGCTCTCGGTGAATCCGGCCGCTGGCATCACCAGCCTGTCGACGATGCGCGGCAAGCGCTTCGGCATCGCGATCGGCTCCACCAGCCACTACCACTTCCTGCGCGCGCTGACACAGGGTGGGCTGACCGCCAGCGATGTCACCATCGTCAACCTCACCCCGGCCAACATGCCGCCGGCCTATACCGCCGGGCAGATCGACGGCGCCTTCGTGTGGGAGCCGAACATCGGCGCCATCGAACGCCAGGGCGCCAAGCCGATTGCGACGACCCGCTCGCTCGGCATGATTACCGGCGGCGTTTGGGTGGCGCGACGCGCGTTCACGGGCCAACAGGGCGAGACCGTGCAACGCTTCCTGGGCGCATGGAACACCGCGCAGGCGGAGATGCGGGCCGACCCGCGCCGGGTGCGCGCGGCCGAAGCGCGGCGTGTCAACATGAGCGCCGACGAGTTCGACGCGCTGGTCGCGGGCCAAAGCGTGCAGCACCCGAGCTTCCGTGAGACGCTGACTGCCGACTTCCTCGGCGCGCCGGGGCAGGAGCTGGACTCGCGCCTGATGAAGCATCTGCAGGGCATCGGCACCTTCCTGGTGGCGGAACAGCGCATTCCCGCGCTGCCCGCCGACTGGAAGGGCCTGTTCAACACCAAGCCGATCCAGCAGTACCTGGCCGCTCACCCCGGTTGACCGTCATGGCCGGACGCAAGCTGCTGCAGTTTGAACGCGTCGGCTTCCAGTATGATGGGCGCGACATCCTGCGCGACCTGTCGTTCGACATAGCCGCCGGGGAACTGCTCGTGCTGCTCGGCCCCTCCGGCTGTGGCAAGACCACCATCCTGAACCTGATCGCCGGTTTCCTGACGGCGACCTCGGGCTACGCCTTCGTCGATGGCAGGGTGATCGAGGCACCGGGTCCGGATCGCGGCGTGGTGTTCCAGTCGGCGGCGTTGTTCGATTGGATGAACGTCGCCGACAACATCGCCTTCAGCCTGCGCTGCGCCGGACGCCCGAAGGTGGAGCAGCGCGCCGTGGCGCGGGAGATGGCGGCGCTGGTTGGACTGGCTGGGCACGAGGCAGCGTTTCCGTACCAGCTTTCCGGCGGCATGCGGCAGCGCGTTGGCCTGGCGCGCGTGCTGGCGGCCAGGCCGAAGATGATGCTGATGGACGAGCCCTTCGCGGCGCTGGACGTGCAGACGCGCGAAGCGCTTCAGGAGGAGATGCTGCGGCTACGCGACGCCACCGGCTGCACCATCGTCTTCGTCACCCACAGCATCGAGGAGGCGGTGTTCCTCGGCGACCGCATCCTGCTGTTGACCGAAGCACGGCGCGGCGCCTTCCGCGAATACCAGGTGTCGCTGCCGGCGCCGCGCTGGACACCCGAGAACCGGCTGCATGGCGACTTCCTCGCGTTGCGTGGCCAGGTCTACCGCGACATGCGGGCGCGGCAGGCCGCATGAGCCGCGCTGCGCGCCGCCGCCTGGTGCTGACCATCGGCTCGCCGCTGCTGCTGCTGCTGATCTGGCATCTCGTCACCACGCAGGGGCTGGTCGCGGCCATCATCCTGCCGCCACCCGCCGGCGCATTCGCCGCGCTGCAGGACATGCTGGTGCGCGGCTATTCCGGTGTGCCGCTCATCACCCATCTGGGTGCCAGCCTGGCGCGCGTCGGCGTCGCCTACGTGTTCGGTGCCGCGCTCGGCACCCTGGCCGGGCTGCTGCGTGGCCGCAGCACGGGCTTCGACGCGGTAATGCTGGTACCGTCGGAGATCATACGGCCGATTCCGCCGCTTGGCCTGATCCCGCTGTTCATCCTGTGGTTCGGCATCGGCGAGCTGTCGAAGATCCTGCTGATCGGCCTCGCCGTCTTCATGGTCATGATGGTCAACGCGCAGGCCGGCACGCGCGCGGCGGGCCTCGACAGCCTGCGTGCCGCGCAATGCATGGGGGCCAGCCGTTGGCAGGTGTTCCGCTTTGTCGTGCTGCCCTCGGCACTGCCGCAGATCATGACCGGGCTGCGGGTGGCGATGGGTACCGCGCTCAGCATCCTGGTCGCGTCGGAGCTGCTGGGCGGCGACCGCGGCCTCGGCTTCATCGTGCTCGACGCCAGCAGCTTCTTCCGCACCACCTACGTCTTTGCCGGCGTGATCCTGATCGGCCTGATTGGCCTGCTGAGCGATCGCGGCCTGGCGCTGGCGGCGCGGCGCATCGTGCACTGGGAGGGCCGGCGATGAGTGTCACGGTCGTGCGCAACGGCCACGTCCTCGCGTTCGAGGACACGAGTGTTCCAGCGTTGCCCGCCGGCGCCGCGGCCTCTCGTGGCATCACCACGCGGCACGTCGTCCATCCTTGCCGGCGGCATCGGCTCCGACAGCTGCCACCCGTTGGTGGACGGCAGGTTGGTGGTGCCGGACGGCGCGGCGCCGAGCACCGACCCTCCCGCCGCGCTGGCCTGGCTGCGCAAGGCAGCCGGCCGCTTATGCGTGCGCAACGCACCGTGAACCCCGAACCTGGAGCCCTGCCATGATGGACCGGCGACGCCTTCTCGCAGCCCCGATTGCGCTGGCTTCCGCCGGTGCCGCGGCGCAGGGTTTCCCAAACCGGCCGATCCGGTTCGTCGTGCCCTGGGCGGCCGGCGGCGCGCCCGATATCACGGCCCGCACCCTGGCCTCGCACCTGGCGGATCGGCTGGGCCAGGCCGTGGTGGTGGAGAACCGCTCGGGCGCCAGTGGCAACATCGGCATGGATTTCGTCGCCAAGGCAGCGCCGGATGGCCACACGCTGGCTTTGGTCACCTGGAACAACGCCGTCACCGGGCGGTTCCTGGAAGCCAACCTGACCTATGCCTTCGACACCGACTTCGCGCTGATCACGGTGCTGGCTGAATTGCACAACATCCTGCTGGTGCCGGCCAGCCTGGCGGCGCGCGATGTGGGCGGGCTGATCGCGCTGGCCAAGGCGCGGCCCGGCGGCCTGAACTACGCTACCACCGCCATCGGCAGCGTTTCGCACCTTGGTATCGAGCTGCTGATGCGGCTGGCCGGTATCCGGCTGGAGCAGGTGCAATACCGCGGCGCGCAGCAGGCGCAGACCGATGTGGCGCGCGGCGATGTCAGCATGTTCCTGTCCCAGGAAGCCGGCACCAAGGCGCTGATCGAGGCCGGGCAGACCCGGGCCTTGGCAGTGGCCAGCCCGGCACGCAGCCCGAGTTCGCCCAACGTGCCGACCTTCGCCGAGCAGGGGTTGCCCGGGCTGGAAGCGATGTCGTTCTTTTCGCTGGCCGCGCCGGCCGCCACGCCGCAACCCGTGCTGGACCGGCTGCAGCGCGAAGCCGCTGCCGTGCTGGCGCTGCCGGAGGTGCGCGAGCGGCTGGAAGGCGTTGGCGCCGTGCCGGTCGGCAGCACGCCGGCCGAGGGCCGCGCCCGCGTGGCGCGCGAGGTTGCCCGCTGGGGCGGCATCATCCGTGAAGCCGGGATCCACGCATCATGAGCGGCACCGAGCATTTCGGTTTCGGCCCCGTCGGCTGGCTGGACCTGCCAAGCCTCCGCGCCGACTACGCCGCCGGGCGGCGCAGCCCCTCCGGCGTGATGACGGCGCTGCACGACGTCATCGCCGCCCGTGGCGACGACGCGGTCTGGATCACGCTGGTCGGGCGCGAGGCGGTGCTGGCCCGCGCCGCCGAGTTGGAAGCGCAGCCGGCGCGCGGCCCGCTCTGGGGCGTCCCGTTCAGCGTGAAGGACTGCATCGACGTCGCGGGCCTGCCGACCACCAGCGCCTGCCCCGGTTTCGCCCATCTGGCGGAGCGCACCAATGCCTCGATCCAGAAGCTGCTCGACGCCGGCGCCATCCTGGTCGGCAAGGTCAACATGGACCAATTCGCCACCGGCCTGGTCGGCGTGCGCAGCCCCTACGGCACGCCGCGCAATCCGTTCGGCGCAGCCTATGTGCCGGGCGGGTCGTCCTCCGGCTCCGGCGTCTCGGTGGCGGCGGGGTTGGTGAGCTTCTCCATCGGTACCGACACCGGTGGCTCCGGCCGCGTCCCCGCGCACTACACCAACACGGTCGGCCTGAAAGCCAGCCGCGGCCTGCTGAGCCTGGAGGACTACGTGCCGGCCTGCCGCTCGGTGGACAGCCTGACCGTCTTTGCGCTCACTGCCGAGGATGCGCTGGAGGTGCTGGAGGCGGGCCTGCACCACAACCCTGATCACGCCTTTTCGCGCGCCATGCCCGCCGCGACGCCACTGCCCCACCGGCCGCTGCGCTGCGGCATTCCTCAGCCTGGGCAGTTGCGCTTCTTCGGCGCGCCGGAACTGGCGGACCTGTTCGAGGCCAGCATCGCCACCGCGCGGGCGCTGGGCTGGGTGGTGCAGGAGGTCGATCTGGCGCCGTATTTCGCGGCGGGGGACCTGCTGTTCGCCGGCTCCTGGCTGGCGGAACGCTATGGCGCGGTGCGGGCATTGCTGGAAGCGAGTCCGGAGGCGCTGGACCCGATCGTGCGCGGCATCGTGCACCCGGCCGGTGCGCTACCGGCTTGGCGCGCCTTCGACGACATGGCGGCGTTGACGCTGCTGCAGCGGCGGATGGCGCAGATCTTCGCCACCGTCGACCTGGTCATGGTCCCGACCGCCGGCACCTGCTGGCAGATCGCCGAGGTGCTGGCGGACCCGGTCGCAACCAACAACGCCAATGGCTACTACACCTATGGCGCCAACCTGCTGGACCTGTCCGGCTGTGCGGTGCCGGCCGGCTTCCAGCGCAACGGCATGCCGGCGGGGGTGACCTTGCTCGCCCCGGCCTTCGGCGACCGGCTCGTTGCCCATGCCGGCTCGGCGCTGCACCGGGCGCGCCACTTGCCGCTGGGGGCGGCGGACGCGGCGGCCATGGCGCAGCACCAACCGTAAGGCGCGGCGGGGTCTGCATCGGCAGCCGCCCAGGATTGATGCGGCGCAACGGGGGCGCCGCGGTAAACGCTACCGCCCCGGCGCAGGGCTTCGATACCATGCCCTGCCGCAGGCGATGCTGCCCGTCCCGGGCTGCCTCGCTGCGTTCGATTGAGGCGGGGGCAGGCTGGATTGGACGAGGTGCGACGCAGTGCGAAGCCCGGGAAGCCGGTGCGGGCCGACAAGGCCGCCCCACCCGGGCGTCCGGCCATCCTGCTCAGCGAAGCCGCCGCCGGCGAGCCGGTGCAACCCGATCTGCTGCAGAGCCTGCCGGACGCCGAGCGGATCCGGTTGCTGGCCAGCGGCCGTACCCGCCGGCTGGCCCGCGGCGAGGCACTGTTCCGCCAGGGTGACAGCCATGACGGTATCGCACTGATCGAGTCGGGACGGGTGCGGAGCTTCTACACGGCGCCGTCGGGGCGGGAGATCACCCTGGCGTATTGGGGCGGCGGCAACTTCGTCGGCGGGCCGGAGATGTTCGGTGCCGGGGTGCACATGTGGACGGCGCTGGCGGTGCAGCCGACCGCCGTGGTGATGCTGCCGGGCCGGGCACTGCGTGATATCGCCCTGAACGTGCCACAGGCCGCGGTCGCGATCATCGATGCGCTGATCTACAAGGCCAAGTGCTATTCGGCACTGGCGCAGATGCTCGGCACCCGGTCGATGATGCAGCGGCTGTGCCAATTGGTGCTGCATCTGATGGACACTCATGGCGTTCAGCATGCCGATGGCGTGGCCATCGCCACCTCCCTGACCCATGCCGAACTGGCCAACCTGATCGGTGCAACCAGGCAATGGGTGACGATCAGCCTGACTCGGCTGCAGGAGGAGGGCGCACTGCGCCAGCGCAAGGGCCTGATGATCGTGCTGCGGCCCGAATTGCTTGGCCGAAGTGCCGCCCTGACGCCGGCCGGGGCCGGGCGGCGGCTGCCGCGCCGGACCAAGGCGCAGCACGGCTGAAGCTGTGCCATGGGCCGCCCCGTCGACCCGGTGGCGCCAGCAAGGCTTGAAAGGGAGCGGTGACCATCCACACGGATGGTAGGATATCGATAGAATGGTTGCGGCCCTGCAGCAAACCGCGCCGCGGCCAGGCGTGGAGAGCGAAAAGATCACGATCAACCTGGGCTACGTCGACCTTGGCCATATCGACCTGCTGGTCCAGGACGGCTTCTACGCGAACCGAACCGACTTCATCCGGACGGCGATCCGCAACCAGGTGGAGCGCCATGCCGACCAGGCGCGGCAGTCGGTGCTGCGCCGCAGCCTGGACCTGGGCCTGCGACACTTCAGCCGCGCCGATCTTGAGGCCGTCCAGCGGGACGGCCACCGCCTCGATATCCGTGTACTCGGCCTGGTTACGGTTGCGGCCGATGTCTCGCCGGAACTGGCCCGGGCTACCATCGCGTCGATCTCGGTGCTCGGTGCGTTCCAGGCCAGCGCCGCGGTGAAGGCTGCGCTGGGCGATCGCCTGCGCTGAGCCGTGCACGACAACGCGGCCTGATTCCCTCCCTTGCCCGCCCTTCGGCCTACTGCCCACCACGGTGGCCACGGGCGCGCGGGCGCATGAAAGTTCCAGCCATGAATGTGATCCTGCCGCGCTGCATGACCGAGGCGACGCGCCTGACCCGCGAGGGCCGCCTGGGCGAAGCCGTCGCGCTGTTGCGGCGGGGCCTTGGCGGCTCCCCGTCCGCCGCGGCGGCGGAGCCTGACCCTCGCAACCATCCGCGCATCATCGATGCCGACGGGGTGAACGCCGCGGCGGCGGACACCAGGTCGGCAAGGCCAGCCGCGTTCGTGAGCGGGACCTATGCCAGCAACGCCGGCCAGCGCGACTACCGGCTTTATGTTCCCAGCACGCATGGCGACACGGCTTCGCCCCTGCTCGTCATGCTGCATGGCTGCACCCAGTCGCCCGAGGACTTCGCGGCTGGCACCCGGATGAACGAACTGGCCGAGGCGCATGGCTGCCTGGTGGTCTACCCGGCGCAAACCCAGGCCGCCAATGCGCAGAAGTGCTGGAACTGGTTCAGCCCCGCCGACCAGCAGCGCGACCGCGGCGAACCGGCGCTGATCGCCGGCATCACCCGGCAGGTCATGCGCGAGCATACCGTTGATCCAGGCCGGGTCTATGTCGCCGGCCTCTCCGCCGGCGGCGCCGCCGCCGCGATCATGGGCCAGGCCTACCCTGATCTCTACGCCGCCGTGGGCGTGCATTCCGGGCTGGCCTGCGGCGCCGCGCGGGACGTCGGCTCCGCCTTCGCCGCCATGCGCCAGGGCGCGCCGGTAGCGGCCGCCAGCGGGCGGCAGGCGCCGGGCGTGCCGACCATCGTCTTCCACGCCGACAACGACCGGACCGTGCACTCCCGCAACGGCGACCAGGTGATCGAGCAGGTCGCTGCGGCCGCGGTGCTGGGGCAGGAGGTGCACGCCGGCCAGGTGCCGGGCGGAAGGAGCTTCCGGCGCACCGTCTACCGTGACGCCCGGGGCAAGCCGGTGCTGGAGCATTGGCTGGTGGCGGGCGGGGGCCACGCCTGGTCCGGCGGCAGCGCGCAGGGAACCTATACCGACCCGCTTGGTCCCGATGCGTCGCGGGAGATGCTGCGCTTCTTCGCCGAGCACCGGCTGCCCAGCCCCACGCGCGGCGCGTAAGGCTGCGCTGGCCCGAGGGTGGTGATGCGGTGGCCTGCACGCGCCGGGGCTACCAAGGCGCGATCCCCAGCGGGTACTCTTCCTCCACCGGGCGCTGCGACCAATGCATCTGCGGGAAGCGGTCCAGCACGCGCTGGAAGCTGCGCTTGCCGCCCTCCACCACCGCGCGTTCGTCGTAGCCGCAGAGTACGCCGTCGGCCATCAGCGTGACGCCGTCGCAGATCACGGTCTCGATCAGGTCCGGCGAAGCAAGATGCACCAGACTGCGGATGGGGTCGTAGACCGGGCCGATCTGCAGGTTGTCGAAATCCATCAGCAGGATGTCGGCCTTGGCGCCCACCGCCAGTCGGCCGATGTCTTCCCGCCCGAAGGCCTTGGCGCCTCCAAGCGTCGCCGCGTTGTAGAAATCCATCGAGGTGCCGACCTCGTGGTTGCGGGCGATGAGCTTGCACGCCATGGCACCGGCGCGCATCTCGCCGATGATGTCGTGCGGCATCACGTCCGTTCCCATGGACATGGTCACGCCTTGGGCCAGGTACTTGTCGAACCCCTCCAGCGCATGGCCCCGTCGCAGCATCACCACAGGCGAATGCGATACGGCGGCGCCGGTGCGGCCGAGGATCTCCAGGTCGTCGCTGTAGGTCCAGGTGGTGTAGGAATGCCCGGCCAGGTACAGCGCATGCGCCAGGATCACCTTGGGCCCCAGCAGGCCCTCGCGCTCCATCAACTGGACCGGCGTGATGCCATGGTCGCGCACGGTGCGGTGGAACTCGAACAGCTGCTCGCAGAAATGCGTGGTGAAGGGCAGTTCCATGCGGTCCGCGATCGCCTTGCCGCGCCGCATCAGGTCCACCGTCGCCAGCGCGTAATTGCGCACCACCACGATGCCCTGCAGCCGGCCGCCATGCGCGTTGTGGTGCGCCTCCAGGAACTGCTCCTGCGCTTCCAGCTCGGCGATGCCGCGGGCTTCGTCCCAGTGCTCCCGCATCTGGCCTTCGGGCGTGAACCAGTTTACCGCCGAGTTCGCCTGCGGTGCGTAGTAGACGCGGATGCCGCTTTCGCCGGCCAGGCTGGCGAAGGTTCGCCCGTCATCCGGCGCGCCGCCGCCGAAGGCCATGACCGTGGTGATGCCGTTGCGGATCAGCTGCGCAAAGCCGAAGCGGGTGCTGTCCACCGCGTTGGCGGCGGCGACATAGGGCGGGCCGGCGACGCCGTTGTTCGGCGTATAGTTCAGGAAGCCGGAGCGCATGACGTCGCGGCGGCCGACATCGGTCAGCAGGCGGGAGCCCTCGTGCACGTTCACATGCGCATGGGTGGAGACGAAGCCGGGCAGCACCAGCTTGCCACGGGCGTCGATGCTGCGTTCCGCCGGCCCTTCATAGGTGGCACCGAGATGCACGATGCGGTTGCCCTCGTACACCAGCACGCCGTCCCGCAGCAGGTGGTGCGCGCCGTCCCGGTAGGCAATGATGGTCCCGCCGTCGATCCTTGTCCTGCCCATGGCTTCCTCCCTGTGTGTCAGTCCAGCCGGGCCATCGCCTCGCGCCACCAGGCGCGCCGCCGGCCGGGCGCGGAGCCGAACAGCTCCTGCGTGTAGGCGTGCTTCGGCTGCCGGAACACGGCCAGCGCCGGGCCTTGCTCGACAATCTCGCCACGATGCATCACCGCGATGCGGTCCGCCACCTGCACTGCCACATGCAGGTCGTGGGTGACGAACAGCAGGCTGAAGCCCAGGTCGCGCTGCATGCTGCCCAGCAGCAGCAGCACCTGCGCCTGCACCGAGACATCCAGCGCCGAGACCGCCTCATCCGCGATCAGCAGCCGCGGCCGCATGGTCAGTGCGCGGGCGATGCAGATGCGCTGGCGCTGCCCTCCACTGAACGCGTGCGGGGTGCGTGCCATCGCCTCCGCGCCAAGGCCCACGCGCTGCAGCAGGTCAACCGCCACGGATCGGGCTTCCACGGCTGGGGTGCCGAGGTTGCGCAGCCCCTCGACCATGGACTGGCCCACCGTCCAGCGCGGGTTCAGCGAGCGGTTCGGGTCCTGGAACACCACCTGCACCAGCTGCGGCAGCAGCACGTCGGGGGCCGAGAGGTCCTGCCCCGCCACCGCCACCGTGCCGCCGCTGGGGGGCACCAGCCGGGCGATGCAACGCGCCAGGCTGGATTTTCCGGAACCGGACTCGCCCACCACCGCCAGCGTCTCCCCGACGCCGAGGCTGAGCGAGACGTCCCGCACCGCCGCCACGCCTGCGCGCCGCAGCCCAAGTCCGCGCGGCGGGTAGGTCTTCGACAGCCCGCGGACTTCCAGCACGGCAAGGTCGGCGGCCGGACGCGGCGGGCGGTCTCGGTTGCCCGGCCCGGGCAGCGCGGCCAGCAGGGCGCGGGTGTAGGCGTGCTGCGGCGCGGCCAGCACTGCTTCGGCGCTGCCTTGCTCCACCACCTGGCCGCGCTGCATGACCGCGACACGATCAGCGATCTCCGCCACCACGCCGAAATCATGGGTGACGAACAGCACGGCGGTGCCGGTGCGGGCCTGGATATCCTTGATCAGTGCCAGGACGCCTGCCTGGGTTGTCACATCCAGCGCCGTCGTCGGCTCGTCCGCAATCAGCAGCGCCGGCTCCAGCGCCAAGGCCATGGCGATCATCACGCGCTGGCGTTGGCCGCCGGAGAGTTCATGCGCGTAGCGGTGGCTCAGCTGCTCCGGCTCGGGCAGGCGGACCAGCGCCATCAGCTCGCGCACCCGGTCGCGCCGCGCGGCTGCGCCAAGGCTGGTGTGGATGCGCAGCGGCTCCTCGATCAGCCGGCCCGCGGGCATCGTCGGATTCAGCGCCGTCATCGGTTCCTGGAAGATCATCGCCAAGCGCTGGCCCCGCAGCGAGCGCAGCTCGGCCGGTGGCAGCCGCAGCAGGTCGCGGCCGTGGAACAGGACGCGCCCGGCGGTAATCCGCAGCGCCGGCGGCAGCAGGCCCATGGTGGCGAAGGCCGTGACCGACTTGCCCGATCCCGATTCGCCGACGAGGCAAAGCACCTCGCCCGCATGCACCTCAAGGCTCACCGCCTCAACGGCATGGCCGCGCTCGGCGCCCGGCGGCAGCGCCACGCTCAGTTGCTCGATCCGCAGCACCGGCTCAGCCACGGCGAGCCTCCAGCGCATCCTGCAGCCCATCGCCGAGCAGGTTGATGGCGAAGACCGCCGAGGCCAGGGTCAGGCCGGGGAACAGGATGATCCAGGGCGCCACGCGGAACAGCGTCCGGCCATCCGCCATGATGTTGCCCCAGCTGGGAATATCCGGCGGCAGGCCCAGCCCGAGGAAGCTCAGCGTCGCTTCCAGCAGCATGGCGCTGGCCGCGATATGGGTGCACAGCACGGCCAGTGGCGCCAGCACGCCCGGCAGCATATGGCGGAACACGATGCCCGCGCCGGAGGTGCCCAGCATCGTCGCCGCCTCGACATACGGCTCCTCCCGCAGCGAGAGCAGCGCGCCCCGCACCAGCCGCGCCACGCGTGGAATATCGTTGATGCCAATGGCGGCGATGACGGTGCCGAGCCCGGCATCCAGCACCGAGACCAGCGCGATCGCCACCATGATGCCGGGGATCGCCATCACCCCGTCCATGACGCGCATGATGATGCCGTCCAGCCATCGCACATAGCCTGCCAATAGCCCCAGCAGCGTGCCAACCAGCCCGCTGAGCAACGCCACCGCCAGGCCGACCGCCAGTGAGGCGCCGCTGCCATGCACCACGCGGGCGAAGACGTCCCGACCCAGCCGGTCGGAGCCAAACCAATGCAGGGCAGAGGGCGCGCGCAGGCGTTGGCCTGGCAACATGGCCTGCGCGTCCGCGCCACCCAGCCAAGGTCCGCAGAGCGCCAGCAGCACAAAGCCTGCCAGCAGCAATCCGCCGACCGCCAGCGCGCCGTGGCGCCGTGCCAGGGCCAGCGCGGCGGTCAATAGCGGATCCTCGGGTCGAGTGCGGCATAGGCCAGGTCGACCACCAGGTTCAGCAGCACGTAGACCACCGAGAACAGCAGCACGACGCATTGAATTACCGGGTAGTCCCGCGCCAGCACCGCCTCCACCACCAGGCGGCCGAGGCCGGGCAGATTGAACACCGTCTCGGTCACCACCACGCCGGTCAGAACCACGCCGAAGCCGACGCCGATGATGGTGACGATGGGCACCGCGGCGTTGCGCAGCGCCACGCGCAGGAAGACGCGTGCCTCGGTCGCGCCCAGCGCGCGGGCGGTGCGGATGTAGTCCTGGTCCAGCGTCTCCAGCAGGCTGGCGCGGGTGATGCGGGCGATCAGCGCCAGGAACACCGTGCTCATCGCCACCGCGGGCAGGGCGATGCGTCGGGACCATTCCAGCGCGTCCTCGCCGATGCGGACATAGCCCTGCGCCGGCAGCCAGCCTAGGCTGATGGCGAACCACCAGACCAGCAGGTAGCCGACGACGAAGCTGGGCACCGAGAACCCGCCAACGCAGACCAGCCCCACCGCGCGGTCCAGCCAGCCGCCACGATGCCGCGCCGCCAGCATGCCAAGGCCAACGCCCAGCAGCACGGAGACCAGTATGGTGGCCAGCGCCAGCGAGAGCGTCGCCTCCAACCGTTCCCCCACCATCCGCGCCACCGTGTCGCCCGAGATTAGGGAGCGCCCGAACTCGCCATGCAGCAGCTGCCCGAGCCAGGCGAGGAACTGCTGCCACACCGGCAGGTCCAACTCCAATGCGGCGCGGATCGCCGCCAGCCGCTCCGGGGTTGCATCCTCGCCTGCCAGTTCGGCCGCCGGGTCGCCGGAGGCACGCAGGAACAGGAATACCAGCACCGAGACGGCGGCCACCACCGGCAGCGCGGCCAGCAGGCGCCGAGCGGCGAAGCGCAGCACGCTCAGCGCTTGCCCACGTTCCACAGCATCAGCGCCGGCGCCGGGAACAGCCCGGTGACGTTGCTGCGGAAGGCGGCCAGCGCCTTGAAGGTGCCGGTGGGCATGTAGATCGCCTGGTCGTAGGCCAGGCGCTGCACCTCGGCCGCCAGGCGGCGGCGCTCCGCGGCGTCAGGCTCGCGTGAGAAGCGTTCGCGCAGCACCTCCATCTCCGGCACGCTCGGCCAGCCCCAGGGCGCCTGCTTGCCGGCGCCGGAGAGCGTCGCATTCACCACCGGGTCCATCACATCGGGCGCGGTCCAGGTGGAGCAGGCGATGTTCCAGCCTTCCGGCGGCGGCGCCTGGGTCAACCGGCGGCGGGTGAAGGTGGACCAGTCCATCGCCCGCACATCCACCGTGAAGCCGATGTCGCGCAACGCACGCGTCAGTACCTCGCCGATCGGCCCGGCCGTCGCGCTGTTGGTGGCGTGGAACTGCACGATGGGCTTGCCGTCGTAGCCGCTGGCCCGCAATTGCTCCCGGGCGGCCGCGAGGTTGAAGCCCGGTACGCCCTGCTGCGTCTCATACGGCGAGCCGCAGGAATAGACCGAGGTGCAGACCTGGTAGTATTCGGGCTTGCCGACCAGCGCTTCCAGGAAGGCGCGCTGGTCGATGCCCAACGCCACGGCGCGGCGCACCTGCACGTTGTCGAAGGGTGGATGCAGGCAGTTGAAGCGGACGAAACCCAGTTGGCCAACCTCGTTGTGCACCATCACACGCAGGTCACGCTCGGCCTCCACCAGCGGGGCCAGGTCGTGCGGCAACTCGTGGATCAGGTCGATCTCGTTGTTGGTCAGCGCGTTCACGGCGGTCATGCCGTCGCGGAACTCGATCCACTCGATGGTATCGACCATCGGCCGCTTGGCACCGCTGGCCCATTCGCCGGGCTCAGCGCGCGGCACGTAGCCGGCGTGGCGGTGGAACACCAGCTTCACGCCGGCACTGCTGGCGGCGGGGTCATAGCGGAATGGGCCGGAGCCGACGAACTCGTGCACCGCCTCGGTGCCCGGCGTACGCGCAATGCGCTCCGGCATGATGAAGGGGACCGACGCGCCGACCTTGCCGAGCGAGGCCAGCACGAGTTCATAAGGCTGCTTCAGCACCAGGCGGAAGCTGCGGTCGTCCAGCACCTGCCAGCGCTCGGTCACAGCCGCCAGCTTCTGCCCCATGCCATCGCGCTGCGCCCAGCGCTGGATGGAGGTGGTGCAGTCGGCCGCGATGACAGCTGCGCCGTCGTGGAAGCTCAGGCCCGGGCGAAGGTGAAAGGTATAGGCCAGCCGGTCCGGGCTGACCTCCCAGCGTTCCACCATCTGCGGCTTCGGCGTGTAGCTCTTGTCCACCGCGAACAGCGTATCGTAGACGAGGTAGCCGAAGTCGCGCTCGGTGAAGCTGGTGGTGAAGTGCGGGTCCAGGATGCGCGGGATGGAAGTCTTGGCCATCCTCAACACGCTGCGGCCCTGTGCAGCGGCGCGCGTGGCGCCTGCCACGCCGAGCGCCGTTGCCCCAAGCGCGACACTCCGCCTGCCGATCATCGGTCGTGCCTCCTGCCATGCGACAATCCGGCTGGCGCGGCAACGGCACTTTGCTTCAACGCGGCTGACCGGCTATGCCACCGGCCCGCGGTAACGGTCGGCAGGCAGCGGCCGGTGCCTGGCTTGGTGCGGCCGATCTGCAGGAATTGCATCGGGGGTCCTTTCTCGTGACCGCAGTGCACTACGAACCATCCGTCGGCGCTCGTCCAGCCTTCCGTTCCGTCCTGGCACCGTGGGGCTCGCCGGACGGCGCCATCGCTCCTTCCGCGACGCGGCGGCCCCGGGCGGGCCCCCGCATCAGCGCGCCCGGGTCGGCGCGGTCTGGCTGCGGTGCAGGTTCCAGAACACCGGCACCGGTACTTCCAGCAGGCCCTGCAGGTTGGCGCGGTACGCGGGCGGCACGGCGAACTGGCCGGCCAATGCCAGCGCCACCTCCGCATGGGCCCGGGCCTGAATGTCGGCGGCAATCTCGCGTTGGCGCGGCAGGCCGCGTGCGGCACCGAAGGCGGCCAACAGCGGCGTGGTTGCGGCGTCGCACGACCACCCCGGGAAGTTGGCGCAGTTGTTGGCGATGGGATAGTTGGAAAGCGGTGTCGCCAGGTCCTCCGCCGCCCAGATCAACGGCAGCACCGACCAGCCGCCCTGCGCCAGCGGGCCGCGGTTGAAGCGCTGCTGCGCCACCGAGGACCAGTCGGTGGCGCGCACCTGCACGTTGAAGCCGGCCTGGCGCAATCGGTCGATGGTGACCAGGGCGATGGTGTTGATGACGGGTACGTCGGTGCTCTGGAACACCAGCACTGGTTCGTTGGCGTAGCCGGCCTGGCGCATCAGCGCGCGGGCCCGCTCCAGGCTCGGCTGGCGCAGCGGCGCCACGCCGGCATCGCTCTCGTACGGCGAGCCGCAGGTGTAGACCGAAAGGCATTGCTCACGGTGCATGTCGGCCGGCAGGCCCAGCGCCGCCATGAACTCCTGCTGGTCCATCAGCTGCTGCACCGCCTGCCGCAGCAGTGGATTGTCGAACGGCGGTTGTGCCTGGTTCAGCACCACCACGCCCATGAACTGCGGCGCCGCAGCGCCGGCCGCAAGCCGCACGCTGGGGTCGCGGCGAAGCTGGTCAAGGTAGTCGAAGGGGGCGCGCTGGATGTAGTCCAGCTCGCCGCGCTGCAGCGCCGCCACCTTGGTGGTAGGGTCGGGGATCGAGACGAACTCGGCGCGCTCGAAATGCACCACCTTGCCGCCGGCGGTCCCGTCGACCGGTTCCGCGCGCGGCCGATAGCGCGGGTTGCGCAGGAATACCGCACGGTCGCCGGCGCGGAACTCGCTGGCGGCGAAGCGATAGGGACCAGAGCCGATGACCTCGGGGATCGGCTTCGTGGGATCGGTCGCCGCCAGCCGCGCCGGCATCATCGCCGGGAAGATCGAGGAGTATTTCCCCAGCGCCTCGACCACGAAGCCGAACGGCCGCGCCAATTGCAGGCTGAAGCGGCGCGCGTCCACCACGGCCAGGGACGCGGTGGCGGCCAGCATCAGCCGGCCCATGCCGTCGCGGGCGCCCCAGCGGCGGATGGAGGCTACGCAGTCCTCGGCCGTCACCGGGCTGCCGTCGTGCCATTCCAGCCCCTCGCGCAGCGTGAAGTCGTAGCGCAGGCCATCCTCGCTGACGGTCCAGCCTTCCAGCATCTGCGGGCGGTAGTGGCCGTGGCTGTCCTGCGCAATCAGCTGGTCGAACACCATCAGCGCGAAGTTGCGCGTCAGGTAGGCGCTGGTGATGTGCGGGTCCAGCACCTGCAACTCGCCGTCCAGCGAGATGCGCAGGGGCACCGGGTCTGGCGCGGATGCCTGGGTCTGAACCTGGGCCTGAGCCTGGGTGGCACCTAGGGCGAGCGCCAGCAGCGCCGCGAGCAGGGTGCGCATCAGGCTGCCATCAGCGCGGTGCGGCGCAATGTGCGGGGCTGGCTCTCGTCGAACGGCGTGCGGGCGTGCTGCAGTGTACGGTTGTTCCACAGCACCAGGTCGTGCGGCTGCCAATGGTGGCGGTACAGCGCCTCGCTGGTCTCGATCCGCCGGCGCACCTCGGCCAGCAGCGGGGCGGCCGCGTCCTCCGCCATGCCCACGATGCTGCGGGTCAGCTGCTTGCGGCCGATCCACAGCGCCTCGCGTCCGGTCTCCGGCTCCACCCAGATCAGCGGATGCTCGCTGACCACCATGGTCTCCTCGGCGATGCTGACATTGTAGGCCGCTGCCGTCGCCGCGTCGTAATGGCGGCCGGTGCGGGCGCGCAGCGGCAGCAATTCGGCGCGCAGGGACGGCGGCATTGCGGCGATGACCTGGGAGGTATCGCAGAACACCGTGTCGCCGCCCTCGGTCGGTACCTCGATGGCGTAGAGCATCAGTGCCGCCAGTGGTTCGGGGTAGAACAACTGGTCCATGTGCAGGCGCAACTCGCCGCGGCCGAAGACGCCATCGGCCAGCACGTTGGAGACGTGGGAGCTGTAGCCATCCACCGGCTTCACCTTGTTGTGCTCGCGGATCTCGCTACGGCCGAAGATCTCCCCGAAGCGCTGCTGCGTCGCCGGGTCCATTGCCTGGCCACGCAGCACCAGCACCTGGTATCGGCGATAGGCGGCCAGCAGCGCCGCGGCGATACCAGGCGTTATCGGCGCCTGAATGTCGAAGCCGGTGATCTCGGCGCCGAAATGCGGGGTGAGCGGGCGGAAGCCAGGCAAGGTTTCGATGACCGAGATGACGCTCATGGCAAGGCCTCCTGTCGCCGCAAGTCCGGATCATCAACCGGAATGCGCGGCGACGGCAACCGCCATGGCTCCAGGCTCGGCGCCGCCGATACCGCGACCCGCGCCGAGCGTGGCTGCGCTCAGTCCTCGGCGACGAAGCCGGTGGCGCGCACCACGTCGGCGTAGCGGGCGAAGTCCCGGCGGTAGCCGGCGTCGAATGCGGCCATGGTGGTCGGCTCCGGCTCGGCGCCCAGGCGGGCGAAAGCGGCCGCACCTGCGGCCGAGCGCAGCAGGTCCGAGACCAGCGCGTGCACTCGCTCGAGCAGCGGCGCCGGGGTGCCGGCCGGCGCCAGCACGCCCGACCAGTCCTGGAACACCACCGTGGGGTAACCGGCCTCCGCCAGGGTCGGCACGTCCGGCGTGAAGCGGCTGCGTTGCGCGCCGGTGGTGGCCAGGATGCGCAGGCCCCTGCCTTGCTGCGGCAGCACCTCCGGCAGCGGGTTCACCCCCGCCGCCAGGTGGCCGCCGACCAGGTCGGTCACTACCGGGGCGCCGCCACGATAGGGCACCAGGGTCAACTCGATGCCGGCGGCGCGGGCGAACATGGCGCCGGCGAAATGCTGGCTGGAGCCGGATGGCGCGCCGAACTGGGCCTTCTCGGGGTTGGCGCGGCACCAGGCGATGAAATCGGCGATGGTGCGCACGCCGTCCGGCACCGCCGGGCCGACGCTCAGCGCGTGCACGCCGCGGGTGGTCTGCACTACCGGCGTGAAATCGCGCAGCGCGTCGTAGCCCAGGCGGCGGTAGATGTGCGGGAAGATCATCAGCGGAAAGGCCGGCGTGTAGAGCAGCACGCTGCCATCTGCCGGGGCCTGCTTGACATGCTCGGTGCCCAGGCGCCCGCCGGCGCCGGTGCGGTTGTCGACGATGGCGTTGGCGGCGTAGCTGCCCTTCAGCGCCGCCGCCACCAGCCGCGCCGCGCCATCCGTCGCGCCGCCGGCGGGGAAGGCGACCACGACCGTGACCTGCCGGAGCGCTTCCTCGGCGCGGGCCAGCGTCGGTAATGTCTCGGCGCGGGCCAGCGCCGGCAATGTCTCGGCGCGGGCCAGCGCCGGTAAGGCCAGGGTGGCACCCAACAGCAAGCGGCGGTGCGGCATGGCTCAGCCTTCCACCAGGTTATGCAGCGGCTCGCCGGCCAGCAGGCGCCGCAGGTTGCCGGCGGCGCCCTCGGCGATGCGCGCCATGCTGCGCCCGCTGCCGCTGGCGGCGAAATGCGGTGCGATGATCAGGTTCGGTGCGAACCAGAGCGGATCGCCGTCCGGCAGCGGCTCCGGGTCGGTCACATCCAGTCCGGCGCCACCGAGCTGGCCGGATTGCAGCGCGGCGATCAGCGCCGCCTGGTCCACCAGCCCGCCGCGGCCGACATTGACCAGCAGCGCGCCGCGCTTGCAGGCGGCAAAGGCGTCGCTGTTGAACAGGTGCTGCGTCGCCGGCGCCAGGTTGATCGCCACAACGATCGCGTCGGTGCGCGCCAGCACGCCGTGCAGCGCCGGCAGCGGATGCACCGCGTCCACAGCCTGCTCCGGCCTGGCGGTGCGGGTCACCGCCTCCACCCGCATGCCGAAGGCCCGGGCCCGCGGTGCCAGTTCGCGGGCGATGTGTCCCATGCCGATGATGGCCAGGGTGGCGCCTTCCAGCGAGGTGGCGCGTGTGGTGAAGCCGCGGTCCCAATGCGCCTTGGCCTGCTGCGCGAGCACGGCGGGAACCTGCCGGCCGAGTGCCAGCAGCAGCGCCATGGCATGTTCCGCCACCGCCGGGGCGACGGCGCCGGCAGCCCAGCTGACCGGGATGCGCCGCGGCATGCCCGCGGCTTCGAAGCCCTCTCGCCCGGCGGTGAGGATGTGCAGCCAACGCAGCCTGCTTTCCGGCGCCTCGATGGCGGCAACAATCTGGCGCGCCAGCGGCGGCGGCGCGTCGTAGGTGACCAGCGCCTCGGCGCCCGGCAGGGCGGCCAGCAGCTCCGGCAACGTGTCCACCACCGTCAGCGTCGCGCCCGGCACCGCCTGCAGCGCCGCCGTCACCTGCGGGCGGGCCAGGCCGAGCCGTGCCCAATAGACCACCTGCATCAGCGCTTCACCTTCGGCGGATGCGCGCGCACCGCGGCTTCGTTGATCTCGGCGCCCCAGCCGGGCGCGGTGGGCACCAGCATCCGACCCTGCTCGATCCGCGGCGGCACCGTCACCAGCTCATCCTTCCAGGGTACGTCGTCCACCTCGATCTCCATGATGCGGAAGTTGGGTACCGCGGCGCAGAACTGCGCGCTCATCAGGCTGGCCAGGTGGCTGTAGAAGTTGTGCGGCGCGACGTTCACCTCGAAGGCATCGGCCAGCGTGGCGATGCGCACCGACTCCAGCAGCCCGTTCCAGGGCACGTCGATGACCGCGACATCGACAGCCTGCTGCTCGAAGTAGGGCCGGTACGCCTTCAGCCCGTGGATCGATTCCAGCGAGGCGATCGGCGTGGCGCTGGAGCGCCGGATATCGGCCAGCGCCTCGGGGTCGTGGAGGTCGATCTCCAGCCATTCCAGCTGGAATGGCTCGGCCAGCTTGGCGATGCGGCGGAAACCTTCCGGCCGCTGGTTGAAGTTGAGGTCGAACATCAGCCCCATGCGTGGGCCGAGGCCATCGCGCACCGTGCCCAGCGTATCCTCGATGGCGCCGAGGAATTTGTGGGTGAGGTTGCGCTCCAGCAGGTCCGGCGCCATGCGGAAGCCGGGGTCGAACATGCGCAGCTTCGCCTCGTCGAAGTAGAACGGGTTCGTCTTCACCGCGGCGAAGCCGCGCGCCTTGGCTTCCGCTGCCAGCGCCTTGAGGTCGTCGCCGCGGCGGATCGGGGTGAAGCCCCAGCCTTCGAACATCTCGCCGAAGCGGATGCGGAAGCTGCCGAAATGCGACCAGTACAGTGGTAGGCTTTCCCGGTACGGCCCGCCGAACAGCGCCGCCACCGGTACGCCCAGCGCCTTGGCCTTGATGTCGAGGCAGGCATTCTCGATGGCCGCGATGGCCTGGTTGTTCAGGCCACCCGCCGCCAGCCGGGTGATGGCCTGCAGCGAGGCGCTGATGCGCCCCACCGGGCGGGGGTCCATCCCGATGACGATGGGGGTAAATCGGCGCAGCAGGTCGGAGACGCCGCCAACACCGAAGCCTTCGGCGTATTCGGCCCAGCCGGTGATGCCTTCGTCGGTGCTGATCTTCAGGAAGTTGAAGGTTCGCCAGCCTCCATCGGCGTGCAGGTCCTCAAGTCCGGTGATGCGCATGGACGTACCTCTTTGCCGTGACGCTAGGCGTGGTGCCGCACCCTGACAAGGCGGCCGGCGGCGCCCAGGGCGGCTGCGGCGAGCCCCGGCCGCTTCGGCCCTGTCGCAGGGGCGGTGCCATTGCTGCGGCGGTCAGGTCACCGCCAGCGCCATCACCGCACTGCAGCCCGGCGGCAGCGGCACGTCCTGCCAGGTGGCGCCCTCGTCCTGGGTGCCGAAGACCTGGCCCTTGCGCGCGGCGGCGTAGACCACGCGGCGGTCGCTCGGGCTGGGTACCGCCGCCATCATGGTGCTTTCGGCCAGGGTCGGCCCATCGAACCGCGCCCAATTGCGGCCGAGATCCGTGCTGCGCCAGACCTGCCCGGTAGCGCCGATCGCGCTGGTCGACATGGTGGCGTACAGCGTGTTGGCGTCGTGCGGGGAGACCCGGACGTCGCGGCCATAGAAGATCGGCGTGCGGCGACGCATCTCCAGGTCCTGCCAGTGGGCGCCATGGTCGTCGCTGCGGAACAGCCCCATGCGCAGCGCCAGCACCGGCACATCCGGCTCCGCCGGGCTGATGGCGAGGGCGTGGACGTCCAGCATGCCTTCCGCGGTATGGGTGGTGATGATGGCGCTCTTCAAGTGGTCCTGCTCGGCGAGCGCAATCAGGTGGTCGCTGCAATCGGTCCAGCTCTCACCGGCGTCGGTGCTGCGGATGACGCCGCGGACCTCGAGGGCGGCGTACATCTCCTCCGGCCGTGCCGGGTTGAAGGCGAAGCGCATGACGCGGTTGCGGAAGCCGCGCATGTCGGCGACTTCCGGCAACTCGGCGCCGCGGGCGCGATGGAAGCTACTGCCGGCATCCTCGGAGATGAACACGCCGAGCGGCGAGGTGCCGACGTAGAGCTTGCGCGGGTTATGCGGGTGTACCGCGATGGCCCAGACCTGCAGATCCGTGTGCGGGAAGTTGAGCCTTGCCCAGCTGTTGCCGCTGTCGGTCGAGACGTAGGGGCCTTCCTGCGTGCCGGCGTAGATGCGCGTGCTGTCGTGCGGGTCCACCGTCAGGCAGGGCACGTGGCAGTCGGCCGGCAGGCCGCGCGAGAGCTGCTCCCATTCGGTGCCGCCGACCGCCAGGCGGAACACGCCGCCGAGGGTGCCGGGCGGCGAGGCCAGGTTGGCGCCGCCGGGCCAGCGGACCACGCCGGCGAAGACCTGTGCTTGGCTCATGGCCGTTTCCTTCCTGCTGCTTTGCTGGAACCCTAGGCCCGGGCGGGCAACGGCGACAAGCCGAGTAGGCGCCGTCGCCCCGGCCGCCTAAGCTCGCCTGACAAACAACCGGAGCGAACGCCCATGACGGCCCCCGAACGACTGCGCGCCCTGCTGCGCGAACCCGGCCTCGTCGCCATGCCCGCGGTATGGGACGGCATCAGCGCCAAGATGACCGCCGCCGCCGGCTTCAGGACAGCCTTCCTGAGCGGCTCCTGCTGCGCGGCCAGCCGCCTCGGCGGGGCGGACCTGGATCTGATCTCCTTCGGCGAGATGTTCGACAGCTTCACCATGGTGCACCGCGCCGCGCCGGACCTGCTCATCCTCGCCGACGGCGACCATGGCTACGGCAACGCGATGAACGTGCAGCGCACGGTGCGCGCCTACGGGCAGGCCGGCGCGGCGGCGATCCTGATCGAGGACAAGATCACCCCGCGGGCGCTGACCGCCGCCGGCAAGCCCTGCCTGCCGCGGGAGGAGGCGCGCATGAAGATCCGCGCCGCCGTGGAAGCAGCCAAGGACAGCGGCATCCTGGTGCTGGCGCGGACCGATTGCCGGCCAACCCAGGGCATCGACGAGGCGGTCGCCCGGATCGAGATGTATGTCGAGGAAGGTGCCGATATCCTGTTCCTGGACAGCCCGGCCGATGACGCCGAAATCCAGCGGGGCGTGGCGGCGGCGCAAGGGCGGCCCTCCTTCGCTGTGCTCTCCCCGGGCGGGGCGCGGGCTACGCCGAGCCAGGCCGAGGCGCTGCGGCTCGGCTTCAAGATCGGCACCTTCCCGACCGGCATGCTCTCGCCGGCGATGGCTGGCATCAAGGCCGGGCTCGCGGCGATTGCGGCCGGGGAGAGCGAGGCGGCCGGAGCGCTGCCCGCCGCCGAGTTCCGCGATACGCTAGGCTATGGCGCCTACGACGCGGCGGCGAAGCGGTTCATCATCCCGGGCTAGTACCCGGCCACTTGGGGCGCCTCAGTCGCTCACCAGGCGGCGAAGGGCGGCCTCGGCGCCGCCTTCCGGCTCAGGGGGGCAGAGGTCGGGCGGCCACCGGGCCGGATCGGTCGGCGGCGGCCAGGCGTCGCGCTGGCGCCAATAGGCCTCGCGCCGTGCCGCCATGGCCCTGGCCGGCGCCCAGAACCAGTCGGGCTGCTGCGCTGACATGGCGGCGACCATCAGCCGCGCCGTCGTGGCGGCCTGCGCCCGCGGTGCGCCGGCGGCCAGCAGCGCCTGTACCGCGCGCAGCAGGGCCGTGGCGTCGCGGTGGCCCTCGCCCATCGCCTGCCGATAGGCCGTTGCGCTGGCGACCAGCCAGGCGCGCGGCCATTGCGCCAATGGCTGATTGTGCGGCTGGAGCGTGCTGTTGCCTGGCACCGATGACCCTCCGTGAGGCGCTTCCGCCGCGGCCCGCCGGCTGCAACGCCCCCGGACCGTCACCGTCCAGGGACAACCCGCAGGATGGCCGATTTTGTGCGCGCCGGCATGCAGGTTTACCAGACCGAGTTCTTGGCGCTCAACACCTCAGGCTTGGCCGGCAAGGCGACCGTGCTGCCGGACAGCACGACGCAGACGGTAACGGCGCTGATTGAGGCGGGCCGAGCGGCGGTTCGGCCACTGGGGCGCAGCGGACGGCTATTCCCCACGCAGCTTGGCGCGGACGTCCTCCGGCACCGGCACGGCGCGCAGGGTGCCGCTGGCGTCGGCGTGGCCCCAGATGCGCACCTGCTCGCCGGTGGCGACGCTGGCGCCGGACTTCAGGAAGCTGTGCCTGACCACGAACGACTTGCCGGCACCGAATTCGGCCGGATGGATGCGGTGCTCAAGCACGTCACCGTACATCGCCGGCAGCCGGAAGCTGCAGGCGATATTGACCAGCGGCGAGCCACGGAAACTCGCGTCAGCCTCGACCAGCGCGGCGAAGTCCAGCCCGCGCGCGCGGCACATCTCGTGGAAGCCCTCGTCCATCCAGCGCACATAGTGCGAATGAAAGACGATGCGCGCGGGGTCGCAGTCGTTCCAGTGCACCGGCACGCTGCGGCCGTAGTCGGACATCAGCAGGCCTCGACCAGGACCATCATGCCCTGGCCGCCGCCGGCGCAGGCACCCGCCATGGCGTAGCGCCCACCGCGCCGCTGCAACTCCATCAGCACCGAATAGACGCAGCGGATGCCGGTGGCGGCCAAGGGGTGCCCGAACGCGATGGCGCCGCCGTTGACGTTGAAGCGATCCTCGGCGACGCCGAGGCCACGCCGCACGCTTTCGGCCTGAGAGGAAAACGCCTCGTTCACCTCCACCAGGTCCAGGTCGCCGGCGTGCATGCCCAGCTTGGCCAGCAGCGCCAGGCCGGCCGGGACCGGCCCGATGCCCATGACCTGCGCCGGCACGCCGGCGGTGGCCACGGCAACAACGCGACCGAGCGGCTTCGCCTGCCTGGCCAGCGCGCCATTGGTGACGACGACAGCGGCGGCGCCGTCAACAATGGCGCTGCTGTTGCCGCCGGTCTGCACGCCACCGAAGGCGGGCGAGAGCTTGGCCAGGATGTCCATTGGCGTCGGGCGGATGTGCGTGTCCTGCGCCACTTCCTTCACGCCGCGCGGCAGCTTCAGCGCGCGGGGCTTCAGGCCCTCGGCGGTAAACTCCGCATTGGTGACCGGGGCGATCTCCGCGGCGAAGCGGCCGCTCTCAACCGCGGCCAGGGCGCGGGCGAAACTGCGGGCGGCGTAGGCGTCCGTCGTCGCACGGTCGATGCCGTAGGCCTGCGCCAGGTTCTCCGCGGTCTGGCCCATGCCGCAGCCGCCGGCGGTGTCGAACAGGGATTCCCATAGGAAATCCTTGAACTCCACCTGGCCCATGCGGAAGCCGCCGCGATGCGTGTAGGCGGCGACGGGGTTGCGCGTCATGCTCTCGGCGCCCACCGCAAGTGCCGCTTCATACTGGCCCATGGAGACGCCGCGCGCGGCCTGGGCGATCGCCTCGAACCCCGTGGTGCAGAGGCGGTTGACACCAAGTGCCGGGCGGTCATTCGCCATGCCCGCAAAAAGCCCGACGTGGCGCGGATAGAAGAAGGCGTCGAAGCTGGCCTGCGCGCAGCTGCCGGCGATGGTGGTGCCGAGGCGCTGCGGTGCCAACCCGCTGCGCGCCAGCGCGGCACGGGCGACGTGGATGCCGAGGTCGGTCGGCGACACCAGGCCGAGCGCGCCGTTGTAGTCGACGAAGGGCGTGCGGGCGCCGGCCACGATGAAGGCGTCTGCGAAGCTTTCCACCAGCGCGCCGCCGACATAGGCGGACCAGTCGGTCGAGTAGGTCATGGCGTGATCACCTCCTTCTCCTCATTGTCGTACAAGCGTGCCACGTCGGCGGCGCGACGCGCCAGGATGGCGCGGACATTCAGCGAACCCTTGTCGGTCATCTCGCCGGCATCGAGCGAGAGCGGCGCGCGCAGGAACATGGCGCGGGCGATGGTGAGCGAGGAAGCGCCGCCGCCTTCCGCGTTCAATGCCCGCAGGGCGGCGCGGACCTCGCCAAGGAAGATGCTGTCGTCCAACTCCGCCAGTCGATGCGGCTGCGGGATCAGCAGCAGGCCGATATCGTCGCGGTCATGGCCGCACACCACCATGTCCCGCGCCACCTCGGCCAGCGCCGCCATGGCGCGCGGCTTGATGGCGCCGACATTGACCTTGGTGCCGGTCGCCAGCTTGAAATCCTCGCCCAGCCGGCCGTCGAAGCGCAGCCCCTGGTTGGGGTCGGCAAGGTCCACCCAGCGCATGGCGTCGCCGGTGCGGAAGAACCCCTCGGCGTCGAAGCTGGCGGCATTCGCTTCCGGATTGTCCAGGTAGCCGGGCGTCACCTGCGGTCCGCGGACGCGGACTTCCAGCTTGTCGCCATCCGGCAGCAGCAGCAGTTCCGCGCTGGGCAGTGGCGTGCCGATGCAGCCGGAGGGCACCTTGGGCGCATGGGTCAGTACCACCGCCGGCGCGGTTTCGGTCAGGCCCCAGCTGGCGGCCATGTGCACCGGCCGCGGTGCCTGCATGATGACGGCCTCCAGCCGGCGCCACAGTGGCGGCGCCAGCGCGGCGGCGGCGTAGAAGACGATCCGCAGACGCCCGAGGAAGGCGTCGCGGATTTTCGGCTCGTCCTCCAGGTGCGGCAACAGCAGCTCATAGCCCTTCGGCACGTTGAAACTGATGGTCGGCGAAACGTCGTGCAGGTTGCGCAGGGTGCGGCCGAAATCCTGCGGCAGCGGCCGACCGTCATCGATCCACAGCGTACCGCCGTGGCGCAGCACCATGTTGAAGTTGTGGCTGCCGCCGAAGGTGTGGGACCAGGGCAACCAGTCCAGCAGCACCGGCGGCTCGTGGTACAGAAAGGGCCAGGCGTAGGCGATCTGTTCCTGATTCACCGCCATCATGCGGTGGGTGTTCATCACGCCCTTGGGCATGCCGGTGGAGCCGCTGGTGAACAGCAGTTTCACCACGGCGTCCGGCGGCACGGCGGCCATGGCGGCATCGGTGCGCGCTGTGGGTGCCGTGGCCAGCAGCCCGGCGAAGGCGGTGGCGCGGCCATGCGGTTCCAGCGCCACATGCTCGGCCTCCGCCGCTTCCGGAACGGCCAGCGCTCGGGCGAAGGTGGCAGCGTTGTCGGCGAAGATCAGCCCGGGCTGCGCCAGGCGAAGCACGTGGCGCAACTTCAGCAGATCCTGGCTGGCCAGGCTGTACGGCACCGAGACCGGCGTCACCGGCACGCCGACGCTCATTGCCGCCAGCGCCAGCAGCGCGTGTTCGATGCCGTTGCCGGACAGGATGGCGACGCCGCGTTCGGGTCCCAGCCCCCGCGCCAGCAGCGCGGCCGCAAGGCGGCGCACCTGGTCGGCGGCCTCGCCCCAGCTCAGGCTGCGCCAGGCAGTGCCATCGGCGGTGCGCTGCCGCAGCAGAGGCGCGTGCGGCTGCCGCTCCGCCCAGTGGAACAGGTTGTCGGTGATCCGCGGCGGATGCTCCGGCAGCGTCGCCGCCGAGCGCACCAGCCAGCCGTCCCCATGCGGCGTGACGCGCACATCTGGCGTGCTGAAGATGGTTTCCATGGCTTCCTCCGTGGCGCCGCGTTCAGGGCGGGCTCAGCTTGGCCAGCAGCGTGACCAGCGTGGCGTATTGCCGGGGCGTCAGTCGATGCGCCACCTGCTGCTCCATCGCCAATATCGCGGGCGTCAACTCGTCGTACAGTGCGTGACCCGCAGCGGTCAGTCGCAGCAAGTTGGCGCGGCGGTTGGCGGCATCCACCCGCCGGTCGACCAGGCCCTGCGCCTCCATCTCGGCCAGCAGCACCGCCATGTTGGAGGGCTTGACGCGCAGCGCCTCGGCCAGGTGGCCCTGCTGCACGTCCGGGTTGGCCTGCAGCAGCGCCAGCACGGAATAGCGTGCTGGAGTCACGCCCGCCTGACCGAAGTGGCGATGGAATTCGTCGAATACCTGCTGCTGCGCCAGCCTCAGCAGGAAGCCGACATGGCCGGTCAATGGCGCCATGTCCAGGCGCGCCACCGCCGGCACGCTACGGCGACGCGTGGCAGCCTCGGGCAGCGCGTCAGGCATGGACGAGGGGGCAACCGCCGGCGCTGAGCGGACGGAAGGCCTGGTCGGCCGGAACGGTGACCTCAACCTTGCAGTAGTCCCAGGGGCCATGCGATTCCGCGGGCGCCTTGACCCGCAGCAGATAGGCCGGGTGCAGCTTGCGGCCGTCGATGCGGATGCTGCCCTGGCCGAAGGCGTCATCGTCGGTCGGCATCGCCTTCATGCGCGCCACGATCGCTCGGCCGCCGCGTTCCGCCGGCATGGCGGCGACGGCCTTCAGCAGGTGCAGCGCGCCGCCATAGCTGCCGGCCTGCAGCATGGTCATGCGCACGCCGCCAACCTTGGGCGCCAGCCGGGCCGAGAGCGCCCGGGTGCGGGCGTTGAGGTCCCAGTAGAAACTCTCGGTGAAGTAGAGCCCCTGCGCCGCCTCCAGCCCGAGCGAATGGATGTTGGTGATGACCATCACCAGCCCGACAATGCGCATGCCGCGCTGGGCGATACCGAATTCGGCCGCCTGCTTGATGGTGTTGGAGGTGTCGTTGCCGGCATTGGCGATGCCCAGCACCTTCGCGCCGCTGGCGCCGGCCGCAACCAGCTGGCTGGAGAAATCCGTGGTGCCCGGAAACGGATGCCTGGCGCTGCCGAGGACACGGCCACCGGCGGCGGTGATGAACTGCGTCGCGTCGCGTTCCAGCGCATGGCCGAAGGCGTAGTCGGCGGTGATGAAGTACCAGCTGTCGCCGCCGGACTTCACCATGGCGCTGGCGGTGCAGTTCGCCAGCATCCAGGTGTCGTAGGCGTAGTGCACGGTGTTGGCGTTGCAGCGTGGGCCGGTGACGTCGGCGCTGCCGGCGCCGGTGACGATGCAGACCTTGTCCTTCTCGGCGGCCACGCCCGCCACCGCCAGCGCCACGGCGGAGCCGACGCAATCGACCACGGCATCCACGCCATCCCTGTCGAACCATTGCCGTGCGAGCGAGACGGCCAGGTCGGGCTTGTTCTGGTGGTCGCCGGTCACGACCTCCACTGCCAGGCCCTGAGCGCCGAAATCCTGCACCGCCTGCTGCACGGCGGCGACGCTGGTGGGGCCGGCGTCGTTGCGGAAGGGGCCGGACATGTCGGTCAGCACGCCGATCCTCAGCGGCTTCTGCTGCGCGCGCAGCGTGGCGTGGGGCAGGGCCAGCGCTCCGGCGGAGCCGAGCAGCAGACGGCGATGGATGGACATGGACAGTGTCTCCCAAGGATTATTTATTATGGTCCATACATAATGGAGGCAGCGGCAGCGACGCAAGGGCTACGGCAGCTCCGCGGCTTGGGCCTTGAGCTTGAGCAGTGCGAGCAGCGTGGCGTCGCGCTGACGAACCATCTCGGCGCGGTCATGTGGCGCCAGTTCCTGCGCCACGCCGGCCGCAACCTCGGCGCCCAGCGCGGCGTCGACATGCACGGTGCCGAGGTCGCGCCACATGCCTTCCGTCGCCGCCCAGAGCGGCTTTTCGAACAAGGCACCGATGCCGCCGGCACCACCCGAGAGGTGCAGGTTGAGGAACGGGCCGAGCAATGCCCAGCGCAGCCCCGGGCCATGCGCGATGGCGGCATCGATATCGGCGACGCTGGCGACGCCGGCCTGCACCAGGTTGAACGCTTCCTGCCACAGCGCCGCCTGCAGCCGGTTGGCGACATGGCCGCGGATTTCCCGCTTCAGGTGGATCGGGTGCTTGCCGATGCCGCGATAGAACGCCAGGGCGCCTTCGATGGCCGCCACGCTGGTCTGAGCCCCGCCGGCCACTTCCACCAGCGGTACCAGGTGCGGCGGGTTGAAGGGGTGGCCGAGCACGACGCGTTCCGGGTGGCGGGCGCAGGCGTCCTGGAACTGCGAAACCATGATGGTGCTGGTGCTGCTGGCCAGAACCGCCTCTGCCGGCGCTGCGGCGTCCATCCGGGCGAACAGCTCGCGCTTCAGGTCGACGCGCTCGGGCGCGTTCTCCTGCACGAATTCGGCGTCGCGGACGGCTTCCTCCGGCGAGGCGACGAAGCGCAGGCCGGCGGAGTCGGCGCCTTCGGCCAGGCCCATGGTCACCATGCTGGGCCAATGCTGGGCGACGGCGTCGCGCAACGCGGCCTCGGCACCGGGCGAGGGATCGGTCGCCGTGACCTGGAGGCCCCGGGCGAGGAAATAGCTGGCCCAGCTGGCGCCGATGACGCCGGTGCCGATGATGGCGACGCGGCGGATCATGGCTGCTGCACCTTCCGGCCCCGCTTCTCGACGAAGTCCGTCAGCATGGCGACGGCCTCCGGCCCGGTCTGCGCCAGGGCGGCGGTCAGGCTTTCCACGAACAGCCCGTCGCTCTCGCTCATGTCCTGAATGCGCGGCAGCGCCTGCAGAATGGCCAGCACCGTCAGCGGCGCCATGCCGGCGATCGTCGCCGCCAACTCCCCTGCCTTTGCCAACGCCTCTCCGGCAGGGGCGAGGTACTGTACCAGTCCGATGCGCTCTGCCATCGGCGCATCGATGACCCGCCCGGTCAGCATCATATCCGCCATGCGCGCGGCCCCGATCAGCCGGGCGACGTTCACGCTGGCGCCGCCGCCGACATAGATGCCGCGGGTCCCTTCCGGCAGCGCGAAGAAGGCCGAGGCGTCGGCCACCCGGATATGGCAGGCGGTGGCGAGCTCCAGCCCACCGCCGACAGTGGCGCCATGCAGCGCGGCGATGGCCGGCACCCGGCCGTGGCGCAGCCGCGTGAACAACGCATGCCAATCGCGCGACAGATGGAAGACCTCGGCGGCGCTGCGCAGCCGTTGTTCGCCCAGGTCCAGTCCGGCGCAGAAGCAGGGGCCATGTCCGTGGATCACGATTGCGCGAGCTTCGCCTTGCGCCCGCGCTATGCCGCGATCCAGCTCGGCCAGCAGCGCTTCGGAAATGGCGTTGCGCTTGGCCGGGCGGTTCAACCCCAGCCAAGCGACGGGGCCTTCCAGGGTATAGCTCAGCAGGTCGGGCTCGGGCATGGTCGAGGGCGCTTCCACCATTATGTCATATAATTATTGCCGCCAGCCTACACGCGGTGCCGGGGCGCGTGCAAGGGCTGGCTGTCACGCCGCCGGGCTTGCTCCGCCATGGCTTTGCGCGCATTAGGCAGCCCATCGAGATGGTTTTCTCCGGGGTGGCGGACGTGCCTGACCAATCGCGCCCGGGCGCAGTTGCGCCGCCGATCCTCTTGCTGGCCTTCGACCGCCCGGAGCTGCTGGCGCAGGTGTTGGAAAGCCTGGCCGCGCAGCAACCCAAGCTCGACCCGGCCCGGATAAATCTGTTCCTCGACGGCGCCTACTGTCCCTACCGCGACGCGCTGGTGGCCGACCCGGTTGCGGTGGACCACGCCGCGTTGGTGTTCCGCCGCCTCTGCCCCGGCGGCCGGTTGCACCGCGCACCGCAGAACCTCGGCGTTGCGTTCAACTATGACCGCGCGGAGCGCTTCGCCTTCGTCGAGCAGGACGCGCCGGTGGCCTACTTCTTCGAGGACGACCTGGTGCTCTCGCCGTTCTACCTGGCAACGCTGGACCGGCTGGCCGCGCTGGCCGTGGCGGAGCCGCGCGTGGCCTATGTCGGCGCCTGTGGCGACCATCGGTTGGACGTGGCGGCGCAGCGCGACCGGTTGGGCTGCCTGCAGCCAATGGAGCACATGTGGGGCTACGCCATGACGCGACGCCACTGGCTTGAACGCCAGCCGGTGTTGGCGCCGTACCTGGACCTGCTGCGCGGCTGCAACTACCGCGACCGGCCGCACCAGCAGATACTGGAGCATTGGTGGCGCCAGGGCGCCGGCGTCTCGGTCTCCTCGCAGGATGGCGCGAAGCTGGCGACCTGCCAGTTGCTGGGCAGGATGCGGTTGTCGACCGTGGCGGTGCTGGCGCGCAACATCGGCGAGGTCGGCCTGCATTTCTCGCCCGAGGGCTACCGCGCCGCCGGCTTCCACCTGACGCAATGCTACCCGGCCGAGGCGCCGCTTGCGGACATCGAACTGCCCGACGACGCCGCGCTGGAAGCGATGCTGGCGGCCGAACAGGCCCTGGCGGCCGAACGCCGCGGCGTGCCGGCGCCGCTGCGGCCGGCCTGGCCGGCGCAGCCCTTGCCGCTGGACGCTGTCGGCCTGGTGCGGCTGCTGTATCGGACGCTGCTTGAGCGGGACCCCGACGACGCCGGCCTGGCGGCCCATGCCGAGTTGCTGGAGACGGGGCAATCCGACCCGGCGCAGGTGATCCAGGGGTTCCTTGATTCCTCTGAGTTTCGCGACGTTCTTGGCAACCGGGGATGGGTCCGTGCCGAACTCAGCCGCGGCGCCGCGGCGCCGGCCAGCGTCGGCGGCGGGCAGGTCGCCGGCCAGCGCGGGTGATTCCGCGGCTTTGTGGTTTGCGCTAGAAGCACGGCAGCAGAAATCGGACCCATCCCCCATGCCCGTGACGCGCGAAGATGTCGTGATGGCCTATCGCTACATCCTGGGGCGAGAGCCCGAGGGCGAGGCGACGATCGCCGGGCATGTGCAGAACACGCCGGACCTGCTGACGATGCGGATGAACTTCCTCGGCTCGGAGGAGGCGCAACGCATCGTCAATCCGGTGCAACTGCCGCCCAGCCTGCCGCTGGATGCACCGCCGCTGGAGGTGGAGACCACCGCGGACCGCGCGACGCTGACCCAACTGGTCGGCTTTACCGGGCGCTATTGGGAGGAGATCGGCCGCACCGCGCCGCACTGGTCGGTGCTGACCGACCCGAACTACAAGCCTGAGGCGATCGCGCAGCACGAGGCGGCGTTCTTCGAGACCGGGCGCGGTGATGCCGAGCTGCTGCTGGCGCTGCTGCGGCGGATCGGCAGGGCACCCGAGGAGTTTGCCTGCTGCGCTGAATACGGCTGCGGTGTCGGCCGCATCACCACCCACCTGGCGCAGCATTTTCCGCGTGTGCAGGCGCTGGACATCTCCCGCCCGCATCTGGATCTGGCGGCGGCGACGCTGCGGCGGTTCGGCCAGGGCAACATCGAATTCCACCAGGTCACGCCGGCCGATGTGCATCCGGCACAGGGCTTCGACCTCTGGTACAGCCGCATCGTGCTGCAGCACAATCCGCCGCCGATCATCATGCACATCCTGGACCGCGTGTTCCGCCTGCTGGAGCCTGGCGGCGTCGCCGCGTTTCAGGTGCCGACGTATCGCGTCGGCTATCGCTTCAGCATCGCCGACTACCTGGCGCGCGACCCCGGCGGCAGCATGGAGGTGCATGTGGTGCCGCAGCGCGCGGTGCTGGAACTGGCCTGGAAGCACCGGCTGCGGCTGGCCGACATCCGCGAGGATACCGCCGTGGTGGACGACAGCCCGAACTGGCTCTCGAACACCTTCGTGTTCTGCAAGGACTGATACCGCGCCGCGGAAGTGGTGACTTCTGCCACCCCGCATCCGGCACGCCGGGCTCGCGTGGCGGCTGCGCGCGGCGATGCACCCATGCGGGTTGAGTCGCCCCATGGGGCAGGTGGACCTGCGGCGTCGGCATACCCGCCCGCGCTGGTCCGTCGCTACTCGCCGTAGATCTCCAGCCGTTGCAGCCGGCCGGTGAAATTGCTGCCGTTGAACAGCCGCACCTCCAGCTGGGTCAAGGATTGCTCGGCACCGAAGGTCAGGCTGGCGCCGCCCTGCAGCCTGGCGGCGGAAACCGGCACCTGCGCCAGCACGCGATTGCCGGTCTCCACGCTCACGTCCATCACCGCGCGGCCATGCGCCACGTCGCCCCCGGCGAAGTGCAGGCAGGCGCGGTAGCGGCCCGGCGGCAGGTCGATGTACGGGCCGAACAGCGCGGTGCCGGACGCGGCGTTGGCGAACCGGATGCCGCCGGCGTCACGCAGGCCGCTGATGGTATGCAGGCGTGGGTCATTCGCGTCGAGGCTGGCGACCAGCGTGGTCAGCTGCGCGGCTTCGGCATCAGCCGGGCCAAGGTCGCCGGAATCCTCCACCAGGCCCAGCGCGACCCAGGGTTGGGTTTCCGAATTGCCCTCGCCGGAAAGCCGCGCGGTCAGCACCTCCAACGCGCCGCCTTCGCGCGGCACCAGGGAGCGCCGCAGCTGCTGGCGCAGCAGGGCCTCATAGATTTCCAGCTTGTGCTCATGGCGGGCCAGGATCTCGGTGGTGGCCTGGTGGGTCGACTGGCGCAGCAGCTTGAACAGGCGGATCGTCAGCCCGGCACAGAAATTCCAGTACGCATGCGGGTTCAGGCGCTGGCCGTGCTCGTTGGTCCAATGCACCGTCAGCACGTCCTGCTTGCGCATGTCGCCGAGCTCGACCGCGGTGGTCTCGACGCGATAGGCCTCCAGGCCACGGTCGATGCTGGTGATGAAGGCCGGGTCCTCCAGCACCGGCAGCGCCCGCACCAGCGCCAGCAGGGCGGCGCTGTGGCAATCGACGAAGGGCGAGACGCAACTGCGCTGCCCCATCAGGAAGGCGCTTTCCTGGTTGCCGTCCGGGCCGGCGAAGTGCCGCTCGAAGTCGAACAGCACGCGCACGGCCTCGCGCAGGGCATCCTTGTAGGGCTGTTCGCCGGTCGCGATCGCCATGTCGATCAGGCCGTAGATGACGAAGGCCAGGGGGCGCGAGAAGATCGCCGCCGGGTCGTTGAAATGGCGCGCGAGGAACACGTCGGCGTAGACCTGATAGTAGCGGTCGAACAGCGCGCGGGCGCGGTCGCGCAGCGCCGTCACCTCGGCTGAGGCTGGCAGGCCGGCCAGCGTGCGGTAGCAGCGGGCGAAGGCGTTGATCTCGGCGCCGTAGTCGTAGGAGATGGAGATGTCGACCGGCTGCAGGCTGGGCGTCGCGGCACGGCGCTGCACCAGGCCGGCGCAATCCGCCACCTGGTCGTAGAAGCCGCCGGCGGTGAGGATCTTCCGCTCACCGGCCACGATCCGGGCGCCGCCCTGGTGCACCCCGGGGAAGCGGTGGCGCGAGGTGACGCGATGCAGGCGGCCGGCATCCTGCACCACCACGTCCAGCTCGTGCATCGCCGCGGCGGTGTCGGGCAGGGTGTGGATGGCCAGGGCAAAGCCTCGCATCTCGTGGCGCTGCGACAGCATCCAGTAGTCGGCGCCGTGGCAGTCCAGCCGGGTCTCGCCGGTCTCGGCGGCGGCAAAGGAAAGCGGCGCGGCCCCGGGGCGGCTGATGCCGATGTCGTGGTAGCTGACCGCGTTCTCGTTGTGGCTCAGCTGGTCATGGCCGAAGCCGAGGGTGACATCGGCCACGCTGATGCCGGGGTCCAGCTCCAGCGCCAACTCGGTGGCCACGAACATGCTGCGGCCACTGAAGCGGAAGCCGGCGGTCAGCCGGCCGAGGCGACGGGGGCCGGTGCCGGGGTCGAAGTGCAACTCGTGCGCGTGGCTCAGGTGCAGGTCCAGCCCATCGTGCCGGATGGCGTGCGCGGTGGCCTGGCCCTCCACCACCAGGCGGAAGGGCAGACCCTGGAAGCTGAACGCCACCTGGTGGCGGCCGAGGATCAGGTTCCGCGCGGTGCGGATATCGTGGAAGCGCATGCCGACGGTGACGCTGCCGTTCGGCAGGTCGCAGCTCAGGTGCATGAAGGTATGCGCCCAGCGGCCGGTACCGTCGCCGCGCTCGCGCTCCTCCAGCCGCGGATGCCCGGTGCGGCGCAGGATGAAGGGGCCGTCGCACAGCGTCTCGATGAACGCCAGCACCTCGCGGCAGCGGTCCGGCCAGCGTTGCCACAACGCCGGCAGGGCCAGGAACTCCAGCACCTTGGCGTTGTCGTCGGCCCAGAACCAACGGTCACCGTCCACCGCGTGCTCGGTCTCGGCGACGGCCATCGCCGGGCCACCCTCCGGCTCCACCCGTTGCATCAGGTAGCGCATGATGAACTCGGCGTAGGGAACGGGGTCGGTCGGCAGCTCGATCATGGCGGCATAGAGCGCAGCGGCCGGCGAGGCGTCAACCGCCGGGGGAAGGCGGCAGGCCGGGCCGGCCGGCCGAGGCTAGACGGCGCGACGGGAGCGGAGCGCGGCGGTCAGGGTGCCTTCGTCCAGCAGGTCCAGCGTGCCGCCCATGGGCACGCCCTGCGCCAGCCGGGTCACCGGCACCCCGGTCGGGCGCAGCCGGTCGGTCAGGTAGTGCACGGTGGTCGCGCCATCCACGGTGGCCGGCAGGGCCAGGATCACCTCCTCGATGCCGCCGGCCTCGATGCGGGCCAGCAGCGGCTGCACCGAAAGGTCCTCGGGCCCGATGCCGCCGAGCGCCGAGAGCGTGCCGCCCAGCACGTGGTAAAGCCCGCGATGCGCATTGGCGCGTTCCAGCGCCCAGAGGTCGGCAACGCCCTCGACCACGCAGACCAGGCCGCGGTCGCGGTGGCTGTCGCGGCAGATGCCGCAGGGCGTGCGGGTGTCCAGGTTGCCGCAGGTCGGGCAGGGGCGGACGGCGGCGGCGGTCTCCCGCAATGCCTCGGCCAGCGGCAGCATGGTCTGGTCCGGGTGCATCAGCATCTTCAGCACGGCGCGGCGCGCACTGCGCCGGCCGAAGCCGGGCAGTTTCGCCAGCAGGCCAACGAGATGCTCGATGGGGTCCATCAGGTCAGAACGGCAGCTTCAGGCCGCCGAGACCACCGAGGCCGCCCGGGATGTTCATGCCGGCGGTGGCCTTCTGCATTTCCTCGGCCATCATCGCCTCCACCTTCTGCTTGGCATCGGCATGGGCGGCCAGCAGCAGGTCCTCCAGCACCTCGCGGTCGTCGGCCACCATCAGGCTGGGGTCGATCGAGACCGCCTTCAGGTCGCCCTTGCCGGACAGGGTGACCTTGACCATGCCGCCGCCGGCCTGGCCCTGCATGGTCGCGGCCTCCAGCGTGGCCTGCATCTCGGCCATGCGGGTCTGCATCTGCTGGGCCTGCTTCATCATGTTGGCCAAGTTCTTCATGGCTTTTTCCTCTGGTCAGAAATCGTTGCGGCCCATCGGCCGCGCCTAGAAGTCATCGAGATCGACCGGCTCGGCCTCGGGCGGCGCGAATTCCGGCATGTCCTCAGGCAGCGTATCGGGCTCGGGTTCCGCGGCAACGACGGTCGGGGCGGCCAGGCCGTAGGCGTCGGTACCCTCGTCGCGCACCGCCTGGATGCTTGCACCGGGGAAGGCGGCCAGGATCGCCTGCACCAGCGGGTGGCTGGCGGCCAGGTCGCGGCGGGAAGCCTCGGCCAGCTTGCCCTGTTCGGCCAGGGTCGGCTCGCCATCGGCATTAGAGAGGGCGATGGTCCAGCGCTGCTCCGTCACCTCGGCCAGCAGGGCGGTCAGCTGCGCCGCCAGGTCGCGCGGCGCGGCGGCCAGCACGCGTATCTCCAGCCGGCCGGGCGCCACCTTCACGGGATGCACGTGGTAGAGCAAATGGGAGTGCAGCAGCGGCCGGCGGCCGGATGCCAGCGCCACCACCTGCTGCCAGCTCTGCGGCTGGGCGACGGCCGGGACCGCGACCGCCATGGTCATGCCGCCATTGGCCACGGCCCTGGCGCCGCCTCCCCCGCCATTGGGGGTAGGGCGAGAGGCGCTGGCGGCGGCGGCGCCGCCTTCCAGCAGGCGCTTCACCAGGTCGCCCGGCGTCGGCATCTCCGCCACATGGGCCAGGCGGATCAGCACCATCTCGGCGGCGGCCCGGCGGTCCGGCGCCTCGTTCACCTCGCCCAGCCCCTTCAGCAGCATCTGCCAGGCGCGGCCCAGGCTGGCGACGCTGAGCTTGTGTGCCAATGCCGCACCGCGGGTGCGCTCCACTTCGGTCAGCGCGGGGTCGTCCCGCAGCGCCGGCACGCTGACCAGGCGGGTCAGCGTATGGGTCAGGTCGAGCAGATCGGCCAGCACCACGCCGGGGTCGGCGCCCTGTTCATGGCCGCGGTCCATCAGGCTGAGCGCGGTGGCGGTGTCGCCGGCCATCAGCGCTTCCATCAGGTCCAGCACCAGGGAGCGATCCGCCAGGCCCAGCATGTCTCGCACCAGCAGGGCGGAAACCTGGCCGCCCGGCCCTGCCAGCGCGATAGCCTGGTCGAGCAGCGAAAGCCCGTCGCGCACGCTGCCATCCGCGGCGCGGGCGACCATGGCCAGTGCTTCCGGTTCGGCGTCCACCGCTTCCTTGGCGCAGATGCGGGCGAAGTGGTCGCGCAGCTCCGCCTGGGGCACGCGCTTCAGGTGGAAGGTCTGGCAGCGGCTGAGAATGGTCGCCGGCACCTTGCGGATCTCGGTGGTGGCGAACAGGAACTTGACGTGCGGTGGCGGCTCCTCCAGCGTCTTCAGCAAGGCGTTGAATGCCTGGTTCGAGAGCATGTGCACTTCGTCGAGGATATAGACCTTGAACCGCGCCTGGGCCGGCCGGTAGCGCACCGCCTCCCGCAGCTCGCGCACGTTGTCCACGCCGTTGTTGCTGGCGGCGTCCAACTCCTGCACGTCCGGGTGGCGGTCGGCGAGGATCGCCTTGCACTCGGCGCAGACGCCGCAGGGGTCGGCGGTCGGGCCGCCTGTGCCATCGGGGCCGACGCAGTTCAGCGCGCGGGCGATGATGCGCGCCGTCGTGGTCTTGCCGACGCCACGGACGCCGGTGAGCATGAAGGCGTGCGCGACGCGGCCCTGGGCGAAGGCGTTCTTCAGCGTGCGGACCAGGGCCTCCTGGCCGATCAGGTCGGCGAAGCTTGAAGGCCGATACTTGCGCGCCAGCACGCGATAGGGCGTGGCCGGCAGGGCGGCTTCCGGCATGGCGGCGGGCGCGGCAAGGACTGGCGCCGCGGTCATGGTCGCTGCCGGCGCCGGCGAGGGTTCGCCGAACAGGCCGGGGCCTTCGGGGGTGGGTGGCTGGGGCAGCGGCTCCGGCGCGCCGAACAGGCCAGGGCCATCAGGGGCGGGCGGCTCAGGCAAGGCGTCCGGGGCTTCCGGGTCCTGGCCGAACATGGTGTCGGTCATGGGGTGCGGCCTCGGCGCTGGGCGGCGCCAGCCGCCGGGGAGGGTGGAAGGCCGACAAGCGACCCGAGCGAGAACCCGTTGCGGCTGCTTCCTTCCGGACCTGACCGGGTTGGCGAGGAGCCCGTCCACCGCCGACCTTCCGGGACGACATATGCTGCCTTCGGGCTCTCGGCGCAATGGGAGGCGACTGGCTGGTGGCACGGGCGTACTTGCCGCCCAGCGGCACGGGGCAAGGTTGCCGCCCAGCGGCACGGGGCAAGGTTGCCGCCCAGCGGCACGGGGCAAGGTTGCCGCCCAGCGGCACGGGGCAAGGTTGCCGCCAGGGGGCCGCCGTGGCAACGTCCGCCGCAAATGCAGCCCATCCCCGCCTCACGGCCCAATCCCTACACCGGCAGCCCGCTGGACCGCGTTGCGCACAAGCGCGACGACGCGGCCTACATCGATGCCGCCCTGCACTCTCCGGAGTCGCTGTTCGCCCCGGTGTGGCGCGCCCGCAACCTGATGAAGGGGGTGGAAGCCAAGCAGCCCGAGGGCCTGCTGCTGACCGGCGCCGCCGCCGAGGCAGTGCGCATGGCGGGCGGCCCCTGGGCCTTCCTCGGCGAATGGCAGGGCCGGCCGACCTTCGCGGTGGATTGTTCGGCCGCCGAGGACCCGCTGCCGCTGTTGCCCGAGGGCCTGGGCACCTTCACGGACTTGCGCGCCGTGGCTGGCCTGCTGCCGCCGGACGAAGCCAGCGTGCTGGCGCATGCCCGCGGCCTGATGCACTGGCGCACCAAGCATAACTTCTGCGGCGTCTGCGGCGCGGCCTGCCAGCCGAAGGCGGCCGGCAACGTGATGCACTGCACCGGCTGCGGCGTGGACCACTTCCCGCGGACCGACCCGGCCGTGATCATGCTGGTGGTGCGTGGCGACAAGGCGCTGCTGGGTCACTCGCCCCGCTTCGTCAACAACATGTACTCCACGCTGGCCGGCTTCGTGGAACCTGGCGAGAGCCTGGAGGAAGCGGTGCGGCGAGAGGTGTTCGAGGAAGCCGGCGTGCAGGTCGGTGCCGTGCACTACCATTCCTCGCAGCCCTGGCCCTTCCCGGCCAGCGTGATGCTCGGCTTCCATGCCGAGGCGCTGAGCGAGGAAATCACCGTCGACACCAACGAGTTGAAGGACGCGCGCTGGTTCAGCCGGGACCAGATGCGCAACCCAAAGGACCATGGCTTCAACCTGCCGCGCGGCGACAGCATCGCCAGCCGGCTGATCGCCGACTGGATCGCGCACGGATGAGGGCTGCCCTGGCATTGCTGCCGCTGCTGCTGGCCGGCTGCAGCTGGTTTTCCGGCAGCGCCGACAAGCCGGTGGCGGAGACGCGGCCGGAATACCGCGCTTGCCAGCGCGAGGCGGAGAACAACCCGGAAGTTGTGGCGCTGGGCGCGCAATCCACGCCAGACTGGGGGCTGAACATGGCGCGCATCGGGCCGCAGCGACAGGTGCTGCTGAACCGGGCCTACCGGGATTGCCTGCGTCGCCGCGGCCTTGGCCTGCCGGGCGGGGTGGAGACGATCCGGACCCGCTGACGGCTTCAGCCGCCGCGATGTTCGCGGCGGTACGGGTGGGCTGGGTAGGTGCCGAGCACGCGCACCTGGCTGCAGAAGAACTTCAGCTCGTCCAGCGCGCGTTCCAGGTCGGCATCCTCGCGGTGGCCATCCACATCCGCCAGGAACTGCGTGGCGGTGAACTCGCCATCCACCATGTAGCTTTCCAGCTTGGTCATGTTGACCCGGTTGGTGGCGAAGCCGCCCAGCGCCTTGTACAGCGCCGCCGGGATGTTGCGGACGCGGAAGACGAAGCTGGTCACGCAGTCCGGCGTGCGCGCCGGCGGCGTCTGTGGTGCGGTGGAGCACACGTAGAACCGCGTGGTGTTGTGCGCGGCATCCTCGACATTCCGCTGCAGGATCCGCAGGCCGTAGATCTCGGCGGCCAGTTCGCTGGCGATGGCGGCGTCCTCGGTACCGCCGCGGGCGGCGATCAGTTCGGCCGCGCCGGCGGTATCCGCCTCGATCACGGCCTGCAGGTTCAGGCGCTTGAGGATGTTGCGGACCTGCCCGAGCGCGACCGGGTGGCTGTGGGCGCGCTTCAGGCTGCCCAGCGTGGCGCCTTCCGGGGCCAGCAGGCAGTGCTCCACGCGTTCGAAATGCTCGCCGATGACGAACAGGCCGGAATCGGGCAGCAGGCGGTGGATGTCCGGTACGCGGCCGGCCAGGCTGTTCTCGCAGGGTAGCATGGCAAGCTGCGCCTGGCCGCCGGAGACGGCATCGATGGCGGCCTCGAAGCTGGGGCAAGGCAGGGTTTGCCACTCGGGATAAGCCTTGCGGCAGGCCAGGTCCGAATAGGCGCCAGGGTAGCCCTGGAAAGCGATGACGTTGCTCATGTTGTTTCCTCGGGCATGTCGGCCTTGGTTGCGGCCCGGTGGCGCGGCATCGCGGCGCTGCATGGCGCCGCAGGACGCGGCCTGGGGCAGCGCAGCCCTGAACCGCGCCGGACAATGACGTCGCTGGTGGAATTCAACGAACCGGACCGGGTTGATGCGCGCCCGGGTGGGCACTATGGTCCGCCGGCTTCTAGTCGAGGCGGACCCGGGGTGCAAACCGGCGGGGGTCAACGCCAACATAAGGGATCGGGTTCGGGATGAGCTTGGAACTCAACAAGGCATTCGCGGGCATCTTGACGGCCGGGATCGCTTTCATGGTGACCGGAATCGTTGCTGGCAATGTCGTGCATTCGCATATGCCCGAGAAGAGCGCGATTCAGATTGGTGATGTGGCTGCCCCCGCAGGCGGCGGCGCCCCGGCCCCGGCGGCAGCGCCGGCTGCGCTGGAGCCGATCGGGCCGTTGCTGGCCAATGCAAACCCGGCCAACGGCGAACGCCTGGCCAAGGCACAGTGCAGCGCCTGCCACACCTTCACCGATGGTGGCCGGGCCGGCGTCGGCCCCAACCTGCATGGCGTGGTCGGCCGGCCGCATGCGTCGGTGGAAGGGTTCGCCTATTCCGCCGCCTTGAAGGCGCATGAGGGACCGTGGACCTATGACGAGCTGAACGCCTGGCTGGTCAAGCCGGCCACCTACGCGCCGGGCACCAAGATGGCCTTCGCCGGCATCAGCAACACGCAGCAGCGGGCGGACGTCATCGCCTACCTGCGCAGCATCACGCCGGGCGCGCCGAATCCCTGAGGCAGCGCCCCTGATGCGGGACCTGCTGGCGGCGGCGGAAGCGGCGGCCGACCTGGCGGGCGGCGTCATCCGCCCATTGTTCCGCTCCGCCCTGCTGGTGGAAGCCAAGGGCGATTCCAGCCCGGTGACCGCTGCCGACCAGCAGGCCGAACAGGTGATCCGCGCTTTCCTGGCCGAGCGCTTTCCGGACCATGGAATTTGGGGCGAGGAATACGGCGCCGACCGGCCGGATGCCGAGTGGCTCTGGCTGCTCGACCCGATCGATGGGACCCGCGCCTTCGTCACCGGTCGGCCGCTGTTCGGCACGCTGATTTCGCTGCTGCACAAGGGCGTGCCGGTGCTGGGGCTGATCGACCAGCCGGTGAGCGGCGAGCGATGGCTCGGCATGGCCGGCGAGCCGACGCGGTTTCGCGGCCCCCTGGGGGGCGGCACGGGCGGCGAGGCGAAGTGCCGGTCCTGCGCCGGACTGGCCCAGGCCGAGCTATCCTGCACCAGCCCGGACATGTTCCTGGAGGACCAGCGCGACGGCTTCGACCGCCTGCGCCGCGCTGCCCGCCGGGTAACCTGGGGCGGCGACTGCTATGCCTATGGCCTGCTCGCGCTGGGGCTGGTGGACGTGATCGCCGAGGCGACGATGAAACCCTGGGACTGGGCGGCGCTGGTGCCGATCATTGAGGGCGCCGGCGGGCGGATCACCGATTGGGCAGGCCGGCCACTGACCGTGGAATCGGACGGTTCCGTGCTGGCGCTCGGCGACCCGGCGATGCTGGCGGAGGCCACCGGCCTGTTGCGCTGAGGCCGCGCGGCGCGGGCTTGTGCGGCGACGGCGGCGCGCCGTCGGAAGGTGAACGGTTGTAGGGCCGCGGCGGAACCCCCATCCTGGCGCCATGCAACGTCGTACCCTCATCGCCGCCGGGCTCGGCGCGCCTCTTCTCCGCAGCTTGCCGGCCGCGGCCCAGGCGGGGGCGCCGGCCGTGGCCGCGCTGCGCACCCATGGGCTGGCGCTGCACGGCACCCCGGCGCTGCCTGCGGGGTTTCCGCACTGGCCCTGGGTGAACCCCGATGCGCCGAAGGGCGGCGAGATCGTGCGCTGGGCGCTCGGCAGCTTCGACAGCTTCAACCCCTTCGTGCTGCGCGGCACGCCCGGCGCCGGGCTGAACCCGCTGCAGAACGGCATCCTGTGGGAAAGCCTGACCGAGCGTTCCAGCGACGAGGCCAATACCGCCTATTGCCACCTGGCCGCAGTGCTGGAAGTGGCCGGGGACAAGACCTGGGTGGCGTTCGAGCTGAACCCCGCGGCGCGCTGGCACGACGGCAAGGCCGTGCTGGCCGAGGACGTGGCCTGGAGCTTCACCACGCTGATGGAAAAGGGCCGCCCGCTGTACCGCGCCTATTGGGGCGACGTGGCGGAGGTGAAGGCCGAGAGCGCGCGCCGGGTGCTGTTCCGCTTCAAGAACGGCAACAATCATGAACTGCCGAGCGTGCTCGGCGAGTTGCCGGTGCTGCCGAAGCATTGGTGGCAGGGCCGCGACTTCGCCCGGCCGACGCTGGACCTGCCGCTAGGCAGCGGGCCTTACCGGCTGGAGAAGTTCGAGCCGGGACGCAGCATCACCTGGCGCCGCGTGCCGGACTACTGGGGCGCCAACCTGGGCACGCGCCGCGGCACGCAGAATTTCGACGTGATCCGCTACGAGTATTTCCGTGACAACACCGTGGCGCTGGAGGCGTTCAAGGCCGGCCAGGTCGACCTCCGGCAGGAGAACATCGCCAAGGAATGGGCCACCGGCTACGACTTTCCGGCGGTGCGCCAGGGCTTGGTGAAGAAGGCGGAGCTGCCGCACCAGAACCCCACGGGCATGCAGAGCTTCACCATGAACCTGCGCCGGCCGCTGTTCGCCGATGCGCGGGTGCGGGAGGCACTGGGCCTGGTATTCGACTTCGAATGGCTGAACGCCAACCTGTTCTACGGTGGCTACAGTCGCACTGAGAGCTACTTCCAGAACAGCGAGCTGGCCAGCAGCGGCCTGCCGCAGGGCCGCGAGCTGGCGATACTGGAGAAGTATCGCGGCCGGGTGCCGCCGGAGGTCTTCATCACGCCGTACCGGGAGCCGGTGACGGACGGCAGTGGCAACAACCGGGACAACCTGCGCCGCGCCCTGGCTCTGATGAAGCAGGCCGGCTGGGAGGTAAAGGACCGCAAGCTGGTCAATGCGCAGGGCCAGCAGTTCAGCTTCGAGATCCTGCTGGGCGAACCCAGCCTGGAGCGGCTGGCGCTGCCCTATGTGCAGTGGCTCGGCCGCATCGGCGTGGAGGCCCGGGTGCGCACCGTGGACCCGGCGCAATACCAGGTGCGCGCGGATGCCTACGACTTCGACATGACGGTTGACGTGATCGGCCAAAGCCTGTCTCCGGGCAATGAACAGCGCGAGTTCTTCAGCTGTGCCAAGGCCGCGGAACCGGGCGGACGCAACACCGCCGGCATCTGCGACCCGGTGGTCGACGAACTGGTGGAACTCGTGATCGCGGCACCGGACCGCGAGGAACTGATCCAGCGCACCCGCGCGTTGGACCGCGTGCTGCTGTGGCACCACTACGTCATCCCGATGTATCATCTGGCTGCTTATCGGTTGGCCTGGTGGGACAAGTTCGGCCAGCCGCCGCGCAACCCGAAATACGCCCTGGGCGTGGAAGCCTGGTGGTGGGACCCGCAGCGCGCGGCGGCGGTGGAAGCCGGCAAGAGCGCCGCTCCGCCGGCGGCGCGGTAGCAGCACTTGGGCGCCTATCTGCTGCGCCGCCTGGCGCTGATGCTGCCCACGCTGTTCGGCATCATCCTGATCAACTTCATCGTGGTGCAATTCGCCCCCGGCGGCCCAGTGGAGCAGGCGCTGTCGGAGCTGCGCGGCCGCGGCGGCAGCACGCTGGAACGCGTGACCGGCGGCGCCGGCGAGGTGCGCGCGGCCGACCCGACGCTGCGCGGCGCACAGGGCATCGACCCTGCCGTGGTCGCCGAGATCAAGCGCGCCTTCGGCTTCGACAAGCCGGCCCCTGTGCGCTTCTGGGAGATGCTGCAGGGCTATCTGCGCTTCGACCTGGGGCAAAGCCTGTTTCAGGGGCGGCCGGTGGCGGAGCTGATTTGGGAGAAGCTGCCGGTCTCGGTTTCGCTGGGGCTGTGGTCCACGCTGATCATCTATCTGGTCAGTATTCCCTTGGGCATCCGCAAGGCGGTGCAGGACGGCTCCTCCTTCGACCTGTGGACGTCGGCCGTGGTGCTGGTGGGGTATGCGATCCCGGGCTTTCTGTTCGCCATCCTGCTGGCGGTGCTGTTCGCCGGCGGCAGCTTCGTGCAGTGGTTCCCGCTACGGGGCCTGCTGAGCAGCGGCATGGAGCATGCCGGCTTCCCGGCACGGGCGCTGGACTATGCCTGGCACATGGTGCTGCCCACGCTGGCGCTGGTCATCGGCGGCTTTGCCAGCCTGACCATGCTGACCAAGAACAGCTTCCTCGAAGAGATCAACAAGCAGTACGTCACCACGGCCCGGGCCAAGGGCGCCGGTGAGCAGCGCGTGCTGTACGGCCACGTGTTCCGCAACGCCATGCTGCTGATCATCGCCGGCTTCCCCGCCGCCTTCATCGGCATCCTGTTCACCGGGGCGCTGCTGGTGGAGATCATCTTCTCGCTGGATGGCCTTGGGCTGCTCGGCTTCGACGCCGCCATCCGGCGCGATTATCCCGTGATGTTCGGCACGCTCTACGTCTTCACCCTGCTCGGCCTGGTGATGCAGATCGTCGGCGACTTCACCTATACCCTGGTGGACCCGCGCATCGACTTCGAGAGCCGCGGCCGATGACGCCGCTGAACCAGCGCCGTCTGGCGAACTTCCGGGCCAACCGGCGCGGCTGGGTCAGCCTGTGGCTGTTCCTGGCGCTGTTCGGCGTGACCCTGTTCGCCGAGGTGATAGCCAATGACCGCCCCCTGCTGGTCTGGCTGGAGGGTCGCCTGCTGGTGCCGGTGTTCAGCGACTACGCCGAGAGCGACCTGCTGCCCGACGGACTGCCGACCGAGGCCGACTGGCATGACGAGACGCTGGTGCGGGAGGTGCGCGCCCGCGGCTGGATGCTGTGGCCGCTGGTCGAATACGACTACCGCACCGTGATCCGCGACCTCGGCCGGCCCAGCCCGGCACCGCCGAGCTGGCGCAACCCGCTGGGCACCGACGACCAGGCGCGCGACGTGCTGGCGCGGGTCATCTACGGGTTGCGCCTGGCGATCCTGTTCGGCTTCTCGCTGACCTTGGCGTCCTCGGCCATCGGCATCGCCGCCGGTGCGGTGCAGGGCTTCTATGGCGGCACCACGGACCTGCTGTTCCAGCGCTTCATCGAGATCTGGTCCGGCATGCCGCAGCTTTACCTGCTGATCATCCTCGGCAGCATGATCCAGCCGGGATTCTGGGTGCTGCTGCTGTTCCTGCTGGCCTTCAGCTGGATGGCGCTGACCGGGGTGGTGCGCGCCGAGTTCCTGCGCGGCCGCAACCTGGATTACGTGCGCGCCGCCCGCGCGCTGGGCGTTTCCGATATGCGGCTGATGTGGCGCCACATCCTGCCCAACGCCATGGTGGCGACGCTGACCTTCCTGCCTTTCATCCTCTCGGGCAGCGTCACCATCCTGGCCTCGCTGGATTTTCTCGGCTTCGGCTTTCCGCCGGGCTATCCCTCGCTGGGCGAACTGCTTTCCCAGGGCAAGAGCAACCTGCAGGCGCCGTGGCTCGCCTTCACCGGGTTCCTGGTGCTGGGCAGCGTGCTGACGCTGCTGATCTTCATCGGCGAGGCGGTGCGCGACGCCTTCGACCCCCGGCGCCTGCCCGGCGGTGGGACGTGAAGCCGGCACCGCCGATCCACCTTTCCGCGTCCGCAGCGCTCCAGCCATCGGGGGCAGAGCGCCCGTTGCTGCAGGTGACAGACCTTCGCGTCGCCTTCAACGGCCGCCAGGTTGTGCATGGTGTCTCGTTCCACGTGAACCCCGGCGAAACGGTGGCGCTGGTGGGAGAAAGCGGCTCGGGCAAATCGGTCACCGCGCTTTCGGCGCTGCGGTTGCTGCCGGCGGCCGGCGCCAACCCCACGGGCAGCATCGCGCTCGACGGCACCGAGGTGCTGGCGGCCGACGAGGACGCCCTCCACCGGCTGCGCGGCGGCGTGGCCGGCATGGTGTTCCAGGAGCCGATGACCAGCCTGAACCCGCTGCACCATATCGGCCGTCAGGTGGGAGAGGCGATCACGCTGCATCGCCCGCTGGCCGGAGAGCCGCTGCGGGCCCGCGTGCTGGACCTGTTGCACCAGGCGGGGCTTGGCAATGCGGCCGAACGCATGGGCGCCTACCCGCACCAGCTCTCCGGCGGCCAGCGCCAGCGGGTGATGATCGCCGCCGCCCTGGCGAACGACCCGCAACTGCTGATCGCGGATGAGCCGACCACGGCACTGGACGTGACCATCCAGGCCCAGATCCTGGAACTGCTTGCCAAGCTGAAGCGGGAACGCCGGCTGGCGCTGCTGCTGATCACGCACGACCTCGCCATCGTGCGGCGCCATGCCGACCGGGTGGTGGTGATGCAGCACGGCCTGGCGGTGGAGCAGGGCCGCACCGCGGAGGTCTTCGCCGCCCCGCGCCACGCCTACACGAGGATGCTGCTGGCGACCCAGCCGCGAGGCCGCCCTGCGCCGGTGCCGGCGGATGCGCAACCGCTACTGCATGCCGAGAACATGCAGGTCCACTTTCCCATCCGCCGCGGACTGCTGCGCCGCCAGGTCGGCCAGGTGCGGGCGGTGGATGGCGTTTCGCTGGACCTGCGGGAGGGCGAGACGCTCGGCCTGGTGGGTGAAAGTGGCAGCGGCAAGACCACGCTGGGCCAGGCGCTGCTGCGGCTGCAGGCAAGTACCGGCGCCATCAGCTTCGAAGGCCGGCGGATCGAGGCCTTGGGGCCGCGGGCGATGCGGCCGCTGCGGGCGCGGATGCAGGTGGTGTTCCAGGACCCGTTCGGGTCGCTTTCGCCGCGGCTTTCGGCCGGCGAGATCGTCGGCGAGGGGTTGGAAGTGCATGCGCCCGGTCTCGGTAGCTCCGCCCGGGCGGCGCGCGTGGCGGAGGCGTTGGCCGAGGTGGGGCTGGACCCCGCCGCGGTGCATCGCTATCCGCATGAGTTCAGCGGTGGCCAGCGCCAGCGCCTCGCCATCGCCCGCGCCCTGGTCCTGCAACCCCGCTTCCTGGTGCTGGACGAGCCGACCAGTGCCCTGGACGTTTCGGTCCAGGCGCAGGTGGTGGACCTGTTGCGGGCGTTGCAGGTGAAGCACCGCCTGGCCTACCTGTTCATCAGCCATGATCTGCGCGTGGTGCGCGCGCTGGCGCACCGGATCATCGTGCTGAAGGACGGCCGGGTGGTGGAGGCCGGTGAGGCCGAGAGGCTGACGGCGGCGCCGGTTCAGCCCTATACCCGTGCCCTGATGGCTGCGGCCTTCGATCTGCGGGGTGAAGCGTGAACGAATTCGAGGCGATGAAGACCCTGCTGGCGGGGCGTGGCATGCGGCTTGGCATTGCCATCCGGCCGATGAACAGCCCTGGCAGCCCGGTCTATCACGCGGTGGAGAATGTCTGGCCGCCGGCGCTGGTGCTCGGCAGCTCGCTGCTGGCCACCTGGGCGGTGCATTACTACCTCGGCTTCGCCGTGCTGGCGGTGGGCTGCTTCTGGTGGCTCACGATGTACCAGCCGCGCATCTCCCGCGACGTGCACAACCGTACCGCGGCGCTGGTGCTGAACGACATCGGCGCCTTCGACGCGCTGTGGCGCAAGGGGGTGCTGAGCCTGATCGCCACGTTGCCGGACGGCACCCAGCAGGTGGCGACGCGGCGCGAGGACTGGCGCGCGTTCATCCGTCATTTTGCCGGGGAAAACTGATGGCGATCCTGCTTTCGACCAAGGCCAGCACCATGCAGCACTGGAAGCGGGCGCTGCTGGCGCTCGACCCGGCGCTGGATATCCGCCTGTTCCCGGAAGCAGGGCCGCCCGAGGCCATCGAGGCCGCGGTATGCTGGACCGCGCATGACATGGCGGAACTGCGCCGCTACCCCAACCTGAAGCTGATCGTCTCGATGGGTGCCGGTGTCGACCATCTGTTGCGCCCGCCGGGACCGCCACCGGGGGTGCCGGTAGCTCGGCTGGTGGACCGGCTGCTGACCAGCGCGATGTCCGAATGGGTGCTGCTGAATGTGCTGCGCTTCCACCGCCAGGACCTGGCTTATCGCGCCCAGCAGGCGGCGCGGCTGTGGGAGGAATTGCCCGCACCGGCCACCGAGGCGACCAGGATAGGCATTCTCGGTGTCGGCGCGCTCGGCAGCGATGCGGCGGCCAAGCTGGGGGCGCTGGGCTTCCAAGTGATGGGCTGGAGCCGGCGGCCCAAGCCTCTGCCGGGGGTGCTCGGCTTCGACGGTGCCGCCGGCCTGGACGCCATGCTGGCGCAGAGCGACTTCCTGGTCTGCCTGCTGCCGCTGACGCCGGAGACGCGTGGCATCATCAACGCCCGCACCCTGGCATTGCTGCCGCGCGGCGCCTACGTGCTGAACGCGGCACGTGGCGGCCATGTGGTCGACGCGGCCCTGTTGGCGGCGTTGGACAGCGGACAGGTTGCCGGTGCGGCGCTGGACGTGTTCGAACCCGAACCGCTGCCGCAGGACCATGCCTACTGGCTCCATCCGAGCGTGGTGGTCACGCCACACGCGGCCAGCATCACCATCCCTGAAAGCGTCGCGCCCCAGGTCGTTGACAATATCCGCCGCGCCCGCAGCGGCCTGCCGTTGCTGAACCTGGTGGACTTCGCCGCCGGCTACTGACCCGGCGGCGGAAATCCTCGGGTCTCAACCGGCCTTGCGCGACCCGGCGGCAGGTTCCGCATTCGCCGCGTCGCCCGTGGCCACGGGCATGTCGCGGGTATTCTGCTCGGCTTCCACCATGATCTGGCGCATGTCGCGCAGGAAGGCGGTGCCCTTCAGCGTGCGCTGCACCAGGATGCTGCGGCGATCCATCGGGTCTACCTTGCGGCGGGCCAGGTCGAGTTCGCCAAGCCGATCCAGCGCGCGGGTGATGGCGGGCTTGGAAACGTTGAGCTCGGCGGCGAGGCCGCGAACGGTATGCGGGCCGTCCGTCAGATAGACCGTCAGGAATACGCCAAGCTGGCGCGCCGACAGGTCAGGGCCGTCTCGTCGGACCAGGGCGACGACGGTGTCTCGAAGAATGCCGACCAGCTGGTCGGGGTTGCTCTGCACGGCCATGGTTCCTATCCCCTTGCCCAAATGGGCCCGGAATGCCCAGTCCGCCGGCGGCGAATCGATGCCTGCGCCGGAATGGGCCGATTACACACTCAGATCGTGTACTCCAGATGAAAAGAGCCCTGCGATCCGATTAGTTCCTTAGCGATCCCAAGTTCGTTACCCGGTTGCCCCAGCGCCTGGCTCAGGGTTGACCCCGAGGAAGCCCTGAACGGCGAGTGCCGCTGCGCGCATGGCCTGGGCTTCGCCACCCTCCGGGCGTCCCGGTCGAGTCGCATCATTCCAGGCATATAAGTCTAGATGCGCCCAGTGCAGCCCGGGTGTTACGAAACGTTGCAGAAAAAGCGCCGCGACTACCGCTCCCGCCATCGGCTTGCTGCTGACGTTGCAGAGGTCGGCGACGTTACTGTCCAGCCACGAGTTGTACGCCGGGTGCAGCGGCAGGCGCCATACGGGCTCACAACTATTTGCACCCGCTTGCAGCACTATTTCTGCCAGGCCGTCATCGTTGGCGAACAGGGCCGGCAGGTCCGGTCCCAGGGCCACCCGGGCGGCACCCGTCAGCGTCGCGAAATCCAGTATAAGGTCCGGGCGCTGTTCGCTGGCGAAGGTCAGCAGGTCGGCCAGCACCAGCCGCCCCTCGGCATCCGTATTGCCCACCTCCACGGTCAGACCGGCGCGGGTCTGCAGCACGTCCATCGGGCGGAAGCTGTTGCCGGCGACACTGTTCTCCACCGCGCCGACCAGCAGCAGGACCCGCACCGGCAGGCGCCGCTGCATCAGCAACTCGGCCACGCCCAACGCGACCGCCGCACCGCCCATGTCCTTCTTCATGCGCAGCATGCCGGCCGAGGGCTTCAGGTCCAGGCCGCCGGTGTCGAAGCAGACACCCTTGCCACAGAGCGCCACCAGCGGTGCCCCTGCCGGGCCCCACTCAAGCATCGCGACCCGTGGCGCCCGCGGGCTGCCCTGACCAACCGCGGCGAGGCAGGGGAAGCCTGTGCTCAGCTCTTCGCCTTCGATCACCCGGCAGGTTGCACCGTGTTCGGCGCCGAGCGCCAGCACGGCCGCAGCCAACTCGGCCGGCCCCAGCAGATTGGCTGGCGTATTGATCAGGTCGCGCACCCGCCAGGTGGCGCGGACGGCGGCCAGGGCATCGGCGCAGCCGGCCGGCACCGCCAGCACCGCGGGGGCGCGCTCGGCCGCCTTCAACTGCTGGTACCGATAGGCGCCGAGCCCCCAGCCCAGCACCGCATGGTCCTGCAAAGCACTGTCACCGGCCACGCGCCAGGTGGTGCCGGCTGGCAAGGCGTAGGGCAGCGCGCCGAAACTGTGCGGAGTGGGGGGCGCCTCGCCAAGCCCGACCAGGGCACCGGCAAGCCCGGCCGACCCCGGCAGCAGCAGAACGTCCTGCGCCTTCGCACGGAAGCCGGCGGCCTGGACGAAGGCGGCGATGGCAGCGGGAAGTTCGGCGAGCAGCGGCGCGAGCGTCGCCGGCGTGGCGCAGTACAGGGGCAGCGCAACGGGGACACTGGCCGCGTCGACAAGGCATTGCCCCACGGGGGGCGGTACGGTGCGAATCGTCATCAAGGGCTTCTCAAGGACCAAGCGGATGACAGAAGTTGGTTACGCTGTCACCCATGAAAAGCATATATTGCCAGCGCAGGAACCCAGCAGCCGGGCCTGCATTGGCCCACGGCCAACGGCCCTTCCTGGCAACAGGCGGCTGGGCTATAGGCGGCACCATGTCCGCGTCCACCCCGGTTGCCGTCCAATCCCCGCCGGCCGTCACCTCCGATGCCTCCGCGCCCCGCCGCATCGGGCGAGCGCTGGACGATCTGAGCCTGGGCTTCAGCCGCTGGCGCTTGCCGGTGGCGCTGGCGCAGCTTGACATCCGCAACCGCTATCGCGGCTCCGTGCTGGGGCCGATGTGGCTGACGCTGTCCACGGCGGTGACGTTCACGGCGCTCGGCTTCCTCTACGCCACGCTGTTCCATATGGACCTGCATGATTACTTGCCCTTCCTGGTCGTCAGCCTGATCCTGTGGAACGTGTTCTCCCAACTGATCGGCGAGGCGTGTACCTCGCTGACCGTGGCCGAGGGCATCATCCGCCAGTTGCCGCTGCCGTTCACAGTGCATGCGCTGCGCTGTCTGATGCGGAATGCCGTGATCGCCGCGCATAACTTGCCATTGATCCTCGTGGTCTTCCTGATATTCAGCATCAACCCTGGCCCCGGTGTGCTGCTGGCGATTCCGGGCATGATGCTGTTCATCCTGAACGGCTTCGCGGTGGTGATGTTCCTCGGCATGCTGTGCGCCCGGTTCCGTGACATCGGCCCGATCGTCGCCACGGTGACCCAGCTGGCCTTCTTCGTCTCGCCGGTGATCTGGAAGCCGGAACTGCTGCACGAACGCCAAGTCTGGCTGGTGCTGAACCCGGTCTACGACGTCATGGAAGTGGTGCGCGGCCCCCTGTTGGGCCAGCCGCCCTCACTGCTGATCTGGGCGGCGGCGGCCGGCATCACCGTCCTGGTCTGCGGCCTGAGCTTCGCCTTTTTCGTGCGGTTTCGCGGCCGCATCGCGTTCTGGGTCTGAATCATGCCGCATATCCTGGCCGAGCGGCTGTCCATCGCCTTTCCACTTTACCATGTCGGTGCGCGTTCGCTGAAGAAGCGGCTGATGGCCAGCACCATCCCGCGGCTGCGGACCGACAGCAGCAACCGCGTCGTCGTGGCCGCGCTGAACGACCTCAGCTTCGAGGTCCGCAGCGGTGAGCGGGTGGCGCTGGTGGGCCATAACGGCGCTGGCAAGACCACCCTGCTGCGCACCCTGGCCGGGGTCTACGAACCTGTCGGTGGTCGGCTTGACGTCGAGGGGCGCATCGGTTCACTGATCGACCCCTCGGCGGGCATGGATATCGACGCGACCGGGCGCGAGAACATCGTCTTGCGCGGCTTGTTCCGCGGCCTGGACCAGAAGCAGAGCGAGGCCATGGCCGATGAGGCCGGCGCCTTCAGCGGTCTCGGCGAGTTCCTCGACGTCCCGATGCGAACCTATTCCGCCGGCATGCAGGTACGTCTATCCTTCGCCATCGCCACGTTGATGCAGCCTGAGGTGCTGCTGATGGATGAATGGTTTTCCGCCGGAGATGCCGACTTCATGGCCAAGGCACAGCAGCGCCTTGAGGAACTAGTCCGCAACGCCGAAATCCTTGTACTGGCCAGTCACAGCATGGCGATCGTGCGCGCCTGGTGCACTCGCGCCATCCGCCTTGAGGGCGGGCGGGTGGTGGATGACGGTCCGGTGGAGCAGGTCTTGGCGGGGATGTAGCTACCCCTTTGCCGCCTCGATGATGCGGGTGCTCGAATAGCCCTCGTGGAACCGCACGGCGACCACCTGGCCGCCGCGGGCACGGACGAAATCAGCGCCGACGATGGCTTCCTTGCCGCCCGACGCCTCGGCACTGTAGTCGCCACCCTTGGCCAGCACGTCCGGCGCCACCGCTTCGATCAGCTGGGCCGGCGTGTCCTCGGCGAAGCCGACCACGTAGTCCACCGCGGCCAAGCCGGCACAGACCTCGGCGCGGTCGGCAAAGGTGTTGACCGGGCGGGTCGGGCCCTTCAGCCGGCGGACGCTGGCATCCTCGTTCAGCCCCAGCACCAGCACATCTCCCAGCCTGCGGCAGGCGGCGAGCATGCGGACATGGCCGGGATGCAGGATGTCGAAGCAGCCATTGGTGAAGACGATGCGCCGGCCGCGCCGCCGTTCCGCCGCCAGCAGCGGCAGCAGGGTTTCCAGCGGCAATACCTTGGAGGCAGCGCCGGCCCGGGCCCGACGCTCCGCCATGTCCCGTGCCGTGACCACATAAGTGCCGGCGTGGGAGACGGCGATGCTGGCGGCCAAGTTGGCCGAGGTGACCGCCTCCGCCACGCTGGCGCCACCGGCGATGGCGATGGCCAGCGCGGCGATCACGGTATCGCCGGCGCCGGAGACATCGAACACCTCCTGTGCCTCGGTCGGCACCTGGGCGTCGCTGCCATCGGCGCCGGCCAGCAGCATGCCATCAGCGCCCAGCGTCACCACCAGGTTGCCGAAGCCGTGCTGGGTCAGCGCAGCGCGGGCGCGCTCGGCCATGGTGCCGGCGGTGCCGAACAGCAACTCGAACTCCTTGCGGTTCGGCTTCAACAGGAAGGCGCCGGCGTAGCGGGCGGGGTCGGCCTGCTTCGGGTCCACCAGGCAGCGCAGCCCGGCCGCGGACGCGGCGGCGATGAAGGCGGCAGGGTCCGGCAGGCAGCCCTTGGCGTAATCCGAGAGGATGACCAGGTCGGCATCGGCCAAGGCCGCGGTAAAGGCGGCCAGCAGCGCGGCGCGTGCGCTGTCGCTGACGCTGGCATCGGTGTCGAAGCGGACGATCTGCTGAGTGCCGGCAACCAGGCGCGTCTTCTGGGTGGTGGGCTGGGCGGTGTCCGTCACCAGCGCCGCCTGCACGCCGTGCGCCGCGACCAGCCGCTCCACCTCGGCGCCGGCGGCATCGGCACCGACCACGCCGAGCAGCGTGCAGCGCCCACCCATGGCGGCGACGTTCGCGGCCACGTTGGCGGCCCCGCCGGGACGAACATCCTCCCGCACCGTGCGCAGCACCGGCACCGGGGCTTCAGGCGAGATGCGGGTGACCTCGCCGAGCAGATAGCGGTCCAGCATCACGTCGCCGACGACGAGGATGTTGGGCGCGGTGCCGGTCACGAGCCGCTCCAGGACCACCAATGCTGCTCGTAGCGATTGTCGTTGAACAGTTCGTAGTGCGGGCGCTGCGGCAATTCGAATACCTGCTGGTGCCGTGCCGCCAGGTCGCGCTTGGCGCCCATCAGCAACCCGTAGACGTGGCGGGCATAATTGACGCCGCGGAGGCGGCTGGAGATGCGGCGCGGCAGTTGCTCCAAGCCACGCAGGATGGCCAGTGCCTCGGCGGTTGCGTGCTGTGCTTGGGCTGCCCATTCCGGCGAAACGTCCGGCCTGGTGCCAAGGTAGCGGGCGAGCGCGTCGGCCAGGTCGAAGTCGCTGCTCAGGTGCCCGCAGAAGGACTTGCGGTAGTTGAGTGCCGTGCGCAGCAGTGCAACGGCGTCCTCGGCGGGGCGGTCGGCGAAGGCGTAGCGCATGCCGGCCGGGCTGCGCCACAGGTACCAGGCGCGCAGATCCTCGATCTCGGCGCGCGGGTGTGCCGTGGTGCGCTCCTCCGGATAGTTGTTGAACACGCCGAGCATCCTCGGCACATGCACCGAGCGGATGTACGGCATCACCCGGTTCTTGAACTCGGTATCACCGGCAGCGCGATAGGTCTCGTCGTAGTAGCCGAAGCGTTCGTGGATGCTGCGCCGATACAGCCCGCCGACCCAGGAGAGGTAGCAGGTCTCCAGGTAGACCAGGTCCTGGCGGTAGCCGGTGCGGTCATAGGGCATGACGTCGCCGGCATAGACACCGGCGGCGTCGACATCCGTCACCAGGCTGTCGGCCATGGCCCAGTCGGCGCCCGGGTCGGCGTCCAGCGCAGCCGCCAACTGGCGCAGCGCGTCGGGGTGCAGTCCCTCGTCCGCGCCGAGGAAGGCAAGGTAGGGTGCCCGGGCCAGGCCGATGCCGCGGTTCCATGCCTTCTGGATGGTCTCCCGGCCAGCCGAGCGTGCATAAACCACCGGCAGCGGCGTATGGGCCAGGAAGGCCTCCATGGCTGCGTGCTCGTCAGCCGGGGAGTTGCTGTCGACCAGCACCACTTCCAACTCGCCACGCTGGGCAATGGTCTGCTGCGCCAAGCAACCCAGCAGCGTCGGCAGCTTGTCCGCGGCATTGTACAGCGAGACGATCACGGAGACCTTGCGCGGCGTATTGCCGCGGCGGTCGTCCACCGCCGCCAGCGGCAAGTCGGCGCGCACGAGGTTGCGCTCGCGTGCCGCCTGCATTAGCGCCAGGCAGCGCCCCTCGCTGAGGTCGGGGCGCCCGAAAAGTGCCTCGGCGGTCGCGGCCTCGTGGTGGAAGCCATTCGCTTCCAGGGTGGCGCGGACGAAGGCAAGGTCGCCATGATTGTCGCGCCCTAGCCACCGCATGACCCGCAGCGCGTAGGTGGCGGCCACGAGGTCGTTGCCAAGTCGGCGTTCCAGTCGGCCCATCTCGCGGAACAGTGGTACCCGATTGACCAAGTGGTCGTTGATCCGGCGAGAAAGCGTCAACAGTTTCAGCCGGGCTTCGGCCTCCGTGAACTCGGGCAGCACCAGCATCTGCCGCCGCAGCAGGTCCCACCGGCGGCTGCGGTCTATCTGCAGGAAGGTGCGTGGAGAGAGACCAGCATAGCGATTGACAGCCTGGCGGATGGTTTCCTTGGCTGCCCAGTGCAGGCCGCCCCGCCGCTGGCGGTTCAGGTCTCGCATGAGGGCCGAAGCCCGGCCCCCCACCACTGCGAGCCGGCGCAGCGGCCGGCTGACGAAGCGCGGGGTTAGCGGCGCCACCAAGCCGGCGACGAAGCGGCCAGCATCGATCGGCTGCCTCACCATCTTCATCAAGCTGGACCGCGGCGCCAACTGCGCCAGCGCGGCGAAGTGCGCGGCAAGTTCCACCACGGTCTGCCGAGCGTCCAGGTCGACGGCGCCGCTCGGGCGGTAGATGTCGTCGAATGCGGTGGGCCGTGCCCGCGGCAGCCGACGCATGGCGGCAACCAGTGCATCGCGGCGGCTGTCATAGTTGCGCAACAGGTCCGCCGTGGCACTGGCGGCGGTGCGAGCACAGTCGATATCGACCACCAACCAGTTCAGCTCAGGCAGCACGCGTAGCAACCACTGCGCCACCCCAGCGTGGCGAGACAGCAACACCGGGCAACCGGCAGCCAGCGCCTCGAGCGCTGTAAGGTTGAACGTGTCGTGTCGCGACGGCAGCAGCAGCACGGTGCGGCCGGCTAGCAGGCGCTGCACCTCGTCCCTCGGTATGCTGCCGAGGATCTCGGGCTGCAACTTGCGTAGCCGCGCCATGCCGGTGAGGAAACCGGCCGAGCCGATCCCAAGCCGGTTCGGCCCTTCCGGCCCCGCGATCAGCAGTCGACGGTAGAGGCTACGATCAAGGCACCAGGCAAGGTCCAGGAACAGGTCCGGGCCTTTCCACTTTTCCCGTCGGCCAATGAAGGCAAGGTCCGGTGGGCCGTCAGGCCTGATCGCGCTCTTGGCCTCGATGTTGCCGACCGCGCTCATCGGGTCGACCAGGTTGACCTTCAGGCCGAGCCTTGATTCCCATTCCGCGGCGTAGCTTGCGCTGATGGCGTAGCGAGCATCGGCGGCACGGAACTGCAGATCTTCCTTCAGCCGAAGTTCGTCCAACTGCGCATTGCCGTCGCCGGGTGCGGGCCAGCCGGCCGCCCAAGCAGCGGAAAGCGTGCCATGCATGGCGACCACAACGCTGCCACAGGCCACTCCCTCGGCTTCCAGTGCCGAGCGGATGAAGACGCCGTGCTGGCAATAATCCGGCACGTCTACGACGTCGAACCCCTGGCCGGGCAAGTGCCGTACGATACTCTGTGCCAGGTTTCGCGCGTCGCGATAGGCCCATAGAAGGTGGCGCTGGTCCTTAGGAAGGTGTTCCGGCACGGCGCGGTATTCGGCCACGTAGGGCACCGGGAAGGCATTGGCCGGGCGAACTGCGCCAGGATTCTCGGCGCGCAGAAAGTAGTAAAACCGGTCCTGCGGGCGCTGCGCGATAATGCGATGATACACGGTCTGCCCGCCGCCCAGGCTGCGGAACAGGTCGAAATCGGTGATCAACACATCGCGCCCGGTGGAGCATTCGTTAGCGTAGGCGGCGGTGACGGCGGCAATTTCGTTCATACGCTCAGCCGGCCAATATGGTGGAGCCGATGGTGTCGAGCCCGATCGGGATGATGACGACATTCTGTAGGGCTTCGCGGAAACGAGCTTGGCGCTCGAGGGGCACCAGCATCATCAAAAACCCGCCGGAGCCGGCCCCGCACAACTTGCCGCCCAGCGCTCCGGAAGACCGTGCGGCTTCGTACAGCGCATCGATCTGCGGTGACGAAACCTTCGAGGAGAGCCGCTTCTTGGTCTCCCAGCCTTCATGCAGCATGGCTCCGAATTCCGTGAGCATCCGGTCGGGATCGATGCCTTCCAGCACGCCGACGGCCTGGTCGGTCAACGCCAACAGGTGCGACAGGTCGCGGTCCGAGGCGCCGGAGCGGGTCTTCTCCATCTGCTCCTCCAGCGTCGCCGAGGCGAAACGGGTGACACCGGTATACAGCAGGAACAGAGAGCCGGTCAGCGCGGCCAAGCACTGGCCAGTCATTTGGATCGGCGTCAGCCGGGTGCGGTCGCGTTCGAAGTCGAACCGGTTCAGCCCGCCAAAAGCAGCATGGTACTGATCCTGGACGCCAACGTTCTCGCTGAGCAACTCACGTTCGACGAAGACCGCCTGGTGCGCCAAGTCCAGCTTGGTCATTTGCCGCTTCTGCAGCGCCGCCACCAGGTTCAGGAAGCCGACGGTGAAGCTGCTGCTGCTGCCAAGGCCGCTCTTCGCTGGTAGGTCCGCCATGATCGAGAGATCGAGCGCCTCTTGCACTTCGTAGTGATCGATCACGCTACGGATCACCGGGTGCTGGATCTCGCTTGCCGCCGAGACGGTTTCGATGCGCGAGTAGCTGACTCGGTAGCGGTAGTCGAGAATGGAGGAGATGCGCAGCGCTGAAATGTAGACGTACTTGTCGATCGCCATGCCGAGCACGGCGCCGCGGCTACGGTTGAAGTAGTCGGGGTAGTCGGTGCCACCGCCGAAGAAGGAGACGCGCAGCGGGGTGCGGGAGACGATCATCATGGTCGGAGTTCCTGCACCAGCCCGGCTGCAAGCGCGGCACGCACGCCGGCCTCGACGCCGAAGGCGGGCTGCCAGCCGGTGGCGGAGAGGAAGCGGCTGCTGTCCAGGCTTTTGTAGCCGGCGCCCTGGAAACTGCCCTCGGGCTGCACGATCTGCGCCGGCCAGTCGAGCGCCCGCAGGATCTGCTCCGCGCAACTGCCGACGGTGACGGGTTGGTTGCTGGTGACGTTGAGGATGCGGTTCTCGAAGGCCTGGTCAGCCGCGATCACGGCTTCGATCTGGTCGGTGGCATAGAGCAGGTCGCGCACCGTGCCCGGGCTGCCCCAGACCTCGAAGGTGGTGTCGCCGCGGGCACGGCCGGCGGCGGCGCGGGCGATCAGCGCGGCCATGAAGTGGCTGCGATGTGCCTCGGTATGCGCATGCGGGCCATAGACCGTGGCAAGGATGCAGTGCAGCCATTTCAGGCCGTACTGGCTGCCGAAGGTCTCGCAGCCGATGACGAGCGTCTCCTTGGCCAGGGCATAGCCGCGCACCGAGGGATGCGGCGGGCCGGAGCGGAACGCCTCCTCGGGCAACGGCTTCGGGCTTTCCGGATAGACGCAGGAAGAGCCGAGCGAGACCAGCTTCGCCTGTGGCTGGTGGGCGCGCCAGGCGTCCAGGATATTCAGGTGTATCCGCGAATTGTCACGCAACAATTCGCCCTGCATCTCGTACTGGATGGCTCCGGTGCGCTGCTTGGTGATGGCGTGGAAGATTCGCCCCGCCTTGGGCCCTTCGCGGAACACGCGATCGACGACGGCGGCATCGGTGAAGTCGCCGGCCGCGCGGCCCACTGCGTGTACCGGCCAGCCCTTCGCGTGCCAGTGGTCGATCAGGTTGCGGCCGAGGAAGCCATCGGCGCCGAGGATGATGGTAGGCGCGTCAGCGTAGGGCATCGCGGTACCATTCCATCGTCAGCGCCAAGCCTGCGTCCAGGCTGCGGAACGGCGCGAGGCCGGGCATCAACTCCCGCAGTTTCTGTGCGGTGGCGCGGCGTATCTTGACCCCGGCATTGGCACCGGGCGGCGGCGGATTGGTTGTCACCGGCCGCTCCTTTCCCGCGGCGCGCATGGCAGCATGCGCAAGCGCAATGACTTGCGTGGTTTCGCCGGCAGCGCAATTCACGGCCGCTTGAATGCCTCGGAGCTTCAACGACTCCACAAAGGCCAGCGCGATGTCGCCGGCGAAACAGAAGTCGCGTTCCGCCGTCGGGTCGCCACGCACTTCGAACTTCGGCACATCCGACAGCGCGCGGATTATGAAGGCAGTCGCAACATGCGCCTCGGCTTCGTCCAGCGTGTCAAAGGCGCCGTAGGGGTTGGTCAGGCGCAGGCTGACGGTGCTTATGCCGGCACGGCGATGCCAAAGCTCGGCGGTAATCTCGGCCCAGCGCTTGGACCAGGCGTAGGCGGCTTCGCCCAGGTGCGGCCAGGCATTGAGGTCGAGCGGGATGGCGTCGCTCTGCACCGCCCACTCGGCGGGGTAGACCGCGGCGCTGCTTGCGGCCCGAACTTCGCTGATGCCGCGGTCCAAAGCGAAGCCATAGACGGCGTCGGTGAGGTTGACGTTGGCCGAGAGAATCTCAGCCTGCTGCTTGCCGAAGCTGCTGGCGAAGTAGCGGAAGGCCGCCACGTTCACCACCGCTGCCTCCTTCGGCAGCGCGGGGATATCGGCCAAAGCGCTGGCTGCCACCGTCAAATCGCAGCCCGGCACGGCGCGACCAGAGGCATTGACGCCGACCAGCAGCGCCACCTCGCCGCGAAGTGCCTCGACGATGTTGCGCCCGATGAAGCCGCTGGCGCCGAACAGGACGACCGCTTCCGGAAGTGCCGCCACGCTAAACCTGCCGGGCCCCGCCGGCGCCCACCACCAGCACCTTCGGCACCGGCACGATGAACTCGCCGCCGCCGGCCATGAAGGCGATGTTGGCTGGGTTCTTCAGGAACTCGTCGATGAAGTTCCAGGCCAGCACCAGGTAGGCATCCGGCGAAACGCCGTCTTGTTCCAGGGCGATGGGAATGCGGCAGCCGGGAATGGCCAGGCCGACCTTCATCGGGTTGCGTTCGACCGCCTGCTGCACCAGGGCCGGGCCGATGCCGAAGCTGTTCAGCAGGGTCGCGCCTTTGGCCGGCGCGCCATAGGCCCAGACGGTCTTGCCGCGGGCCGCGTAGTCCTGCAGCAGCGCCACCAGCTTCTGCTGCAGCGCCAGCACGTTGCGCGCCAGCTGCTGGTAGGTGGCGATCTCACCGAAGCCCTTGGTAACTTCATCTGCCCGCATCGCGGCAATGCTGGGCTGTACCAAGCGGCTGCCCTTGCGCGCCACATGCGCCTCGATGCTGCCGCCGTGGATCGGCTCCAGGTGCGCGTCGAACACTTCCATCCCGTGACGTTCCAGCAAGGCGGAGAGCGAGCGCAGCGTGTAGTAGCAGAGGTGTTCGTGATAGACCTGATCGAAGGCGGTGTTCTCCACCATGCCGCCTAGGTAGATGGCTTGCACGACGAAGACGCCGTCCGGGGTCAGCAGCTGCTCGATGCCGCGGACCACGCTGTGCAGTTCCTCCAGATGGAAGAACACGCCGGCGGCGGTCACCACCTTGGCATGGCCGAACTGGGCAATGACGTCCTTGGCGCAGTCCTCGTTGAAGAAGCGCGACCAGGTGCGGATGCCGGCGTCCTGCGCCAGCTTCGCCACGTTGCCGGCGGCTTCCACCCCCAGTACCTGGCAGCCGAACGGCGCGTACTGCTTCAGCCAGGTTCCGTCGTTGCTGCCGATATCCACAACCAGGTCATCGGGACCGAGGCCATAGGCATCAGCGATGCGCCGGCTGGTGGCGGCAAAATGGGCCGGCAGCGTCTTGGTTGTGCCGGAGACGTAGGGGTAGTCCGAGAACATCGATTCCTTCGGAATCGTATGGTCGATCTGCACCATGGTGCAGTCCCGGCAGAAACCGACACGCAGCGGGTAGTGCGGCTCCGTCTTCGCCGGGAGGTCGACGCGGACCAGCCGGTTGCAATGTGGCTGGTCGGTCAGGTCGATCACCAGTTCCACGTTGCGGCCGCCGCAGCAGCGGCATGCCATGTCCAGCATCTGGCCAGGCGGTGGAACCTGCAGGCGCGCCTCAGACATTCGAGAACCGCCCGTTGCGCAGCATGCGGTAGCCCTTGATCAGCTCGACGATGCCGGCGTCGAGCCCATGGTCAGGGCGCCAGCCGGCGGCCTCCAACTTGTCGTTGGAGACGATGTAGTCGCGCTTGTCCGGATCCTCGCCGATCGGCGCTTCCAGGTAGCAGAAGCCCGGTACGTGTTTAGCAATGCGCTCGCACAGCTGCAGTTTGGACAGGTTGGCTTCGGAGAGGCCGACGTTGTAGGGCTCGCCGCGCATTCTCTCGTAGTTGTCGAGTGCGTGGGTGAACGCCTTCACCACGTCGCGGATATGGATGTAGTTGCGGCGAAAATGCGCCTCGAACAGCACCACGGCCTTGTCGTTGACGGCGCGCCAGGTGAAGTCGTTGACCAACAGGTCCAGCCGCATCCGCGGCGCCATGCCGAACACGGTTGCCAACCGCAGCGTTATGCCGACGCCGCTGTCCAGCACCGCCTTTTCGGCTTCCACCTTGGTGGTACCGTACAGCGAGACCGGCTTCAGAGGGCTTTCTTCGGTGCAGTAAGAATTGCCGTCGCCGACGCCATAGCCGCTGTTAGTGGTCGGGTAGACCACGCGCTGGTCCTTGGAGACCCGCTTCATCAGATCGACAACCGCATCGCGGTTCAGGGTGTTGGCGCCGATTTTGTCGCGGGCGCACAGTGGCGCGCCGACCAGAGCGGCCAGCGGCACCACGATATCGGCCTTGGCCAACAGCGGCTCCACGACCGCCATGTCGCGGCAGTCGCCCCGCACGGGGTTGAAGTTGGGGTCGGCGCAGCATTGCGCGAGGTAGGTGTCGCCGGCGGCAAAGGTGTCCAGCACCGTCACCTGCCAGCCCCGCTGCAACAGCGTGGGCACCAGCATGGACCCGATATAGCCGGCACCGCCCGTCACCAGAACCCGCATAAGACCTCGCCCGAAATTGCTTGTCGCCTCCGCCGGCGGCGCGGCTTCATAGGCAGAAACTTAAGCTCGTGGCAACCAAGGTGACAGCCCGCCGTTACGCAGCCATCACGGCTTCAACGGAGCAGTTCGGCCAGCAAGCCGGCCGGCGAATGCCGTATTCGCCAGGCCGGTGCCGCCGTGGCGTATTGGGTCAGCAGCGCAGGCAGCCTGGGCAGTGCGTCACGCACCACCCTGGCGAATTCGGCTGGTCGGTGGAACACCAGGGAGTGATCAGGCCCGACCTCGTCAGCCATCCAGCAGCCTGCTGGCACAACCGCAGGCACACCCATTGCCCGCGCCTCGGCCAGGATGCCGGACGAGCGCGGGCCATAGGCCGCGGAGTCGTACGGCAGCAGCAGCAGGTCGGCGGCCTGCAACAGGTTCAGGTAGTCTTCCGGCGGCAGCGGTGTCTCCAGCAGGTGCAACTGGGCGCCGGCGATGCCGCGCATCTGCCTCTGGGCACGCTGTACGACAGGGTCCGCCGCCGTGCCGACCGGCCCGCTGTGGATGGTGAAGCGGGCCTGCCCGACCAGGGACGCGACCAGTGCCGGCAGAAGCGCATAGCCCTTTTCTGCGCGGGCGCCGCCGGCGAAGACAAGATGCGGCGGCCGGCCCGGCCCGCCAGTGCGCACTGGGGGGGCCACCACAGGCAACGGCGCGACCCGCACCGGCCGGCCGCTGGTGGCAGTCCAAAGCGCTGCCAGCGGGGCGGTATCGGCGAGCAGCCTCAGCTTCGGCCCGAACCGGTCGGCGATCCCGGCCAGGATAGCTGCAACCGGCTGCGCGCCAGCGTCGTCGCGGTCCATCTCCACCGGTGTCCGGCGCAGCACAATGGCCAGGGCGCCGAGGCACTCCGGCGGCAGCCCGGCAACCATCCCGGCCAAGTTGGCGGCGGAGGCGCTGTGCAGCAGCAACAAATCCTGCCGGGTATCGCCGTTTGCAACCAGGGCCGTCGCCAGTTCCGCAGCCAGGGTATCCGGGGCCGGCCGGACCAATACGCGTCGCAACAGACGCAACGGCGGAGCGACGCTGGCCGCGAGGCCGCCCGGCAGCCGGGCCGCCAGACCGAACACCGCCCGCCGCGCTGCGCCGCCGCCGCCTGCGGATTGATAGACAGCGCCAAAGGTGGGCAGGCAGGGTATGCCTGTTGGCATGGCGCCGCTGAACTGCTTCGAGGCCAGCACCAGGGGCGCAATCCCGCGCTCGCGGGCAGCTTCAGCGACTGCGAGGGTATACCCCAAGTGGTGACCGAGGGCGCTCCGCAGTCCCGGGTCGGCGATGATCAGCCGCGGCGGCAGGCTCACCGCCTGGTCGAGCGCAAGAACTCGTCGAGCGCACCGCCGGTGAAATGATACCCGGGCAGGTTGACCGCAGCAGCGGCGGCCAGGTCGGTCGGCTTGTCGCCGACCAGGAAGCTGCCTTCAGCCCGAACCGGCCAAGCGGCCATGAGATCCTCGATCATTCCGGGATTGGGCTTGCGACGGCGGCAGTCACCGCGGAACGCTGCAACGCTGCCGTCCGGGTGGTGCGGGCAATGCTCCCAGGCATCTACATGAGCGCCCTGGGCGGCAAGGGCTGCGGCCATCCAGCGATGGAGGACGTGGACTTGTTCCGGCGGGTAATAGCCCCGCGCCACGCCGGCCTGGTTGGTCACGACGAAGACGTAATGGCCGCTGTCGTTCAGCGCCTTCACGGCCGCCGCCGCGCCCGGCGTCCACTCCGCCTGGGCCGGGTCGTGCGGGTAGCCGGTATCCTTGATCAGCACGCCGTCGCGGTCGAGGAACGCCGCCGGGCGGCGCTGCATGGCAGGGATCAGCATCTGTGCGCGCGCCAGATCCTCCGGAATGCCGATGTCGATGAACTCGGCGTCATACAAGGTGCCGCGCAGCAGGCCGGCCTTGGCCAGGCGGGGAAAGACCTCGGCCTCCAGGCTCACAGGGCCGTCGCCGATCCAACCGACGATCCGACGATCCAGAGCGTAGATGCCGCCGTTGATCGGCCCGCTGCGCTCCGGGCTCCGTTCCTGGAAGCCGGTCACCCGGCCGTCGGCGGCCAGGTCCACCGTTCCGTAGCGGCCGCCCGGCGCGGTGCGGCGCAACGCAAGGGTGGCCAGCGACTGCTCGGTGTGCAGCGGCAAGTCGAGCAGATTGACGCTGAACAGCGTGTCGCCATTCAGCAATAGGAAACGCTCCTCCAGTTTGTCGGCAAACAACTTCAGCGCGCCGGCAGTGCCCAACGGCTCCGACTCCACCAGCACTTCGAGCGCTGCGTCACGCACGGTGCGACCGGCGTAGCGCTCTACGATCTGCTCGGCCTTGTAGCCGGCCAGCAGCGTGATGCGGGCGAAGCCATGGCGGGCAACTTCCTCGATCTGCCAATCCAGAAAAGGCCGGCCGGCCACAGGAGCCAGCGGCTTCGGTATCGTCTCGGTCAATGCGCCCAGCCGGGTGCCGCGGCCGCCGACCAGCAGCGCCGCTTGGCGAATCGGTGCCGACATCAGGCCAGCGCTGCTTCCACTGCGGCGCAGTAGTAATGATACAGGCATAGGTGGACCTGCTGGATCGCAGGCGTGGAGGTGCTCGGCGCCGCCAGCAGATGGTCACATAGCACCGCCATCCGGCCGCCTCCCTCGCCGGTCAGCCCCAGGGTGACCATGCCGCGCGCCTTCGCCGCTTCCAGCGCCAGCACCACATTTTTGGAGTTGCCGCTGGTGGAGATGCCGAGCAGCACGCCGCCGGGCTCGGCATAGGCCTCCACCTGTCGGGAGAACACGGTTTCGAAGCTGTAGTCGTTGGCCCAGGCGGTCAGCACTGCCGGGTTGGAACTGAGGCAGATGGCCTTCAGCGCTCGACGCTCCTGCAAAAACCGGCCGACCATTTCCCCCACGATATGCTGTGCGTCCGCCGCGGAGCCGCCATTGCCGCAGACCAGCAGGGGGCGGCCGGCGGCCAGCGCGGCCACTGTGGCCTTGACCGCGGCGTCCATCGCGGCGTCCAGCGCCAGGGCGCGGGTCGTCGCCAGCAGGGCTTCGGCGTTGCCGAGCCATTGGTCGAGCGGGATCATCTTCGCCTCCACACCGGCTCCTGGCCGCGGCGTTCCTTTACGGCGACGGCCCGGAGAAGCCAAGCGCAGCGGATGCTACGGGCGAGACCTACAGCCGCTCCCGAATAGATGCTTGCGGCCGCGCTGCTTTGACCTAATCAGGCCCTGCCGAAATGCCAGGGCGATCGCCCTGCGCGATGGGGGAATGGCATGGGTCGCGTTGATCGGGCGCTGCGCGGCGCCACCGAGCCGGGAAAGTCGGCACCTTGGGCTGCAATGCGCAAGGCTGCGCCGCGCCGGGCCTTCGCGCTTGCAATACTGGCTCTGGTGATTGCTACCGTGGTCGGGAGCCTTGCGTTCCTGCTGATGCAGGGGCGCCCTGACCGCCTGGAGGCGCTGCTAAGGCCTGATATCTGGGCGCTGTTCGGGGCGCCCAGCGACAATACCGTCCAGGTCCGCGCCTATGGCTGCGGGCTGCTGGCCCTGCTTGTCATGACCGGGATCGGCATCTGGCAGTGTGAGCGCTGGCCGCTACCTTCCTGGCTTGGCGTCTCGCGCGCACCCGGGCCGCCCGGGTTCGGCCCGCCGCAGCCGCTGGAGAGTTTGCTGGCGGTGCTGATGGTTGTGTCGACCTTGCTCTGGCTGCCCGGCCTCCCGGAAACTGGCGACAGCGGACAAGTGTTCTGGGGCGGCTTTTCCATGTACCCGACGCTCGGCCTGCCACAGGCCCTGCGCAGTATCCTCTTTGGCGTGATTTCGCTGGCGGCGCTGCTGCTGGTGCGGCTCCGACTACCCGCAGGCTTGTTGGGGCCACTGGCGCTCGGCTTGGCCGGGGCCGACCTGCTGGTGCTGCTGGTGCCGGGGCTGTGGCAGCCTTTGCGGTTGGAGGGGATCGGCTATGCCGATCTGCTCACCCTGGACGCGCACTACGGCATCCTGCTCGGCGACAGGCTGCAACTGCGCGAGGGGCTACCTCTGGTGAGCGTGGTGGAGCCTCGCTACGGCTTCCTGCTGCCCGTGCTGGCCGCGATCGGGGAGCGCCTGTTTGGCGCGCTGGACGTGGGCCAGAACGTGCGCCTGGTTCAGTGGAGTCAGGTTGGTTTCCTTGGCATCTTTACCGCAGCGCTACTGGTACAGGCGCGCGGGGCTTGGCTGGGCGTGGCGGTCGCGCTGCTGCTCGTGGCGCCGTGGCTCGGCACCCTGCACATGTCGGTTTTCCACCCGAACCAGGCTGGGTACCGCTACCTCGGCTTCGGCGTGGCCCTGCTGGCCATGGCCTGGCTGTGCCGGCAGGAGGCGGCCGGCCGGCCGCTGGCGATGGCGCCCTGGCTGCTCGGCGGCGTGGCCGGCTTGGCTATGCTGCTCAACTACGAGACTGGCGCCGTCGTCGGTTTCGGCACCGTGCTTTACCTTCTGCTGGGGCTGCCGGTGCGCGGCTGGTGGCCGGCCCTGGCGAAGGTTGCGCTACGCTATGCCGCCTGCGTACTGGCGGCGCATGCGGCGTTCTGGCTGCTGGTCCTGGTTGGCCTGGACATGCCGCCGGCGCCGCTCGCCGGACTGTTCTGGCCCTTATTTTCGCACAATGTCGAATCCATCATCGGCCGGCCGCTGCAGCAGGACCCGTGGATCACGGTCATAGCCGGCGCCAGCGCCGTCGCCCTAGTACGGCCCGCGTTGGCCTGGCGGTGGCGTGCGCCTGGCACCGAAGCCCGGCTTCTGGCGGCGGTCGGCGGCATGTTGCTGTTGTGGCTGACTTATTGGATCAGTCGTCCACATATCTGGTCCGACTGGTCATACTTCGTACTGTTCGGCCCCTTCGTCGTGGCGCTGCTGCGCCCGTCGGTGCTGGACCGCATTCTGGCGCTCGGTCGGCGGCGGCGGTTGGCGCCGGCGGCGCTGGTGCTGGCGCTGGCGGTGTTGCCCGCGGTGTATGTTGGTCAGCGCCATAACCTGCCGCCCGCCTGGCGGGCGCTGACCCGTCGGCCGGAAGCGCTCCCTGCCGGGGCCAGGCTGATATCCGGCGTCTGGCTGTCGGCGGCGGTGGCGGACCAACTGGAGGCTAAGGCGGTGGGCATCCGGGCGACGGCAGCGCTGGGCACCGTGGTCTACATGTCGGCGCATGCATTCTCGCTGGCGGTCCTGTCTGGTCATCCGCTGCCGCTTGCTCGGCGCGAACTGCTGTTTGGCCTGAAGACTGAGCGCGATTTCGACGACTACGTGGGCGAAGTCATGCTCCTGGCGCCGGAGCGAATCCTGATCGACGACGAGGCGGCACCGGCGGCCATGCCGCTGCCGATGCGCCATACGCTGGATGCGGTGCAGCGCGCGCTGGCCGGTACCTACGCCCCGGTGGCCGGACTGCCGGGTTGGCGGGTTCTGGAACGGCAGACGGGCGTGCACTAGCGGCGGGTGCAACGACCGAGGGCTGGACGATGCCCCGCCATGCCACTATCAGGAACGGCCCTCGCGAGAACAAATTTGAAATGAATCCGGCCATCCTCGCCCTTGCCCGCTTGTTCCCGGGCGTCCCTGCCTTGATCGCCAAGATCGAGACCATCGAGCGACGCCTCAAGGCCCTCGAATCCTGGACCGCTACAGGGCGCCTGCGCAACGACGGCCCGGATTCCTTCCCCCTGCAGGATTGGTGGGCGCGCAGCTTCTGGGAACCGACGGTGGCGCTGGCCATTCGCGACCATTGCCAGCCGGGCGACGTCGTGTTCGACGTCGGCTGCAACGCAGGCGGTATGGCGCTGATGATGTCGCGCTTGGTAGGGCCGCGCGGTATGGTGCTGGCGTTCGAGGCCAGCCCTCGCATCGTCGACAAGACGCATTACAACCTCGTAAAGGCTGGCTGCCACAATGTTACGCTGTTCCACAAGGCGGTGTGGCACACCTCGGGCGCGCTGGTGAACATGGCCCCGGGCGACCACCTCAACGACCGGATCGAGGAAGCCACCACGGGCATGACCGTGCGTACGGTGGCGCTGGACGACCTGATGCTGGCCGGCGACTTCCGCCCAAGCTTCATCAAGATGGACATCGAAGGCGCCGAGTTGGACGCGTTGCGCGGCAGTCGCCGGCTGCTGGCCGAAGTCCGGCCGATCCTGGTGCTGGAGCAGGCGCCCGATGACATGCGCTGTCATGAACTGCTGACCGAGGCCGGCTATCTGGCCGTGGATCTTTCAAGCTACCGGCGCATTGTCACCGGGGCCGACTTCGGCCGTGCCGACGGCGTAGCGAACGTGCTGTTCGTGCCGCAGGAGAAGGCGGCGGGCAGCCGTTACTTCACCGATGCCGCGCCGGTCGAGATGGCAACCTTGCCGGCCGGGCGGTTCATTCGTGCGGCGAATGGCGATATCGGCATGCCGGAGCCGGTGAACCTGGCCGCCGGCCGCTACCTGGTCCGCACCGACTTCACTGCCGAGGGGACCGACAACTCGGTCTTGCCGGGCTTGAGGCCGATGGCGAGGTGGTGTTCCGCTACCACACCTATACCAAGCTGATGGCCGGCAGCTACACCGACTGGGTGGTGCAGCTGGACCGCCCGGCAAAGTTGGGGCTGTACCTGCGCTTCCTGTCCGGCAGCGATAGCACGCTGCGCTGGAACGGTGCGACGATCTATCGCCTGCCGGCCTTCGATGGCGCGGTTGGCCCGGTGGTGGAGTAGCTCGCGTGCAACAGAAAATCCTGAGCTTGCTGCGTCGGGCACTCGGCACCAACCGCATTGCCGCCGATCTGGCCGACGTGAAGGTGCAGCTTTCCCGCATGCAGCAGGGCTCGCAGTACGAGACCTTGCCGGGTAACCCTTATGCGCGCGTCGCGCTGCCGATCGAGTACCCGCCGTCACGCGACATGCAGCCGCGCTGGGGCAATACCCGTCCGCCGATCCAGCCGCTGGTGGATTGGATGGCGCCGCACGACGAGGCGTTTAGAGGCGTGCTCGGCGCCATCAGCGCCCGGGCGCCACAACTCAATCGCATCGCGCGGGACTTCGACCCCAATACGCCGGAACCAGCTTGGTGCGGTGTGCCCTATGCGCCGTTCGACGGTGCCGCGCTGTACACGCTGATCGGCGAGCACAAGCCGAAGCTGTACCTGGAGATCGGCTCCGGCGTCACCACCGCCTTCGCCCGCCGCTCCATCCGCGACCACGGGCTGGCGACGCGCATCGTCTCGATCGACCCGGAGCCGCGTGCCGCGATCGACGCGATTTGCGACCAGGTGATCCGTGCCGGGCTGGAAACCTGCGACCTGAGTGTGTTCGATACGCTGGAGGCGGGCGACATCCTGTTCCTGGATGGCTCGCACCGGGTGTTCATGAACAGCGACGTCACGGTGTTCATGATCGACGTGCTGCCGCGGCTGAAGCCGGGCGTCATCGTGCATGTCCACGACATCCAACTGCCCTGGGACTACCCGGACATGTTCACCAACTGGTACTGGAGCGAGGCCTATATCCTGGCGACCTACCTGATCGCGGCGCGCGACCGGGTGCGCCCGGTACTGCCGACCGCCTGGGTCTGTCGTGCCCCGCAGTTCGAGAACTGGTTCGCCAACCCACCGGTTGACCTGGGCGCGCAGAACGATGGTTGGCGCGGCGGCGGCGCAATGTGGTTCACCCACGTCGGGTGAGGGTGACGTCTCAGCCCCGGCCGGCCGGGGCAGTCTGCGCTGGTCGGATAGCATGCCAGCGCAGCAGCCGGCTGCCGAAGTCGATTCCTGGACGTTCCACCCAGCGGAAGCAGGCGTCGGCGACCAGTGCGGATAAGCCGATCCCCAGCACCGCCTGCACCGGCCCATAGGTCCAGGGCTGCGCGACCAGTCTGAGGTCGGTGAGCCAAAGCCCGATCCACACCAACGCCAGGATCGGGAAGTGAACCAGGTACAGGCTGTAGCTGCGGTCACCGAGCCACAACATCAGTCGCCCGACCACACTGCGGCCCACCCCATGATCTGCCATTGTGGCGGCGACCGCGACGGCCCAGCTGAAACCAACCAGCGCCGCTGGATAGCCCAGCAGTTCCAGCCAGTTATGAGGTTGCAACGGCATTTCTGGCCAAGGATGGCGGAAGCCGCTGAGTGCCAGCACGGTCCCGACCATGGCCAGCAGCAACGCCAGCCGGGCGCGGCCAAAGCCGGCACGGTACAGCCAGCCCGGTGGCACCAGCGCCAACAGCGTTCCGGCAGCCAGGAAGTCGAAGCGCATCTGGAACAGCCATGCCATGCCCGGCTGGTTGAACCCGAGCAGCATCAGCAGCCGCGCCAGCGCGTAGTAGCCGACCACGCCCAGCGCCAGCAGCCACAGCCCGCGCTCGCACTGCCGCGCATCGCCACCGGCCCGCAGCACCGCAAAGGCCAGCAGCGCCAAGGCAGCGTAGAACTGGAACTCGACCGAAAGGCTCCACATGGCAGCGTGGACGTAGAGCCGCGGGCTGGTGTTCAGCGTCAGCGTCCCGGTCAGCACCTGCGCGCCTTGGGTGACAAAGCGCCAGTCGGACGCACCGAACAGTTGGCGCGGCAGGTCGCCCGGTGCCCAAAACGAGGTGACTCCCCAGACCAGAGCGCAGATGCCGAGGAAGAACAGCAGCGCCGGGTAGAGGCGGAACAGCCGTCGCACCACGAAGTGCCGCAGGTTCCAGCCGCCGCGCTGCAATGAACGGGTGACGACGAACCCGCTGATGACGAAGAACAGCTCCACCCCGAGATAGCCGGAGTTCGTCACCCGCCCCGGCAGCAGCCCGAGCAACTGCGTCACCAGGGAGATATGCTGTGCAAGCACCAGCAGGATCGCCCAGCCGCGCAACTGCTGAATGACCAGGTTGCGGCTGGTGGCGGTCGGCGGTACGTCGGTCAAGCTGGCATCCTGCAACGGTATCAGCATCTATCGCGAGGCGCAGACGCTGGCGCAAGCGGGGCGGCAATATCCAGTATCGCCAGCAGCGCCCGCGCCTGTGCGCCCCAGTCCCGCAACGCCACGCCGCTGTCGGCGGCGCCCGCGGCCAGGCGGGCGCGTTCAGTGGGTGGGCAGAGCCTGCCCATCGCTGCGGCCAGGGCCTCCGGCGTCGCGGCGCCGGCAATCGCGCCATCCACACCGTCCCGCACCTGCTCGGCCAGGCCGCCGAGCGGCGTCACCACCGCCGGCACGCCCAGCGCATGCGCCAGCGCAACGACGCCGCTCTGGCTGGCCTCGCGGTACGGCAGCACCACGGCGTCCGCGCCGGCGATCAGCGCGGGGATTTCCGCCTCGGCCAGCCAGCGCGCCTCTACCCGCACGCCGGGCAGGGCGGCCAGACCCGGGGCCAGCGCCTCGGGGTCGCCCTCGCCCACCACCAGCAGCCGGGCGCCGGGGTAGCGGGCCCGCAGCAGCGGCCAGCCGTCGCGCAGCAGGTCGAGTCCTTTGTAGGCGCGCAACCGCCCGAACAGCAGGAAAAGCGGCGCTTCGCCGGCTGCCGGGCGCGCCCCGACCGGTCGGTGCAGCAGCGCTGGTGGCAGATGCGCGCCCAGCGCCAGCCGATGCACCGGCAGCGTGGGCCGGCGCTGGCGTAGCGCCTTGGCCACGGCCTCGGAGAGGGCGATGACGGCGACGGCGGCGTCGAGTTCCCAGTTCAGCCGCAGGTCCCATAGCCAATCAGGGTCGCCGGGATGCGGCCTTGCGTCGTGGATGAAGGGCACGTAGCGCAGGCCGCTGCGGGCCAGCACCGGAGCGACCAGCGGCGTCCACAGGTGCGTCATCACCGAGACCACCGCATCCGCCCGGAAGGCGCGCGCCTGGCGCCGCAGCCGCCAGGCCAGCCAGGGCAGCCGGAGGAATCCGGTCAGGAAGCCGACGGCGGAGGCATAGGTCGGCAGCGCTTCGGTCGGCAAGCCAAGGGCTTCGATCTCCGAGCGCAACTCGGCCTGGGCGGAGATGGCCAGCGCGACCTTGACGCCAGGCTGCCGGGCCAACGCCTCTGCCAGTGCCAGGGTCAACTGGCCGCCGGCGCCGCGCCGGCCCCAGTACCATATCAGAATGCGTCGTTCGGGCTGCGGAGGCATGGAAAGGTCCGGGCTGGCCGCCGGTTCTAGCGCCGGGTAGGGCGGTGCTGCCAGTCTGTTGCCGCCTGGTTGAGAAAGGCTTGCGTGGCCTCGCCCGTGCCATTAGGGCAGGCCCGCATGGCGCCGGGCGGCGCTTGGGGGCAGCATGACCAAGGCAGTCATCCTGGCCGGTGGCCTCGGCACCCGGCTCATGGAAGAAACCGAGGCCCGGCCCAAGCCGATGGTCGAGATCGGCGGCAAGCCGATCCTCTGGCACATCATGAAGATCTACGCCGCCCATGGCATTCGGGATTTCGTGATTTGCCTGGGTTACAAGGGCTACCTGATCAAGGAATACTTCTCGAACTACTTCCTGCACATGGCGGACCTGGTCATCGACATGGCGGAGAACCGCAGCACGGTGCTGAACGCCAAGGCCGAGGATTGGCGTGTCACGCTGATCGACACCGGGCTGGAGACCATGACCGGCGGACGGCTGAAGCGCATCCGCCGCTATCTGGACGACGCGCCGTTCTGCCTGACCTACGGCGATGCGGTCGGTACGATGGATATCGGCGGGGCGCTGCGCTTCCACGCCGCGCACGGCAAGCTGGCGACCGTGACGGCTGTGCGCCCGCCCGCCCGCTTCGGCGCGCTGGACCTGGAAGGCGACATGGTCCGCGGTTTCCAGGAAAAGCCCTCGGGCGACAACCAGTGGATCAATGGCGGCTTCTTCGTGCTGTCGCCGGCTGCGCTGGACGGCATCGAGGGTGACGACACGGTGTGGGAACAGGCGCCCATGGAGCGCCTGGCCAACGCCGGGGAGTTGCGCGCCTTCCGGCACGATGGCTTCTGGCAGCCGATGGATACGCTGCGTGAGAAGCGTCTGCTGGAGGAATTATGGGCCCGGGGGCGAGCGCCGTGGCAAATCTGGTAGGCCCTGACCCTGCCTTCTGGCGCGGCCGTCGGGTGTTCCTGACCGGGCAGACCGGCTTCAAGGGCGCCTGGCTGGCGGTGTGGCTGCAGCGGCTGGGCGCCGAGGTGCGCGGCTTCGCATTGCCAGCGGAACCCGGCAGCCTCGCGCTGGCGGCGGGGCCGCTGGGCGAGAGCCTGGATGGCGACATCCGCGACCCGATGGCGCTGGCGGCGGCTCTGCTGCCGTTCCGCCCCGAGGTGGTGCTGCACCTGGCGGCGCAGGCGCTGGTGCGGCGAAGCTACCGCGAGCCGGTACAGACCTTCGCCACCAACGTGATGGGCAGCATCCATCTGCTGGAAGCGGTGCGGCGCTGCCCCAGTGTGCGGGCGGTGGTCATGGTAACCACCGACAAATGCTACGCGAACCGCGAACGCCCGGAGCCCTATAGCGAACACGAGGCGCTGGGCGGCGACGACCCGTACAGCGCCAGCAAGGCGGCGACGGAGATCGCGGTGGCGGCCTGGCGCCGCAGCTTCCTTGCGCGGAAGGAAGTCGCGCCGGCGATCGCACCTGCTAAGGCCGCCGAGCCGACGGCGCACGCCGGAGTTGCGGTGGCAACCGCGCGGGCCGGCAATGTCATCGGCGGGGGCGACGGGGCCGAGGACCGGTTGCTGCCGGATTGCATTCGCGCACTGCGGGCCGGCCGAAGCATCGAGATACGCAATCCCGCGGCAACTCGCCCCTGGCAGCATGTGCTGGAACCGCTCTGCGGCTATCTGCTGCTGGCCGAGGCGCTATGGCGCGACGGCACTGGCATGGCTGAGGCCTGGAATTTCGGACCGGCGCTGGCCGATGTGCAACCGGTCGGCCAGGTAGTCGCGGAGGTCGTGCGTCTGTGGGGCGAAGGTGCCGCGTGGCATGTGACCGACCAGCCTGGCGCGGTGCATGAAGCTCGGCTGTTGGCGGTGGATGCCACCAAGGCGCGGGCCCGGCTGGGCTGGCAGCCGCGCCTGGCGCTGGCCGACGCGCTGGAGTGGACCGTGACCTGGCATCGGCAGAACGCCGCCGGCGCCGAGGCGCGGGCGCTGGTCGTGGCCGACATCGACCGCTACGTCGCGCTGGGGAGTGCCTGATGCAGTGCCGCTTCTGCGCCAATCCCGTGACGCTGAGCTTTGCCGACCTCGGCATGTCGCCGCTGTCCAACGCCTTCGTTGCGCCCGAGCGCGCCGAAGCGATGGAGCCATTCTATCCGCTGCATGCGCGCGTCTGCGACGCCTGCCACCTGGTGCAACTGGCGGCCTTCGAGACGCCTGAGCACATCTTCGGCGACTATCTCTACTTTTCCTCCCACGCCGAAACCTGGCTTCGCCACGCCGAGGCGTATGCAGCCGAGATGGTCGCGCGCTTCGGCCTGGACGCCGGCAGTCAGGTGGTGGAGGTGGCCAGCAACGACGGCTACCTGCTGCAATACTTCCAGGCCCGCGGCGTGCCGGTGCTGGGCGTGGAGCCAGCGGCCAACGTGGCGGCCGTTGCGCGCGACCAGGGCATTCCGACCGAGGTCGCATTCTTCGGCGTCGCGACCGCGCAGCGCCTGAAGGCCGCGGGCGTGGCGCCGCGGTTGATGGCCGCGAACAACGTACTGGCGCATGTGCCTGACTTGAACGACTTCGTCGCCGGCTTCGCCGTGCTGCTAGCGCCCGGCGGCGTGTTGACGGTGGAGTTTCCGCACCTGCTGCGCCTGATGCGGGAAAATCAGTTCGACACGATCTACCACGAGCATTTCTCGTACTTCTCCCTGCTCACGGTGCAGCGGGTCTTCGCTGCCCATGGGCTCAGGCTGTTCGACGTGCAGCAGTTGCCGACGCATGGCGGCTCGCTGCGCGTCTACGTCACGCATGGCGCCGCGCCGCATGCGGAGACGCCGGCGGTGGCGGCACTGCTTGCCGAGGAGCGCACCGCCGGGTTGGAGGGACGCGCTGCCTATGCCGCCTTCGCCGAACAGGTGGTGGAGACCAAGGCGGCGCTGATGACTTTCTGCGTGGAGGCGCGGCGGGCCGGCAGGCGCATCCTGGGCTACGGCGCGCCGGCCAAGGGCAACACGCTGCTGAACTATTGCGGCATCGGGCCGGAGTTCATCGGCTTCACGGTGGACCGCAGCCCGCACAAGCAGGGGCTGTTGCTGCCGGGCACGCGCATCCCCGTCCGCGCGCCGGAAGCGCTGCTGGAAGCGCGACCGGACTACGTGCTGATCCTGCCGTGGAACCTGCGGGACGAGATCGCCGCGCAGATGGCCGCGGTGCGCGACTGGGGCGGGCGCTTCGTCGTGCCGATCCCGACCGTGCAGGTGTTCTGATGCGTTTCGAGCCTACGCCGCTGGCCGGGTTGGTGGTGTTGGATACCACGCCGGTCGCCGACGAGCGCGGCCACTTCGCCCGGACCTTCTGCACCGGCGAGTTCGCCGCCGCCGGGCTGCCGACCACTTTCGCGCAGTGCAATCTCAGTTTCAATGCCCGGGCAGGGACGTTGCGCGGGCTGCACTGGCAGGCCGAACCACACCCGGAGGGCAAGCTCGTGCGCTGCACGCGCGGCGCAGTATTTGACGTTGCGGTGGACATCCGGCCTGCAAGCGCGACCTTCCGCCGATGGTTCGGCCTTGAGTTGAGCGCCGCGACGGGCCGTGCGCTGTACATCCCGCCCGGTTTCGCGCACGGCTTCCAGGTGCTGCAGGACACCAGCGAGGTGTTCTACATGATGACCGAGAGCTACCAACCCGTGCTGGCGCGCGGCGCGGCCTGGGATGACCCAAGCTTCGGCATCGCCTGGCCATTGGCCGCGCCGATCCTCTCCCCGCGCGACGCTGCGCTGCCGCGCTTCACCGCGCCATGAGCGGCCGGGTGCTGGTAACGGGCGGGGCCGGCTTCATTGGCCGCCATGCCGTGCCATTGCTGCGGGCGCGCGGCTTCGAGGTCCACGCCCCCACCCATGCCGAGGCCGATCTGCTGGCGCCTGGCGTGGCCGCGGCTCTGATGGCGCGCCTGCGACCGACGCATCTGATGCATTTGGCCTGGAACGCCAAGCCGGGGCGCTTCTGGTCCGCGCCCGACAACCTGGACTGGGTCGCCGCCAGCCTGGCGTTGCATCGGGCCTTTGCGTCGGCCGGCGGGCGCCGCGCGGTCTTCGCCGGCTCCTGCGCGGAATACGACTGGTCTCATGCCTTGTTGGACGAGGCCACCACACCCTGCTCCCCCGCGACGCTGTACGGCACCGCGAAGGACGCGTTGCGCCGCTTGGTGCTGGCATCGCCAGAGGGCGCTTCGCTGGCCTGGGGGCGGATATTTTTCCTGTACGGTCCCGGCGAGCCGCCGGGCCGGCTACTGCCTGACGTGATCTCGGCGCTGCTGGCCGGGGCTGAGGCACTTTGCGGCGACTGCCTCGTGGAACGCGACTTCCTGCATGTAGCGGACGTCGCCGCGGCGCTGGTGGCGCTACTGGCATGCGACGTGACCGGCTCGATCAACATCGCCTCGGGCTGCTGCGTGCCGCTGCGGCGCCTGGTGGACGAGGCGGCGCGTCAACTCGGCCGCCCGGACCTGCTGCGCTACGGTGCGCGGCGCGGCTTGGCGGTGGAGCCGGCGCGGCTGGCGGCGGCCACCAGGCGGCTCCGGGAAGAAGTGGGGTTCGCGCCGCGTTTCGGGCTGCAAGACGGGCTGGCCGATGTGATCGCGCGGTGGCGCTAGCAGGGCCGCTCAGGTTGCCCGCCTCGGGGGCCTCTGTTAAATCAGTGGGATGGCAACTGAAGCAATCGTTGACGTTCCCGTTGCTCGGGCGCGCCGGGTCCGGCTGTCCGTGGTCACGCCGGTCTTCAACGAGGAAGCCAACCTCGACCGCTACGCCGCCGAAGTCACTGCCACGCTGTTCGCGGCGCCGGGCATCGAAGCGCGGGTGCTGTTCGTCGACGACGGCAGCCGGGATTCCAGCTGGCTGAAGCTGCAGGCGCTGTGCGCTGCCTCGCCCCGCTTCTCGGCGCTGCGGTTGTCGCGCAACTACGGGGCGCACCTGGCGCTTGCAGCCGGCTTCGACGCGGTGGGCGAGGACGCCGACGCGGTCGCGGTGCTGGCCTGCGACCTGCAGGACCCGGTGGCAACGCTGCTCGATTTCGTCGCCGCCTGGCGCCAGGGCGCCGACATCGCCTGGGGCCAGCGCCGCACGCGGGCCGATGAGGGCTGGAAGCGCAAGGCGTCCAGCCTGCTTGAGAACACGCTGCGGCGGCACGCCATGCCCAGGCATTCACGCTTCACCACCGGCAGCTTCCTGCTGATGGATGCCCGCGTGCTGGCCTGCCTGAAGCAGTTCCGTGAGCATAGCCGCGTCACCTTCGCGCTGGTGGCCTGGACCGGCTTCAACCAGGCCGTGGTGCCGTATGACCGGCAGGCGCGGCTGGCCGGCAAATCCGGCTGGAAGTTCGGCCAGATGCTGAACACCGCCTATGACGTGCTGATCGGCTTTTCGCCGCTGCCGGCCAAGCTGATGACGGGCATCGGCGTCGGCATGTGCGCGCTGAGCCTGGCGATGACCGCCTACCTGCTGCTGGTCTGGGCGCTCAGCCGGGTGCAGCCGGGCTGGACCGGGGTGATGGTGACCATCCTGCTGTGCTTCGGCGTGCTGTTCATGATGGTCGGCGTGATGGCGGAATATCTGCACCGCATCTTCATCGAGGCCAAGAACCGGCCGCTCTACTTCGTTGCCGATGGCGCCGGTGCCGATGCGCCGGCCGGGGCGCGCCGCGAGCATGGCTGATCTGGCCTTGCCGGCCTGGGCCACGGGGCTGCCGCACCATCTGCCGCCCGGGCTGCTGGCGCCAGGCGCCATGGCAGTGGCGGCAACCGAGCTGCGGATGCGCGCCGCCTTCACCGATACGCCGCCGGCATCCTCCCGCCTGCCGTTCAGCTACCAGGCCATCCCCGGGCCGTTGCGGCGCCTGTTGGCCAATGGCATCGGCAGGCTGCAGCGGCTGCGCCAGGCGCAATGGGCCCGCTATCCCGGCTGGCCGCTGGACCTCAGCGCCGATATCGCCGCCGACCTGGCCGGTTCGCCAGGCGTGACCTTCGCCCGCACGCCGGTGCTGCTGACCCACGACATCGATAGCCCGGAGGGTCTGCGCAACCTGCACCGGATGTTCCTGCCGCTGGAGGAAGCGGTCGGTGCGCGATCGGCCAACTACATCGTGCCCTGCGCCTGGCCGGTCGACGACGCCGTGGTGCAGGACCTGCTGGCACGCGGGCATGAGGTGGGGGTGCATGGCTACGACCATGCCAACCGCACCGCCTTCGCCGAGCCAACCGAGCGCGAGGCGCGGCTGGCGGCTGGCCATGCCTTTGCCCAGCGCCATGGCGGCGCCGGCTACCGCGCTCCCTCGCTGCTGCGCACCCGCGCGCTGATCGAGGCGTTGCAGCCGCTGTATCGCTACGACAGCAGCATCCCGACCTCCGGCGGCGCCTTCCCAGTGCCGAACAATGGTTGCGCCTCGGCCCGGCCCTGGCGCTTCGGCCGCATGTGGGAGTTGCCGTTGAGCATGCCGCGCGACGGCAGCCTGCGCTTCCTCGGCCACAGCCCCACCGGGATCGGCGCACTGTGGCGGGAGGTGGCACTGCGGATCGCGGCGTCGGGCGGTATCGTCAACCTGCTGACGCATTGCGAGGCGGGGTTCTCCGGCAACCCGCCGATGCTGGCGGCGTATCGCGGGTTCCTGGAATGGGCGGCGGCCGATGCGCGGTTCGAGCTGATGCTGCCGATTGAGTTGGTGAACCGGCTGGACCGGGACTGGCCGCCGGCGGCCTGAAGCCCGGCGGCTGATGTCTTGGCTTCCGCTGCCCGGGTGCCCAGGGTCGGCGTGGCAGCTGAGCGCGAACGGGGACCCGATGCTGGTCGACAGCTTGGCCAGCCAGTATGGACCGCATGGGCGCGGCGCCGGGCTAGTCTCCCCACCGTCGCCGGCGGCTAAGCCCGCCGCCAGACCATCAGCCGATGCCGCGGCTTGGCCAGGCTGGGGCTGGGCCAGGGCTGGTTGCCCTGGAGCACCAGCCCGGCGGCGGCGAAGGCATCCAGTTCCGCGCGACCGAACAGCCGCGGCAGCATGCGTAGGTAGGGCAATCGGTCCGCCAGCGCCTGCCGCGGCAGCGCGGGATAGAGCCTGGCGGCCAGCGCCAATGCCAGCCGATCCGTCGCCGGCGGCGTGGCCCGATAAGCTCGGCGCAGGAGCAGCAGCGCATGATTGCGCGCCACCGCGTCCGGCACCGTCGCCACCAGCACCCCACCCGGCACCAGGTCGGCGGCCAGCCGGGCCGCCAACTGGGGCGCGGGCGCCTCGATCAGTTGCAGCACGCTGTCCGCCACCACCAGGTGGAACGGCCCACCCTGCCAGCTCAGGTAGTCAGCGCAGATGAACCGGGCGGCGCTGCCGCGTGCGGTGGCCGTGGCGATGTTCGTGGTGGAGAAGTC
>CAIMOR010000408.1 GCA_903843125.1 uncultured Rhodospirillales bacterium
CCCGGCGCGGCCCGCGGCGGCGCGGGCCTGGTTGGCCGGTGGCGGCGGGGCGCCACCACCGCGGCCCTGGTCCTGTGGACCACCAAGGGTGAACTGGGAGCCACCGCGGAACAGACCACCGATGCTCACTGCAACCTCCTTCAGCGAACGCAACGGACGGTCGGTACGAATATCGTCCCAGCCCACCCAGGCGTCTGCGCGGCCGAGAACGGCCCGCACGATTTGACCTTCATCACGCAAGTCCTGCGGCGCGAACCGCACCTGCAGGCGACCGTCCTGCCAGCGCAGCACTTCGGCCGGCAGTTGGATCTGGTCCTGGCCGACCTCGAGCTCGAGCGTCACCAATTGTCCCGCCTCCAACCCACTCGGCCGGTCTGCCGCCACCGCCGCACCGCCCAGCGAAAGATCCAGCGTCTCGCCGGAAACCAGCTGGCCATCTGCCAGCCGCACCAATGCCGGCACATTCGCGGCGATACGCGCACGTTCGCGCACCTGGCGGCGTTCGCGGCCCACCGCCAGCCCGGCCAGCACCGTCAGCAGGCACAGCGTCGCCCACACAAGGTTCAGCGCGTAGGCCTGGAACTCCAAACTGGAAGGCGGGTTAGCCGCCAAACCATAGATGCCGCTGAGCAGACCGAAGATCAGGAAAAGCGCCAGGATCATGTTCGGGCCCACGGCCCGCAGGTCGAAGTAGCCCTCCTCCAGCGTGCCGCCCTTGTCGGTCACGTTGAAGCGGCCGCGCCTGGGGTCCAGCAGCGTCGCCAGGGTCACCGGCAGCAGGTACACCGCCAGCACCGATTCATAGATCTCGGACCAGAAGCTGTGCCGCACCGAACCCTGGATACGTGACGCCGTGATGATGGAGTGCACGATGTGCGGTCCGGCATAGGCCACGATGCTGAGCGGCGACGCGGCGATGATCGTCTCCCCCAGCAGCAGGTAGGCCAGCGGCGAGGTCAGGAACACGAAGCGCGGCAACGGGAACAGGAAGCCGAACATCGAGATGAAGTAGCAAAGCCGCTGCGACCAGCCGAGGCCGGTGGCGGTCAGCGGGTTCTCCAGCCGCAGGATCTGGATCATGCCGCGGGCCCAGCGCATGCGCTGGCCGATGTGCAGCATCAGCCGCTCGGTCGCCAGGCCGGCGGCCAGCGGCACCTTCAGGTAGGCGGTGCGCCAGCCGTTGCGCTGCATCCGCAGCGACGCGTGGCAGTCCTCCGTCACCGTCTCGGTCGGCACGCCGCCGATCTCCTCCAGCGCAATGCGCCGGATGACCGCGCAACTGCCGCAGAAGAAGGCGCCGCCCCAGAAGTCGTTGCCCTGCTGGATCAGGCCGTAGAACAGCAGGCCCTCGTTCGGCACCCGCTGCCCGGTGTTCAGGTTCCGCTCGAACGGGTCGGGCGAATAGAAGTGGTGCGGCGTCTGCACCATGCACAAATCGCGGTCGCGCAGCATCCAGCCGACGGTCAGCTGCAGGAAGGCGCGCGTCGCCACGTGGTCGCTGTCGAACACCACGACGTATTCGCCATCGGTCTGCGCCAGCGCGTGGTTGATGTTGCCGGCCTTGGCGCCCTTGTTGTCGGGACGGATGATGTAGCCGCAGCCGATGTCATCCGCGAAGCGGCGGAACTCGTCGCGCCGGCCGTCATCCAGGATGTAGACGTTCATCTTGTCGCGCGGCCAGTCCAGCGCCAGCGCGGCGAACACCGTCGGCTTCACCACTTCCAGCGATTCGTTGTAGGTCGGGATGAACACATCCACCACCGGCCAGGTGTCCGGGTCGGCCGGCAGCGGCACCGGCTTGCGGTCCAGCGGCCAGACCGACTGGAAGTAGGACAGGATCAGCGCCAGCACGGCGTAGATCTCGGCCAGCAGCAGCCCGGTGCCCAGGAAGGTCTGCCAGAAGCCGGTGTAGTCCAGCGTGTCGGTGATGCGCCAATGGATGTAGCGCAGCGACACCACGCAGCTCAGCAGCGACAGCATGATGGTGACGGTGCGGCCCTGGAACCGGTTGGCCACCATGAACAGGATGAAGCCGCCCAGCGCCATCCAGGCCTGCTGCCCCGGCTCCAGCGGCACCACGACCACCGAGGCCATCGCCAGCAGGCCGATCACCAGCGCGATCGCGCCGCCGATCCGGGTACGCATGAACGGCAACCGCGCGAGGCGTTCCCGCGAATGCACCACGG
>CAIMOR010000409.1 GCA_903843125.1 uncultured Rhodospirillales bacterium
AGCAAGGAAGACGCGCATGACTACCGCTACTTCCCGGACCCGGACCTGCCGCCGCTGGTCATCGAGCAGGCCTGGGTGGATGCCCTGAAGGCCGCGCTGCCGGAGCTGCCGGACGCCCGCCGCGCCCGTTACGTCGCCATGGGCCTGACGCCGTACGACGCGCATGTGCTGACGCTTGAGAAGGAGACCGCCGCCTACTTCGAGGTGGTGGCCAAGGGGCGGGACGCCAAGCTGGCTGCCAACTGGGTCACCGGGGACCTCTTCGCCGCTATCAACGCCACGAAGACCAGCATCGCCGAGCCGCCGGTGCCGGCCGAGCATCTGGGCCAGCTGCTGGATCTGCTGGCCGACAAGACGCTGTCCGGCACGCTGGCCAAGGCGGTCTTCGCCGCGATGATCGAAACCGGCAAGGCGCCGGGCGTCATCGTTGAGGAACGCGGCATGCGCCAGGTGACGGATACCGGCGCGATCGACGCCGTGGTGGCCGAGGTGCTGGGCCGCAACGCCGACAAGGTGGCGCAGTACAAGGCCGGCGCGGAAAAGCTGTTCGGCTTCTTCGTCGGCCAGGTGATGAAGGCCATGCAGGGCAAGGGCAATCCCGCCCTGGTCAACGACGCGGTGAAGAAGGCGCTGGGCTGAACCCGAGGCAGGGGGCGCTGCGGCGCCCCCGCCGGACGACTAAACGGCGCCCCCGTTCGCTTCCCGCGCCAGGCCCGGGATCAGCACCGCGTCGGCCAGCATCCAGGTGCCGGTGCAGACGAAGCCGAGCAGGCCGAGGCCGCTCCAGATCAGTGGCACGCTGATCAGGCTGATCAGCGCCATGCCGGCGCCCGACAGGGCGCAGCCCAGGTACAGGCGGTGCGCTCCGAACAACCCCAGGAAAGCCCAAAGCAGATAGGCAAGGCGCACGGATTTCGCCGGCGCGGCAGCAGTTGCGTCGAACGGCACGAAGTCAGTCTCCAGCAGGTCGCCAAGGGCTCGCCATGGGGGGTGGCGACGAGGCAGCTTGTCGCAGGATTCAGGCATCTCTGTGAAGGGGTTTTGAAACATGCGGCAATATATTGCCGGATGATGCATCGCCCGCCTCGCCGGCTGCACCGGCCTGGGCTAGCCTGCCGCGCAAGTACAGGCAGGAGACGCCGCGATGATCGAACTGCATACCTGGAACACCCCCAACGGCCGCAAGATCAGCGTGGCCCTGGAGGAGATGGGGCTGCCCTACACCGTGTTCCCGGTGAACATCAGCAAGGACGAGCAGTTCAAGCCGGACTTCCTGAAGATCAGCCCGAACAACCGCATCCCCGCGATCATCGACCCTGATGGCCCAGGTGGCGCCCCGATCAGCGTCTTCGAATCCGGCGCCATCCTGCTCTACCTCGGTGAGAAGACCGGCAAGTTCCTGCCGGCCGACCTGCGCAGCCGCGTGCCCGTGCTGGAATGGCTGATGTGGCAGATGGGCGGCTTCGGCCCCATGCCCGGCCAGGTGCACCACTTCCTGCAGGTGGCTGATCCCACCGACCAGAAATACGGCCTGGCGCGCTACCAGAAGGAGACCGAGCGGCTGTACGGGGTGCTGGACCGCCGCCTCGCCATCTCGGAGTACGTCGCCACGGCCGGGGAGCCGAGCGTGGCGGACTTCGCCATCCTCGGCTGGGCCTGGCGGCATGAACGCCACCGCGTCGACCTGGCGCAGTTCCCGCAGGTGCAGCGCTGGTACACGGCAATGATGGCGCGCCCGGCGACGGCGCGCGGCTTCGAGGTGGCGCTTTCCTGAAGCCGTATCCGTTCCGGCCGAGGCGCCGGAGCGTCCGTCATTCAGTGAAGCGATGGTTGGGGCACTGATCCAGCTGCCGGATCAGGTCCTGGCCTAGCCGCCGACCGGGCCGCCTGCGGCGCGTTCGATACCGATCAGCGTGGTCCGCGGCGGCACGCCCGCCTCGAAGGCCGGCCAACGCGTGCCCGGCCGGGCAAAGCTCGCGCCTGGCTCGGCGCCGGGGTGGCGCACCGCGGTGAACAGGACTTCCCCATCAGGCGTCAGCGCCGCGCCGCCCACCGCCGCGCCGCGCGGTGCGCCATACATCGGCAGCGGCACGCCGCGGCCAGGCCCGTCCAGGTCCACCACGAACAGGCCATTGGCCTGGGTGCCCGGCGCGCCGCCACGGTCGGTGCCGATCCAGGCGCGGCCGTGGGTATCCACCGTCACCGTCTCCGGGTTCTCCACCCAGGCGCTGCCCGCCGGTAGCCCGGCGCGGCCATACTGCGCCGCGACCGTCTGCGGGTTGCCAGCGGCGAACAGCGTGGTGACCCGCGCGGTGCCGGCGGCGTCGTCGCCACCGGTGGGCGTGATCTCGAGGACATAGCCGGCGGGGCGGCTGCCATCGCCGCGGCAGGCCAGCAGCAGCCGCGGCTTGCGGGGGTCCAGGC
>CAIMOR010000410.1 GCA_903843125.1 uncultured Rhodospirillales bacterium
GAAAGGAGGGGAAGGGATTCGAACCCTCGATAGGGTGTTACCCCTATAACGGTTTAGCAAACCGTCGCCTTCAGCCACTCGGCCACCCCTCCTCGGGTATGACAGGCTCACGACGTATGCAGGGCGCGTCATACAGTCGGCCGGGCTATCCGTCAAACGCCTTGGACTGGTTGCGGCCAGGCGTCCTCGGCAGTATGGCCCGCGGGGAACCGGCGGGGGTGCTTACACTGACCAGACTCCTGCTGATCCAGGGCCTGCGGGCCGCGGCGGCCATGGCCGTGGTGGCGCACCACCTGTGGCATGAGGCCTATGGATGGCCCGGCCTGGCCTGGTTCGGGTGGCTGCCCTGGGAAGCCGGCGTGGACGTGTTCTTCGTCATCTCCGGGTTCGTCATGGTCCATGCCTCGGCCCGGCTGTTCGGCGTGGCCGGCGCGCGCGGCGTGTTCCTGCGGCGGCGCCTGGCGCGGATCGTGCCGCTGTACTGGGCCACCACCGCCGCCTTCCTGCTGGCCATGGGGGCGCTGCCCGGCCGGGTCAACACGCCCTGGCCGGATGCAGCGCAACTGGCGGCCAGCCTGGTCTTCCTGCCGTGGGCAAGACCGGAAGGCGAGGTGCAGCCGGTCTATTCGCTCGGCTGGACCTTGAACTACGAGATGTTCTTCTACGCGGTCTTCGCGCTGTGCCTGCCGCTGCGCCGCGGCATCGCGGTGGCCGCGGTCGCGCTCATGCTGGGCTTGGCCGTCCTGGCCGGCGCCGTGCTGCCCGGCCTGCCGGTGGCGCTGGCGTTCTGGTCGGACCCGCTGCTGCTGGAGTTCGGGTTGGGCATGGGCCTTGCCGTGCTGGTGGCCCGCGGCCTCGCGCCACCGGCCCTGGTGCGGCTGGGCATGGCGGTGGCGGGGCTGGCGCTGATGGTGCTGCTGCCGCTGGAATGGCCGCGTGCGCTGCGCTTCGGCATTGGCGCCGGGCTGCTGGTGGCCGCCGCGGCGCTGGGGCAGGCACCGCGCCTGCCGGCCATGCCGGGTCGCTGGATGGGCGCTTTGGGCGATGCTTCTTATGCGCTGTACCTGGTGCATCCCTTCGCGCTGCGTGGCGTGGCCATCGCCTGGGCCACGCTCGGCGCTGCTGGCCCTGCGGCAGCCTGGCTGGCCAGCACCGCCGCGCTGCTGGCGGCGATGGCGCTGGCCCTGGCCTGCCATCGCTGGTTCGAGGCGCCGCTGACCCGGGCGCTGGCCGGGCGCGGCTAGAGCACCAGGCGCCCTGTCGGGCGCGTCTCGCGCTCTATAACTGATTGAAACCAGGGCAAGAAATCCGTTCTGATGATTCCATCGGAACGGATATTGCTCTGGGGCAGCATGAGCGCCGGCCGGGCACAGGAATCCTGGCCGATCATGCCGGCGGAACGGAAGTCGCTCCGGCGTCGGTCACGCCATCGCCAAGGCATGTCGCCCTGGGCGAAGGCAGATACCTCAGCGCCGGCCGCGGCCCGGGCCGTCGCTGGGGTCATTGTCGGTGCGGCCGCTGCCATAGCCGCCACGGCCACGGCCGGGGCCATCGCTGGGGTCGTTGTCGGTGCGGCCACCGCCACCACCGCCGCCGTTGCGGTAGCCGCGGCCACGGCCGGGACCGTCGCTCGGGTCGTTGTCGGAAACGCCGCGGCCACCGCCGCCGCCGCCACCGCCGCGGATGCCGCGGCCCGGGCTGTCATTCGGGTCGTTGTCGGTGCCGCGCCCGCCGCCACCACCGCGAATGCCGCGGCCGGGGGCGTCGTTCGGGTCGTTGTCGTTGCGCTGGGCGGCGGCCGGCGTGGGCGCCGTGCCGGCGGCCAGGCCGACCATCCCGGCCAGCGCGGTCAGGCTCGGCAGGCGCAGGATCAGCAGGCGGCGCCCGAGGCGCCCTTTCGGTTCTTCGGCCAAGCTGGCATTTCCCCCAAGGATATTCGTGTTAGTATGCTTATACTGCCGGTTGTGGTGCCGCCTCGCAAGCACAAGTTAGGGTGGCAGGGCCTTGCCATTTCCGCCGCCACGCCTTCATGCGAACGTCATGCACCGTCCGCCGGCCCGGCGGCAGGGTGCGGACCGCCGGCGCCGATCGACCGCAGCCGGAACTGCCGATGATGGATGCGCCATGACCGACCTGCCGATGCCCCGCGACGTCCCGGAAATCGAGGATACCGGGCGCAGCAACCCCGACCCGCGCCGCCCGATCGGCGAGCTGATCGCCGAACGCCTGTCGCGCCGCGCCGCCCTGGGCGGCCTGGTCGCCGCCGGACTGGCCCCGGTACTGGCCCCCGCCGTGGCCCAGGCGGAAGCCCAGGCCCAGGGCGCCGCCCCCCGCGCGCATGACAGCGGCAACGCCGCCGATGCCGGCCCCTCCAGCCTGGGCTTCCCGGAGCTGCGCCATCGCTACAGCCAGCGCGACTCGGTGGCCGAGGGCTATGAGATCCAGACCCTGATCCGCTGGGGCGACCCGCTCTTCGCCGACAGCCCGGCCTTCGACCCGCTGAAGCAGACCCCGGCCGGCCAGGCCCGCCAGTTCGGCTACAACTGCGATTTCATCGCCGTGCTGCCGCCGTTCCGCCCGGGCACCGCCCAGGGCCAGCGGGATGTGGACCACGCGCTGCTGTGGGTGAACCACGAATACACCAACACCAACCTGATGTTCCCGGGCCTCGGCACCGGCCCGCAGGCCCGCGCCCGCGTCACGGCCGAGCAGGCCAAGGTGGAGCTGATGGCGCATGGTGGCAGCGTGGTGGAGATCCGCCGCGAGGCCGGCCGCTGGCACCACGTGAAGGGCGGCAAGCTGAACCGCCGCATCACCGGCGACACGCCGATCCGCCTCAGCGGCCCCGCCGCCGGGCATGATCGGCTGAAGACCAGCGCCGACCCCGCCGGCACCCGCGTGCTGGGCATGCTGAACAACTGCGCCGGCGGCACCACGCCCTGGGGCACCGTGCTGACCTGCGAGGAGAACTTCAACTTCCTGTTCGGCGGCGCGGCCGCCGACACCGGCGACCAGGCCGCCGCCTACAAGCGCTACGGCATCCTGAAGGAGCCGCCCTACGCCTGGTTCCGCCACGTCGACCGCTTCAACCTGGACCGCGAGCCGAACGAGCCGAACCGCTTCGGCTGGGTGGTCGAGATCGACCCCTACGACCCCACCAGCACGCCGGTGAAGCGCACCGCGCTGGGCCGCTTCAAGCATGAGGGCTGCACCCATGCCGTGGCCAAGGATGGCCGCGTGGTGCTGTACAGCGGCGACGACGAGCGCTTCGAGTTCATCTACCGCTTCGTCACCGCGAAGCCCTGGGACGCCAACAACCTGGCCGCCAACCGCGACCTGCTGGACGAGGGCACGCTGAGCGTGGCGAAGTTCGAGGCCGATGGCAGCCTGCGCTGGCTGCCCCTGGTGCAGGGCCAGGGTCCGCTGACGCCCGAGAACGGCTTCCACAACCAGGGCGACGTGCTGATCGAGGCGCGCCGCGCCGGCACCCTGCTGGGCGCCACGCCGATGGACCGGCCCGAGGACATCGAGACCAACCCGGCCAACGGCAAGGTCTACGTGGCGCTGACCAACAACAGCAGCCGCACGGCCCAGCAGGTGGACGCGGTGAACCCGCGCGCCCGCAACATCCACGGCCACATCCTGGAGCTCACCCCCACCGGCGGCGACCACGGCGCGGCCACCGGCAACTGGGCCATCTTCATCGCGGCCGGCAAGCCGGGCGTGGATGCCGGCGCGCAGTACCACCGCGCCACCAGCGACCAGGGCTGGCTCAGCTGCCCCGACAACGTCGCCTTCGACAGCAAGGGGCGCATCTGGATCGCGACCGACGGCGCGCCGGATGCGGCCGGCATCGCGGATGGCCTCTACGGCGCCGACACCGCCGGCCTCGGCCGAGGCCTGACGAAGTTGTTCTACCAGGCGCCGGCCGGCGCCGAGGTCTGCGGCCCGGTGCTGGCCAGCGACGACAAGACGCTGTTCCTCGCCATCCAGCACCCCGGCGAGGAGCGCGGCAGCACCTACGAGACGCCGACCACCCGCTGGCCGGACTTCTCGCCGGCCATGCCGCCGCGCCCCTCGGTCATCGCCATCGTGCGGAAGGATGGCGGCGTGATCGGCGGCTGAACCGCAGCCCCGC
>CAIMOR010000411.1 GCA_903843125.1 uncultured Rhodospirillales bacterium
GCATGAAGAAGGCGCGCGTCCCCGTGGTCATCACCTTCTGGAACGGACGCACCATCAGCACGTCGCTGCCCGCCGCCCGCAGCGCATGCAGCAGGCTGGTCATCAGCGCGATGACCAGGAAGATGTTGAACAGCTCCTTCGCCGCCACCAGGGAAGCGTTGAACACGCTGATGGTCGCGCCCACCAGGCTGCCGCTGAAGCTCAGCGCCACGACGAAGCTGGCCAGCACCGCCGGCACCACCACGTTGGCCCGCAGCACCATGGCCAGCACGATCGCGCCGACACCGCACAGGTACCAGTAGTGCACCGGCCCCAGCAGGACCGTGGCGGTATTCATGCGGCTTCTCCCTCGCCTCGCCCCGCAGCGTTGTATACGGCAGCCTCCGGGGTCAACCGCTAAACACCGGCCTTGGCCCGGTTTCTTACCCGCCTTGCCTGCGCCGGGCGCAGCCGTTGCCGCCAAAATCGCCGAATGCCTTGTTACGCCCGGCATTCCTGTCGTATACGGGCCGGGAAGGAGTACCGCCGATGGCCACGCCCCGCGCCACGCTCAGCGACCGGGTCTTCGCCGAACTCCGCGCCGGCATCCTCTCCGGCCGCTTCCACCCGGGTGAGCGCCTGGTCGAAGAAAAGCTCTCGCCGGAATACGGCGTCTCCCGCGTGCCGATGCGGGAAGCCATCAAGCGCCTGCAGGCCGAGGGGCTGGCCACCGCCGCCGAGGATGGCCGCGGCGTGATGGTCACCTCGCTCTCGCCGGAAGCGGTGGAGGAGCTGGTCGAGGCCCGCGCCGTGCTGGAGGGCCTGAACGCCCGCTTCGCCGCCCGCCACCGCGACGCCGGCGTGGTGCAGCGCCTGCGGGAGGTGCTGGCCCGCGGCAACGCCGCCGCCCCCACCGCCGGCGCCGCCGAGCTCGCCACCCTGAACGGGGAGTTCCACGACCTGCTCTCCCGCGCCGGCGCCACCAGCGTGCTGCCGGACCTGATCCGCCCGCTGCGCGAGCGCACCAACCTGGTGTTTCGCCTGAACAGCACCGAGCGCGCCGAGGAGGATTGGCGCGAGCACGCCATGATCCTGGCCGCCGTGGTGGATGGCGACGAGGAACTGGCCGCGCTGCTCGCCGCCCGCCATGTGCGCCGCGCCGCCAAGGCCAGGCTGGCGGCACTGCGGGCCTGATCCAGCCTCAGCAGCGCGGGCGCCTCAACCCATCAGGCACCCCGCAGGACCGATCCAGCCTCAGCGGCGCCAGCGCCTCAAGCCATCAGGCCCTCGCCCGCTTCAGCGCCAGCCGCTTCGGTGCCGCGCCGGTGCACAGCCGCTGGAACTGCGCCAGCGTCTCGGCCGGCCAGGCACCCGCGCGGCGCTTCTCCAGGTCCACGCAGAGGTAGAGCACCTCGTTCTCGGCCGCCAACCAGCCTTCGGTCGCGTGGTACATGCGGTGCAGGCAGATCAGCCGCTTGTCGTCGAACACCAGCGCCTCGCTCTCGAAGGCCAGCGGCATGCCCTCGCGCACCTCGCGCACATAGGCCAGCCAGTTCTCGATCGCGAAGGTCCCCAAGCCCTGCGCGTGCAGGCTGGCGCCCAGCGCCAGGCCGGCCCATTGGTGGTCGGTGGCCATGTCGAACACCACGGCATAGAAACCCATGTTCATGTGGCCGTAGTGGTCCACCCATTCGGGCCGGACATGCGCCAGCACCGGGCGTGTCGCGCTCATCAACCGCTCCTCAACAGCCCGGATAGGCCAGCCAGCCCAGCACCTGGCCGCCGTCATCCTCCTGCCGCCGCGCATCGGCGCAATGGCGGTCGAGGAAGAAGGCCGGCGCGGCCGGGTCCACCGGGGGCGCGTCGCCCACCGGCCCACGCCGCAGCACGCGGCCGTCCGGCCGGGCGATGCACAGCTCAGTCTCGCCGCCATGCCGCACCCGCACCGCCACGGCGAAGGCCTGCTGGCGCGCGGCGTTGTCGGCGAAGGCCGTCGCGTCGCCTTCCAGGCAGCCGCGCAGCGCGGCGGCGAAGGCCGGCAGGCGCGTGGTCCAGTCCACGCCCTGCGCCGCCGCCGGCCCGAGCAGCAGCACCGCGGCGGCCAGCCCGCCCAGCAGCCTCAGTGGATTTCCTCGCTCTTGGCCAGCGCCTCGCGCAGCCGCGCAATGTTGAAGTCGTCGCGCTTCACCATGTCCAGGATCACCGCTTCCTTGCGGCTGATCAGCTCGATCGCCGCCGGCACCAGCCTGACCACGTCGGCCGGGATCACCACCGCGCCGTGGCGGTCCGCATGCACCACGTCGTCATGCGCGCAGGGCATGCCGTGCACCATCACCTCGCGCCCGTAGTCCACCACATGCACATGCGCATGGCTCGGGTTGACGATGCCGAGGATCTGGAAGCCCGGCGCCAGCATGTCGATGTCGCGGAAGCTGCCATTGGTGACGCAGCCCAGCACGTTGAGGCCCTTGTGGACGTTGCTGTTCACCTCGCCCCACATCGCGCCCACCCCCGGCGTCTCGTCCAGGTCCTCGATCACCACCACGGTCGGCAGGTCGGCCTCGGCGACGTATTCGTACCAGCCGATGCGCGCCGCGCGGTCCTGGTCCTTGGTCCGGCCGGAGGGCTGCGCCGCGCGGATCTGCCCGGTGCGCGCCAGGCCGCAGATCGGCGGCAGGCCCGGGTCGGCGGCGGTGAAGGGCGTGGTGGTGAAGCCGCGGCCCCGGCGATGCGGCGCCACGATCTCCAGCGCGTTGCAGATCGTCGGCGTGTCCCACCGGCGCAGCATTTCCAGGTCGGCGGCAGTGAACGAGCGGGTTGTCATTGGCAGGTCCTCCGGAACCAGCATCCGCCGCGGCCGCGGCTTGGTCAAATGGCCGTTCCGGGTCCTTGCCGCCGCGTCGCCCCGCCGGCGGCGGATCATTTCGCCCTGTCGCCCCGGCGCCGGGCGGCTACACTCGGCCGCATGAGCCTGCGCATCGCCAGCGCCGACGCCGCCACCGCTGCCGGCCCGGTGAGACCCCGCAACGAGGACAGCCTGGTGCAGCGGCCGGAGCTTGGCCTCTGGGCGGTGGCCGATGGCGCCGGCGGGCACGGCGCCGGCGATGTCGCCAGCCAGGCGGTGGCGGCGGCGCTGCAGGCGCTGCGGCCGGCGCCCGGCCAGGTGCTGCCGGCGGTGCGCCAGGCGCTGCTGGCGGTGAACGCGGCGCTGCACGCCGAGGGCCGCGCCACCCGGCGGACCATCGCCACCACCGTGGTCGTGCTGGTGCTGGGGCCGGCCGGGGCAGACCTGCTCTGGGCTGGCGACAGCCGCGGCTACCTGCTGCGCGACGGCCGGCTGCAGGCGCTGACGCGCGACCATTCGGTGGTGGAGGAACTGCTCGCGGCCGGCGAGATCACCCCGGACATCGCCGGGGAACACCCGCAGGGCAACGTCATCCTGCGCGCGGTGGGCGCCGAGGCGACGCTGGCGCTGGACCTGGTGCACTGCCCGCTGCGCCCCGGCGACCGGCTGCTGCTGTGCTCGGATGGCCTGTACCGCGCCCTGCCGCCGGCCGAGCTGGCCCGGCTGCTGGCCACCGGCGGCGCGGCCGGGCTGCTGGCGGCGGCGCTGGCGCGGCAGGCTCGCGACAATGTCACGGCGGTTGTGGTGGCGCTGGGCGCCTAGCAGCGGAACCGTTGCGGCCGGCGGTTCCACCGAAGCGCCTCGGCGTGGTAGCCTGACGGCAATACTTGGACGGGAAGCCAGACCATGCCCCGAATCGCAGGGATCGCCGGCCTCGCCGCGCTGATGCTCAGCTTCGCCCAGCCGCACCCCGCCGCGGCCCAGGCCGACCCGGCGACCCGCGCGCTGATCGA
>CAIMOR010000412.1 GCA_903843125.1 uncultured Rhodospirillales bacterium
GTACGACGCCGACGGGCTGTTGCTGACCGCCAACCGCCTGGCCGCCGAGTATTGCGGGCTGCAGCCGGGGGAAATGGTCCCCGGCACGCCACAGCGGCTGCTGCTGCAGATGCAATACGAACGTGGCGCCTTCGGCACCGGTGCCGCCGCCGATGCGCTGGGCCGGGAGGTCATGGCGCGCGACTGGCACCAGGCACGGCGCTATCAACGCACCGACAGCCAGGGCCGGGTGCTGGACGTGACCTCGAACCCGATGCCGGACGGCGGCTACGTGCTGGGCTGGAGCGATATCACCGCGCTGTTGGCAGCGCAGGCCGAGGCGGCACGCCGGGCCGAGGTGCTGAACGTGATGATGAACACGATGCGCCACGGCATCTCGCTGTACGATTCCGAGCATCGGCTGGTGGCGGCCAACCGGCTGATGGGCACGCTCAGCGGCGTGGCCGGCGGCGCCGAGCGGATCGGCTGGACAATGCGCGAGCTGCTGGAGGAGCAGCAGGCGCTGGGCCGGGTCAGCGAGGCGCAGAAGCGGCGCCAGCTGGCGCTGGACCGCAGCCGGGCCGACCGCGTCGTGGTGGCCCAGCCGAACGGCGAGGTGCTGGAGATCCGCTCCGACCCGACGCCGGATGGTGGCTTCATCCTGACCCAGAGCGACGTGACCGAACTCAGCATGGCACGGGCCGAAGCGCAGCGCCGCGCCGACCTGCTGCAGGTGATGATGGACGGCATGCGCCACGGCATCGCGCTGTTCGACCGCGAACACCGGCTGCTGCGGCACAACGCGCTGGGCGCCAGGCTGGCCGGGCTGAACGGCGAGCTGGCGCCGCCTGGCACCACCTTCGAGGACATTGTCGCCGCCCAGCTGGAACGTGGCGTCATCGACGCCGCGCACGCCGAACTGGCGCTGTCGCTAGACCGCAGCCGGCCGACCCGCTACCTGCGCGATGGGCCGGACGGCACCAAGCTGGAGATCGGTTCGGACCCGACGCCGGATGGCGGCTTCGTCATGACCTTGACCGACGTGACCCAGCTGGCGCGCAGCGAATCCGAATCACGCGACCGGGCGGCCCTGCTGCAGTTGATGCTGGACAGCATGCGGCACGGCATCGTGCGCTACGACCGCGAACGCCGCCTGGTTACCGCCAACCGGCTGGCGCTGGAGTTGCACGGCCTGCCGCCGGACACCGACCTGGTCGGCTGGCGTGAGCCCGATATCGTGCGGATGCTGTACGAGCGCGGCGAGGTCGATGAGGCCGCCTGGCTGGGCAGCGTCAAGGTCGATATCACCACCGCGCGGCGTGGCACCCGGACGCGGCGGGATGGCACCATCGTCAGCTTCACCGCGGACCCGACAGCGGATGGCGGCTATGTCATCACGGTCAGCGATGTCAGCGACCTGGTGGCGGCGGAGACCGCGGCGCGGCAGCGTGCGACCATCCTGCAGGTGATGCTGGACAATATCCGCCACGGCATCTGCTATTACGGGCCGGACCGGCGGGTGATCGCGGCCAATGCGCTGGCTGCCCGGCTTGGCGGGCACGGGCCGGCGGAGCTGCGGCCGGGCGCCATGCTGGACGAACTGATCGCCGAGCAGCTGGCCAGTGGCGCGGTGCCGCCGGAAGCGATGGCGATCGCCAGCCAAGCGCTCGTGCTGGACCGCAGCAAGCCGACCCGGCATGTCCGGCCGACCAGTGACGGACGCGTGCTGGAGGTGACGTCCGACCCGACGCCGGATGGCGGTTTCGTCGTCACCTCCACCGACATCACCCGGATGGTCGAGGCCGAGGCGGTGGCGCAGAGCCGCGCCGCCACCCTCGGCGTCATGCTGGACAACATCCGCCACGGCATCGTGCTGTTCGGCGCCGACCGGCGGATCGTGGCGGCCAACCCGCGGGTCCGGGCCATGCTGGGGCTGCCCCAGGACACCGTGCTGGTCGGGTTGCACCTGCACGAATACATCCGGCAGCTGGCGCAGCTGGGGGTCTATGGCGACGACGCCGAGGCGCTGGAGCGGGCCGAGATGACCATCGGCCGGTTCGACCCGGAGCGACCGAACCGCCATGTCCGGACCGGACCGGAGGACCAGATCATCGAGGTCGTCTCCGACCCGACACCGGATGGCGGCTTCGTGCTGACCTATACCGACGTGACCGAGGACCGCGCGGTGCGCAGCGAACTGGAAGCGGCGCGGCGCGCGGCCGAGGCGGCCAACCTGGCCAAGTCGCGCTTCCTGGCGACGATGACGCACGAGTTGCGGACGCCACTGAACGCGGTGATCGGCTTCTCCGAGGCGCTGCAGACCGCGCCTGACCCGGAACGCTCGCGCGAATACCTCGGCTCCATCCATGAGGCGGGGCGGCACCTGCTGTCGCTGATCGACGACATCCTGGACGTGACCCGGGCGGAGACCACCGGCTTCCAGGTGGCGGAGGGCGAGGTGGAGGTGCAACCGCTGTGCGAGAGCGTGGTGCGGGTGATGCAGGCCGCCGCCGCCAGCGGCCGGGTCAGCCTGAAGCTGGAGCTGGCGCCGGCGCTGCCGGTGCTGCGCGCGGACCAGGTGCGGCTGCGGCAGGTGCTGCTGAACCTGCTGTCCAACGCGGTGAAGTTCACCCCGGCGGACGGCAACGTGACGCTTTCGGCGGCGCCGGCGGCGGATGGTGCGCTGGTCATCAAGGTGCGCGATTCCGGCATCGGCGTGCGGCCGGAGGACATGCCGCGGGTGTTCCAACCCTTCAGCCAGGTGGATTCATCCTTGACCCGGCGCTTCCCCGGCAGCGGACTCGGCCTATATCTGTCCCGTGCCCTGGCGGAAGCCCAGGGGGCCACGTTGACGCTGGAAAGCGGACCCGGCGAGGGCGCCACCGCGATCCTGCGGTTTCCGCCCGAGCGGTTGCTGCCCGCCGCGCCCGACGCCGTTCCGCCGCCACCCCTGTTCGCTCCGTGAGGCCCCGTCCCATGCCCCTCGACACCCCGCTCGCCACCACCGACCGGCTGTTCTTCAGTGAAATGGACCAGGCGGCGACCGAAAGGCTGGTCGCGCGGGAATTGGCCGGCGCCGATGACGGCGAGTTGTTCCTGGAATACCGCGAAAGCGAGTCGGTCAGCCTGGATGATGGCCGCATCCGCGGTGCCGCCTTCGACACCAGCCGCGGCTTCGGCCTGCGGGCGGTGGCCGGGGAGGCGGCCGGCTATGCCCATAGCGGCGAGATTTCCGAAGCGGCGCTGGCGCGCGCCGGCGCCACGGTGCGGGCGGTGCAGCAGGGCCACAGCGGCAAGCTGGACGTGGCGCCGCAGGCGACCAATCAGCGGCTTTATACGGACGTGAACCCGCTGGGGCTGATGGAGTTCTCGGCCAAGACCAGCCTGCTGGGCGAGATCGACGCCTATGCCCGCGGCCTGGATGGCCGGGTGAAGCAGGTGATGGCGTCCCTGGTGGGCGAATGGCAGGCGGTGCAGATCCTGCGCGCCGATGGCAGCCGGGTGGCCGATATCCGCCCGCTGGTGCGGCTGAACGTGGCCGTGGTGGTGGAACAGGATGGCCGGCGCGAGACCGGCAGCCAGGGCCTGGGCGGCCGGTTCGACTACGCCCGCGTGGTGGCGCCGGAGGTTTGGCAGGGCGCCGCGCGCGAAGCGCTGCGCCAGGCGCTGGTGAACCTGGACAGCGTGCCCGCCCCGGCCGGGGAGATGGAAGTGGTGCTCGGCCCGGGGTGGCCCGGCATCCTGCTGCACGAGGCCATCGGGCACGGGCTGGAGGGCGACTTCAACCGCAAGCAGACCAGCGCCTTCTCCGGCCTGCTCGGCAAGCAGATCGCGGGCAAGGGCGTCACGGTCGTGGACGACGGCACCATGCCGGACCGGCGTGGCAGCCTGACCGTGGATGACGAGGGCACGCCGAGCCATCGGACCGTGCTGATCGAGGATGGCGTATTGGTCGGCTTCCTGCAGGACCGGCAGAATGCACGGCTGATGGGCGTGGCGCCGACCGGCAACGGCCGCCGCCAGAGCTATGCCCATGCGCCGATGCCGCGGATGACCAATACGGTGATGCTGAACGGCGACCACGCGCCGGAGGAGATCATCCGCAGCGTCAAGCGCGGGCTCTACGCGGTGAATTTCGGTGGCGGCCAGGTGGATATCACCAGCGGCAAGTTCGTGTTCAGCGCTTCGGAGGCCTACCTGATCGAGGATGGCAAGGTGGGCGCTCCGGTCAAGGGCGCCACGCTGATCGGCAACGGGCCGGACAGCCTGACCAAGGTGGCCATGCTGGGCAACGACATGGCGCTGGACCCCGGCGTCGGCACCTGCGGCAAGTCCGGCCAGGGCGTGCCGGTAGGCGTGGGCCAGCCGACGCTGAAGCTGGCCGGGCTGACCGTGGGCGGCACCGCCGTCTGAGTTGAGCGGCGCCCTGAGCATGATCCACAGGGGTGGCTCATGCTCAGGGCACTGCCTGGCTGGCTGATCCACCGCACCGGCGCTCTGCCTGCGCGAAGCGGGCTCCGGCCAACGCCGCCGGCTGCTACTTGCGCAGTTGCGCGATGCTCCATAGCGCCATCGCGGCCAGGCTGGCCGGGCTGGCCATCGCCTCGAACCGCTCCAGGTCCAACCGCAGCCGTTCAAGCAGGCGGGGCTTGCGGTCGGCGCCGGAGCCGCTCCAGTCCATCAGCGCCATGGTCCGGTCGATCAGGCCGCCGCCGCTCTGCACATGGCACTGGCTGAAGCCGGCGAACAACATGCCCATGGCCGCAGGGGTGAAGTCCATCAGGTGCGGCGCGCCGTGCCGCCACCAACCGCCGGGCATGGAACTCACCAGCGCCCAGCCACCGGGCTTCAGCACGCGGTGGATTTCGCGGGCGAAGCCGGCGGGGTCGACGACGCGGTTCAGGATGCCGTTGGCATGCACCAGGTCGAGGCTGGCGTCGCGGAACGGCAGCTTCAGCGGGTCGGCCAGCAGGTGTGGCGCATCGAACGCCTGCCAGTCCAGCTTCAGCAGCCGGGGGTCGTCGCCACGGCGTGGCGAGCCGCCAATGTCCAGCGCCATGCCGTCCGGCTGCAGCGCCGCCACCCAGTCCATGAAGGGCGGCAGCATGGCCGGCTCGTCCAGCAAGGGCGGCAGCGGCGCCGCCGGGCGGGGCGGGGCCTCGACACCGGTATATTCGACGATCTCGGCCAGCAGGGCCTCGGCCGCGCCGGCCTCGGGATGGCGCCGACCGGTTGCCCGGACCTCCAGGGTCCAGGCTTCGGTGCCGGCACCCTCGCCGGGGCTTTCATTCGGGCCGTCGACGATGACCCCGGTCGGCAGGCCGGCGGTGGCGCCGTAGAGGTCGACCTCCGCCACCACGGCGCCATTGCGCAGCACCTCCACGATGCCGCCATTGGGCCAGGTGAAGAAGCGCAGGCCCAGGCGCGGCGCCGACGTGGCCAGGCGCAGCGTGTCGCCGGCGGTGCCGGGGTTGTGCAGCCGCCCCGCGGCCAGGCTCCAGTGGCCTTCAAGCCCCAGGCGGTCGCCATCCAGCGCCACCACCACGGGTTGCGGCTCCGGCGGCAGCGGCATTGCCTTGAGGCAGTGGAAGGCGGCGTTGGTCTCGGCTTCCTGGTCGAAGCCGATGAAGCGGAAGCGGAAGTTCAGCAGCCGGGCGACGACCTGCCGGTTGCGGTCCACCAGCCAGCCCGAGAACGGCTCCTCGCCGGCCCAGCTTTCCACCACCAGGCGGGGGACCTCGTTGGTGCCGGGAACGGCGAGCAGGGGCAGCGGGGTCTTGGGCAGCATGGCAGGCACCTCGGGTTCGGGCCGCGCGGGCCGCTACAGTTCGGCCGCAGCCAGGGCGGGGGTGACGTCGCCGCCCCACAGCGCGGCACTGCGCTGCAGCCAACGGTCAGCCTGGGTCATGCCGCTTTCGGCGATTTCCTGCAACGGCGAGAGGAAGACTTCTTCGCCGAGGCCACGCGCCCGCAGCCCCTGGCCGGCGATGGCCAGCACGTCCCGCGCCCATTCGCCCAGGCTGCGGCCACGGAACGGGGTTTCCAGTGCGGTGCGTGGCGCCGCCTGGCGCAGCGCGGCCAGTTCGGCGGCGCCCCAGTCGCGCGTCAGCGCGCGTGCCGCCTTCTGCGCGGCGTCATCGTACAGCAGGCCAACCCAGAGCGCCGGCTGGGCCACGATCATCGCCGCGCTGCCGACATCGCTGCCGCGCATCTCCAGGAAGCGCTTGAGCCGGACGTCGGTGAAGGCGGTGGTCACGTGGTCGGCGAAGTCGCCCATCGTGGCGCGCTCACCCGGCAGGTCGGCCAGCTTGCCTGCCATGAAGTCGCGGAAGCTGGCGCCGGCGGCGTCGATGTAGCGGCCCTCGCGCATCACGAAATACATCGGCACGTCCAGCAGCCACTCGCAGAACCGCTCGAAGCCGAAACCGGCCTCGAACACCACGGGCGGAATGCCGGTGCGGCGCGCGTCGGTCTCCACCCAGGCCTGGCCGCGCAGCGTGCGGTAGCCGTTGGGCTTGCCCTCGGTGAACGGGGAGTTGGCGAACAGCGCGGTGGCCAGCGGCTGCAGGGCCAGCGAGATGCGCAGCTTCTCGACCATGTCGGCCTCGTCGCCGAAGTCCAGGTTGGCCTGCACCGTGCAGGTGCGCAGCATCATGTCGAGGCCCATGCGGCCCACGGTGGGCATGTAGCGGCGCATGATCCCGTAGCGGGACTTCGGCATCCACGGCATCTGCTCCCGCGTGGCCAGCGGGTGGAAGCCGAGGCCGGCGAAGCCGATGCCGAGCGGCCCGGCGACGCGGTGGCACTCGCGCAGGTGCTCGGCCAGTTCCATCTGGGTGGCGTGCAGGTCGGCCAGCGGCGCGCCGGACAGCTCGAACTGGCCGCCCGGCTCCAGGCTGATCGAGATGCCACCGGCCCGCTTCAGCGCAATCGGGTTGCCATTGTCCAGGATCGGCTCCCAGCCGAAGGCCTCGAAGCCCTGCAGCAGGGCGCGGATGCCATCGCCCTCATAGGCCGGGGCCGAAAGGTCGCTGCGGCGGAAGCCGAATTTCTCGTGCTCGGTGCCGATGCGCCAGTCGGCGCGCGGCTTGCTGCCGGCGGCGAACCACTCGGCCAGTTGGCGCATGGAGGTGATCGGCGTCAGATCGGCCTCGCCGGGGTTCGACATTCTTAAGATCCGTTCTTGTCGGGCCCCCAAGGCATGGGCCGGCGCGTGGGTGAAGTCGCTGTCGTCGGTGGCCGAGACCGCCCGAGGCTCGGAGACCGAGCCTCAGGCCTGGACCACTAGTCCTAAGCCCAATCGCCGGAAAGCGCCTGGATGGCGGCCAGGCCGGCAACCGCCGCGGTCTCGGTCCGCAGGATGCGCGGGCCGAGGGCGACGGGCGAAACAAAGGCACGCCGGAGCAGATCGTCAAGCTCCGCCCGCTCGAAGCCCCCCTCCGGGCCGACCAGCCAGGCCACCGGCGGATGCAGCATCCGCAGCGCGGTGCCGATCGGCGGCGCCTCCGCCCGTTCGGCGGCAACCAGCAGCGGCAGGCCATCCCAGGCGTCCAGCACGGCGTGCAGCGGGCGGGCCTCGGCCACCAGCGGCACCGCCAGGCGCTCGCATTGCTCGGCGGCCTCGCGGGCGATGCCGGCCAGGCGGGCGATGTTGACCCGCTCGGCGATGCTGCGCCGGGTGAACACCGGCTGGATCAGCGTGACGCCGAGCTCAGTGGCCTTCTCGGCAACCCAGTCCATGGCATCCCGCTTCACCGCGGCCAACAGCAGGCGCAGCTCCGGCTCAGGCGCCTGGGGGCGGGTCTGGGCGGTGGCGGTGAAGGTGGCGCGGTCCTTCCGGATGGTGGCGATCTCGGCGGCCCATTCGCCATCCCGGCCGTTGAACAGGCGCACCGCGTCGCCCGGGCCGCGGCGCATGACGTGGCCGAGGTAGTGCGCCTGGTTCGCCGTGGCCGGCACCGCCGCCCCCGCTGCCAGCGGGGCTTCGGTGAACAGGCGGGGTCCGGGGCTGCCCAGGGGGCTGGTCGTCAGGCTGTGGGTGGACATCGGGGCTCCTGGCCGGGCTTATACGCGCCATGCAGGGTTTCACCGATATACGCCGCGAGGGCTGGGTGGCGCGGCTGCCCGCCGGGTGGCGCCCCTATGCGCTGTTGGCGCGGTTCGACCGGCCGATCGGCGCCTGGCTGCTGGTGCTGCCCGGGTTCTGGGCCTTCGCGCTGGCGGCGCCCGGCTGGGCCGAGGGGCTGCGGCTGACCGCGCTGTTCCTGGTGGGGGCCTTCGCCATGCGCGGCGCCGGCTGCGTGGTGAACGACCTGTGGGACCGCGACATCGATCGCCAGGTCGAGCGCACCCGCGGCCGGCCGCTGGCCTCCGGCGCCGTCAGGCCACGGCAGGCGCTGGCCTGGCTGGCGGCACTGTGCCTGGTGGGGCTGGCGGTGCTGCTGCAACTGAACGCCACCGCGGTGGGGCTCGGCGTCGCCTCCCTGGTTCCCATCGTGCTGTACCCGCTGGCCAAGCGGGTGACGACCTGGCCGCAGGTGATGCTGGGCTTCGTGTTCAGCTGGGCGGCGCCGGAGGGCATGGCGGCGGCGACCGGCCGGCTGGACGCGCCGGCCTATGCGCTGTGGGTCGCCGGCTTCCTGTGGATACTGGCCTACGACACGATCTACGCGCACCAGGACCGCGAGGACGACGCCAAGGTCGGCATCGGCAGCACGGCGCTGCGCCTGGGCGAGGGCACCCGCGGCTTCCTGGCGCTGTGCTACGGGCTGATGCTGGCGGTGCTGGCGCTGACGGGCTGGCTGGCCGGCAGCGGGCCATGGTTCTGGCCGGCGCTGGTGCTGCCGGCGGCGCTGCTGGCGCGGCAGGTATGGCTGCTGGACATTCACGACCCCGCGCTGTGCCTGCGGCTGTTCAAGGCCAACCGGGAGGTGGGTTTGGCAGTGGCGCTGGCCTTCCTGGCCGGGCGGCTGTGAGCGCGACCGGCGCCGAGGGCTTCATCCGAAGCCATACGGTGGTGGCGCGCAGCGCCTTCGTGCCCGAGATTCCGCTGTACCTGGCCACCGAGATCACCCCGATCTGGCAGGCCACCGAAGCCTGGCTGGCCGAGGAGGGGGTCGAGCCGCCGTTCTGGGCCTTCGCCTGGCCGGGCAGCCAGGCCATGGCGCGGCTGATGCTGGACCAGCCCGGGCGCGTCGCCGGCCGCCGCGTGCTCGACTTCGCCGCCGGCTGCGGGCTGGCCGGCATCGCCGCCATGCGGGCCGGTGCGGCCAGTGCGGAGGCCGCCGAGATCGACCCGCTGGCCCTGGCCGCAACGCGGTTGAACGCGGCCTTGAACGGCGTGGCGGTGGCCACGCCGGCGGGAGACGTGGTGACGGCGGCGGGCGACGCCTGCCGCTGGGACCTGATCCTGGCCGGGGATGTCTGCTACGAGGCGCCGATGACCGGGCACATCATGCCCTGGCTGCGCCGGCTGGCGGCCGCGGGTACCGAAGTTTGGCTGGCCGACCCCGGCCGGGCCTACCTGCCGCGCGAGGGCCTGGTGGAATTGGCGCAGTACCAGGTACCGACGACGCGCGAACTGGAAGACCGCGACAGCCGCGCGGTAACGATCTACCGGCTGTCGCGCTGACTTCGCACGCAGCGACCATTCTCGTCCCGCTCACCGGAGCCGCCGCGGGTGCCGCAGCCCCGCACGACCGACCGGCGCCGGCGGGCAACAGCCAGCCGGGGCGCCAGCAAGGCGGCGGGGAGGACCAGCAGGGTCAGGACCAACTTGCGGCGGGGCGGCACGGGCGGACTCCGGCGATTGCGCTGCCGTTACGATGCCGTGCTTGCCGCAACGGCGCCACCCCTGGTTGCAAGACGCGCCGTGGGTTGGGCATCATTCCGTCATGCGATTCTATCTGGCGCTTCTGCTGCTTGCCCTGACGCTGCTGGCTGGCTGCGGGCCCGACCACGGCCAGCTCTACGAGGCCAGCATCCGCCAGGCGGCGGTGCGGACGCCCGCTGCCGTGGTGGCGTTGCAGCCGTTGCCGGCCGGCGAGACAGTGACCGTGGGCAGCTTCACCGAATGGGGCGTACCGGCCTCCCCGCTCGCGCGGTTCACCTGGGTTTCCGTGCCGTCCCAACTGCGCGCGTTGTGCCGCGGCAAGGCCGACGCGGTGCTGGCGATCCAACAGGTGCTGGGGCTGCCGCCGCAACCGCAGCCCAGCCGGCCGGACCATCGCTGGCAGGTCATCACCTTCCAGGTGCCGCGGGCCAGCCTGTTCCGCCCCTGCCCTGGTGGCACCGACCCGGACGCGGCGCAATGCCACCCGAGCCAAGTACCGACCGAGATGGACCCGGAGGCGATGCGGTTCCTGCTGGAACAGATGTGGAGTTCCTGGCGCAGTGGCTTTTCCGGGGCGCCAGGCTATCCCTTCACCGGCATGGGCTGGAGCTACAACTGGGATCCGGAGGCGGTGCATCCGGTCGGCGTCTCGGAATACGTGCTGCGACGGGGCACGGCGCTGACGGCGGTGCAGGTCAGCACGCCGGCGGCGTTCTGCAACGCGGCCGAATGAGTTGGCGCAATGGCGGAGGAAGTGCAACCGGATGCAAACAATCTCTAGGCTGGAGCCTTGGAGAACGGCGTCCGCCAAACCGCCGCTGAATCGCTGTTTCTAATGAGGCCACGGCAGCGGCGGCTTTCTCATGCTGCCATGCTCTGGGGCAGGTGGTCGAGGTAGGCCTGCTCCGGCGTCCGCGCGCCAAGGCTCGAATGCGGCCGCCGGCAGTTGTAGAAATCCAGATACCGGCCCAGCGAGCCACGCGCATCGCTCACGCTGTCATAACCGCCCCCAGCCGACCCATGCGGCCATGGCTTAGCTGCGAACTAGCGCGCATCCTCCCGCGTTCAAGGGACGGAAGGCTTCGCCTGCCGGAGTTGTCTGCAGCAGCTTGTAGTAGTCCATCGGACCGCGGCTTTCCTCTGGCCGCTTTACCTCGAAGAGATAGGTCGGGTGCAACTTGCGGCCATCGGGCCGGATGCTGCCCTGGCCGAAGGCGTCATCATCGGTCGGCATCGCCTTCATGCGCGCGACCACATCGGCACCACTGGCCTTGGCGGCAGCCACACCCATGTCTTTCACCGCCTTCAAGTAATGCAGGGCAGCCGAGTAGTCGCCCGCATGGTTCATGCAGAGCGGTACCTGCCCGGCGAGGGCTTGGGCGCGGCGGGTGAAGGCGCGGGTACGGTCGTTCAAATCCCAATAGAAGGATTCGGTGCAGACCAGTCCCTGGGCTATCTGCAGGCCAAGCGCATGCACGTCTGGAAGGAACATGAGCATCGATGCAAGCTTGACACCCCTACGGGTCAGGCCAAACTCGGCAGCTTGCTTGACGCAGTTCACGGTATCGGTGCCCGCGTTGGCCAGGCCAATGACCTTGGCGCGCGACGCCTGCGCTTGCAGCAGGAAGGAGGAGAAATCAGTGGTGCCGGGGAAGGGGGTGCGGACACTGCCCAGCACACGCCCGCCGGCGGCTTTGACGAAGTCGCCTGTGTCGCGTTCAAGCGAATGCCCAAAGGCGTAGTCTGCGGTGACGAAAAACCAGCTATCGCCGCCGGCTTTCACCAGGGCACCGCCAGTGGAACGCGCCAGGGCGTATGTGTCGAACA
>CAIMOR010000413.1 GCA_903843125.1 uncultured Rhodospirillales bacterium
CAGCAGCGAGATGGTGGCCGCCAGCGCCGGCAGCGCCGCCAGCAGCGCCGCCAACCGCGCCGGAAAGAGCCCCAGGCCCCGATGCGCGCCCAGCCGGAACGCCCAGGCCAGCAGCGCCAGCACCGGCAGCGCGCCGGCGAAGCCGAAGCCCTGCAGCAGAAGGTCGGACACACTCGCCCCGGCCTGGCCCACCACGTTGCTCGGCGCCCGGCCGGTGGCGGTGGACATCGAAGGGTCGGCCGGGTCGTGGCTCAGCAGCGCCAGCAGCAGCGCCAGCCCGGCCAGCGCGCAGAGAATGCCGGCGAATTCCGCCAGGCGGCGCCACAGCGCCGCCTTCACCGCCGGCGAGGCGAAGCGCCGGACCCCGGCGAGGGTGCGTTCAGAGGTAGATGACATGGCTGCGAACCGATCTTCCCAGGCAGCCTCAGGAATACACCGGAACCAGCTGTAACGGCAGCGCTGAATCAATCGGGCAGCGCAGGCTTGATGGTTGCGGCATTGGGAACATATAGTGAACTACCCTCAAGGCCGCGCCCGCATGGACCTCCAGCAGAAGCTCGCCATCCTCGCCGACGCCGCCAAGTACGATGCGTCCTGCGCCTCCTCCGGCGCCGATGCGCGCGACAGCCGCAAGGGCGGCCTGGGCAGCACCGCGCCCGGCATGGGCATCTGCCACGCCTATGCGCCGGATGGCCGCTGCATCTCGCTGCTCAAGGTGCTGCTGACCAATGCCTGCGTGTTCGACTGCGCCTACTGCATCAACCGCGCCACCAGCAACGTGCCGCGTGCGCGGTTCACGGTGCAGGAACTGGTCGGCCTGGCGCTGGACTTCTACCGCCACAACGCCATCGAGGGCGTGTTCCTCTCCTCCGGCATCATTCGCAGCCCCGACTACACCATGGAACAGATCGTCCGCGTGGCGCGGGAACTGCGCGAGACCCATGGCTTCCGCGGCTACATCCACCTGAAGACCATCCCGGACGCCGCGCCGGAACTGCTGGAGGAAGCCGGCCGCCTGGCCGACCGGCTCTCCATCAACATCGAGCTGCCGCAGCGCAGCAGCCTGGAAAGCCTGGCGCCCGAGAAGAACTTCGCCGGCATCCGCCGCAGTATGGGCCGCCTGCGCGAACGGATCGAGGCCCATGCCGAGGACCGCCGCACCGCGCAGCGCGCCACGCCGCCGCCCTTCGCCCGTGGCCAGTCCACGCAGATGATCGTCGGTGCCGACGACGCGACCGACGCCACCGTGCTTGGCACCTCCACCGGCCTCTACGCCAGCTACGGGCTGCGCCGGGTCTACTACTCCGCCTATTCGCCCATCCCCGATGCCTCCCGCCTGCTGCCGCCGCAGCCGCCGCCGCTGGTGCGCGAACACCGGCTGTACCAGGCCGACTGGCTGCTGCGCTTCTACGGCTTCACCCCCGACGAGATCATGAGCGGCGGCACGGCCGGCATGCTGGACCTGGACGTGGACCCCAAGCTGGCCTGGGCGCTGAGCCACCGCGGCGAGTTCCCGCTGGACGTCAACCTGGCCCCGCGCGAACGCCTGCTGCGCGTGCCGGGCCTCGGCGCCAGGACGGTGGAGCGCATCCTCGCCGCCCGCCGCCATCGCGCGCTGCACATGGAGGACCTGGCCCGGCTGCGCGTGCCACTGGCCAAGGTGCGGCCCTTCCTGCTGGCCGCCGACCACCGCCCCGCCGCGCGCCTGCTGGACAGTGCCGACCTGCGCCAGCGCCTGGTGGCCCGCACCGCCTTCACCGCCGCCGCCCGGCCGCAGCAGCTGGCGCTGTTCTGATGGGCTCCATCGGCATCGTCCTGCCCGGCCCCGCCGCCTTCGATGCCTGGCGCGACCAGGCCCGCCGCGTGCTGGCCGCCGAGGTGCCGCCCGAACAGGTGGAATGGCGGGTCGCCGGGGATGCCGCCGGATTGTTCGCCGGCACCCCGCCGCCATCGGGCGCCGCCTCGCCGGTCGCGGTGCCCCGGGCCTTCCCGGCCCTGGCGGAAATCGCCATCCGCCACCGCGACCCCGAACGCTTCGCCCTGCTGTACCGCGTGCTGTGGCGCCTGACCCACGGGACGCACGGCCTGATGGAGGACCGCGCCGACCCCGACATCGCCCGGCTGGAAGCCATGGCGAAATCGGTGCGGCGGGACGCGCACAAGATGCACGCCTTCCTCCGCTTCCGCTGCATCCAGGCCGAGGCCGGGCCGCACTACCTCGCCTGGTTCGAACCCGACCACCACATACTGCACGCCGAGGCGGATTTCTTCGTCCGCCGCTTCGCCGGCCTGCGCTGGTCCATCATCACGCCCGAGGCCAGCGCACACTGGAATGGCGCCGTGCTCAGCTTCGGCCCCGGCGGCAATCGCCACGACGTGCCGCGCGAGGATGCGGTGGAGGAGCTGTGGCGCACCTACTACGCCAGCATCTTCAACCCGGCGCGGCTGAAGCCGGCGGCGATGCGCGCGGAGATGCCGAAGAAGTACTGGCGCAACATGCCGGAAACCCGCGACATCCCCCGCCTGATCGCCGAGGCCCCGGCCCGCGCCGCCGAGATGGTGGCCCGCGGCGCCACGCCGCCGGCGCTGCGCCGCCAGCGCGACGTGCATCTGGCGCCGCCCGAGGGCGTTGCTCCCGGCATGGACCTGCTGGCCCCCAAGGACCCCGCCGAAGCCCTGGCCGCACTGCGCGCCGAGGTACTTGCCGACCAGGCGCTGCCCTGGGCCGCCCAGGCCACCCAGGCGGTCTTCGGCGAAGGCCCGATCGGCGCGGCGCTGCTCTTCGTCGGCGAACAGCCCGGCGACGAGGAGGACTTGGCCGGCCGTCCCTTCGTCGGCCCGGCCGGCCGGCTGCTGGACCGCGCCCTGGCGGAAGCCGGCATCCCCCGCGCCGAGACCTACGTCACCAATGCGGTGAAGCACTTCAAGTACACCCCCACCGGCCGCCGCCGCATCCACCAGAGCCCCGATGCCGGCGACATCGCGCACTACCGGCCCTTTCTCCGGCGCGAGATCGAGATCGTCGGCCCGCGCCTGGTGGTCTCGCTCGGCGCCTCGGCGCTGCGGGCGCTGACCGGCAAGGCGGTCGCGGTCGGCAAGGCGCGCGGCCAGGTGCTGGCGCTGCCGGACAGCCCGCCGGTCTTCCCCACGGTCCACCCCAGCTACCTGCTGCGGCTGCCCGATGCCGCGGCCAAGGCGGCGGAATACCAACGCTTCCTGGCGGACCTGCGGGCCGCCGCGGCAACCGCGCTGGGCTGACCCGCCGCCACCTGCCGCGGCGCCGCATCGGCCCGTTGCGCGCGGGCGGGCAGGTTTGCCTGAGGCGGGGCGCCGCCCTACCCGCCGGCCTGGTGTCCTGCCATGCCACGCCGCGGCCGGTCGCGGTGCCGAGGGGCGCACGCCGGCCGCACCCCGCTACAGCGCCAGCTCCTCCGGCGTCGCCGCCACGCCCCGCCGCATCAGCCAGGCCGAAAACCCCGGCGCCGCCGTCATCACGCAGAACGGCACCGCCAGCACCAGCCCTGCCGTGAACGGCAGCGCCCACAGCAGCGCCCCCCAGGACGCCGCCGCGAAGCCGGCGCCCACCGCCAGTCCGAACAGCGTATGCAGCCACAGCAGCCGCAGCGCGTCGCCCCAGCCGACGCCCCGCTCCGCACGGTTCTGCGGCGCCCAGCCCAGCTTCACGCCCAACGGCAGCGCCGCCAGGAACAGTGCCTTGTTGAACAGCACCACCGGTTCGAACAGCGTCGTGAACACCAGCTCCGCCACGGCCCCGGCCAGGAACCGGCCCCAGCCGCCATAGGCCGTGGCGCGGGCTGGGCGCAGCAGCACCTCGGCAAAGCCGGCCAGCTTGCAGGCGTAGTACCCGGCCCAGCCGAACAGCAGCGCCGCCGGCAGCAGCGCCATGTCGACCTCGCCGCCAACCACCGCGTTCACCGCCGCCAGCGCCAGCAGCAGCACCCAGGCCGGTGCGCCGAGGAACAGCAGGATGGCCTGCACCAGTTGCCAGCGCCCCATCACCGTCATCCCCGGCAGCCGCAGCAGCGCCAGGTATTGCATGTTGCCCGCGCCCCAGCGTCGATCCCGCGCCAGGTATTCCGGCAGCGCGGGCGGATTGGCCTCCATCGAGCCATCCTCCAGCGGCAGGCACATCACCTGCCAGCCGGCGGCGTGCAGCCGCACCGCCTCCACCTGGTCGTGGCTGAGGATCGGCCGGCCATCCGGCAGCGGCTCCAGCCGGCAATGGCGGCGGAACGGGTCGATGCGGATCAGGGCGTTGTGGCCCCAGTACGGCCCCTCGCCCTGCTGCCACCAGGCCTGGCCCGTGGCCCAGGCGCGCATGCCCGCGCGCATGCCGAACTGGAACAGCCGCGGAAACGCCGCCCGCGCCGGCCGCCCCACCGTCAACTGCTGCACCAGGGCCAGCCGGGGCTCGGCCTCCAGGCAGCGCACCAGGCGCAGCACCGCGGCGGCCGACATCTCGCTGTCGGCGTCCAGCGTCAGCATCAGCTCATGCCCGGCGGCGTGGTGGTCCAGGAAATCCATGATGTTGCCGGCCTTGAAGCCGACATTCTCCACCCGCCGCCGATAGTGGATGCGCGCCGCATCCGAGCGCCGGGCGCGGAACGCCACCACCGCCAAGGCCTCGCGCCGCGCCAGCGCGGCGTCCTGCGTGTCGGACAGGATCCAGAGCGAGAAGAACGGTCCGGCCCCGGCCAGGCTCAGCCCATCCAGCAGCCGGCCCATCGCCGGCAGCACGCCGTCCAGCTCCTCGTTGCGGACGCACACGGCGATGGCGGTGCGCAGCTGCGGCACGCCGGGCCGCGCCAGCCGCAGCGCCGGCAGCACCGCCGCCGCCGGGTTCCGGCTGCCCAGCAGCAGCGCCAGCCCGAGCAGCGCATTGCCCAGGCTGATCCCGTTCCACGGCGCCACCACCAGCACGCAGCCCAGCATCAGCGCCTCGACCGTGCCCAGCCCGCCGGCCGCCAGGCAGGCCCAGGCCAGGCCGAACAGCCCGGCGCCGCCGCCGAACATCAGGCCGAAGAAGACGGATCGCCGCAGCGCCAGGGTACCCACGCGCTGCACCTAGGCCAGGAAAGTGGCAGCGGTGCGGCCGGAGCGCCCTGGCGGCCGTCGGCCCCGGTCAGCCCGGCCGGGCTACGGCCCGCCGCCGCCGGGCTCGTGCCCGAAGCTGCCGCTGCTGCTGCCGCGTGGGAACATTGGGTCGGACCCGAGGTAGTAATCCTGGTTGATCGGATTCTCGCCGAGGTCGCTGACGAAGCGGCCGTTGTTGCCAACGGGCAGCGGCGCCGGCGTCGCCGCAGGTTGCGGCCGCGCGACCAGGCTGGCGGTGCGCTGGTCGGCATCGGCGGCGCAGCCGGCCAGCGAAACGCCGAGCGACGCGCCAAGGGCGAGCAGGGTGAACAGGGGAAGGGTGGGTCTGCTTTGCATCGATCTCCTCCGTCCCGGCACCGGCTGAAACCGGCGCGGGGGAGGATGTTTTCCCGCCGTCACCCTTGGTCACAAAAAAGGCGGGCCCCGCGGGACCCGCCCTTCGTGCCGCGCCGGCCGTTACGGGCCGCCGCGCGAACCGCTGCCGCCCTGGCCGCGCGGGAAGTTCGGGTCGGCGCCCAGATAGTAGGGCCGGTTGATCGCGTTCGGCCCGCCGATGGTCTGGTTGGTCACCGGGCTCTCGCCGCTGGCCGTGGTTCCGGCCGGCTGCGCACCGGCCCGCGGCGGCGCCGTCATCGTGGCCGCGCTGGTCCCGGGAGAGCCGCTGTTCTCCATCGGGTTGCAGGCCGCGAGCAGGCCCAGCCCAGCCAGCAATCCGGCCGTACAGAGCGTGGTCTTCAGGGGTTTCAGCATCGGAACTCTCCTCTCCTTCAAGCGGGAGGGTGAACCCCGGCGGCGCCAGAAAGTTCCGCGGCGCGCGCGACCCTGGCCGGGTCCGTCCCGGCTCGCCGCCGCGATGGAATCGCCAACCGGGGCCGCCCCTGATTGTCCAGACCGGAATGGCGCAATCGGCTGACCCTGCCTGAAAACCAGGGTAAATTTCCACACAGCGCCGCGCGGTTGAATTTTCCCCCGCCCCGGCTTTGCGCCGCCGCGCGCCTCATGCGTTACTCGGGGTACCAAGAGGGGATGCCTGGATGCCCGGTGCCGAGCCGCACATCGACTATTCGCCGAGCCTCGGCGACACGGTCAAGACCACCACCTGCTACATGTGCGCCTGCCGTTGCGGCATCAAGGTTCACCTGAAGGACGGCCGCGTCCGCTACATCGAGGGCAATCCCGACCACCCGGTGAACAAGGGCGTGCTCTGCGGCAAGGGCAGTGCCGGCATCATGACGCAATACGCCCCGGCCCGGCTGCGCGCGCCGCTGCTGCGCGTCGGCGAGCGCGGCGCCGGCGAGTTCAAGGAGATCAGCTGGGCCGAGGCGCTGGACATCGCCACCGGCTGGCTGAGCAAGGTGCGCGCCGAGGACCCGCGCAAGCTGGCCTTCTTCACCGGCCGCGACCAGTCGCAGAGCCTGACCGGCTTCTGGGCCGCGCAGTTCGGTACGCCGAATTTCGCCGCGCATGGCGGCTTCTGCAGCGTGAACATGGCGGCCGGCGGCCTCTACACCATCGGCGGCAGCTTCTGGGAGTTCGGCGAACCCGACTGGGAGCTGTGCAAGTACCTGCTGATGTTCGGCGTGGCCGAGGACCACGACAGCAACCCGATCAAGATCGGCATCGGCAAGATGAAGGCGCGCGGCGCCAAGTTCGTCAGCGTGAACCCGGTCCGCACCGGCTATTCCGCGGTGGCCGACGAATGGGTCGGCATCCGCCCCGGCACCGATGGGTTGTTCGCCCTGGCCCTGGTGCATGAACTGCTGCGCACCGAACAGGTCGATACCGCCTTCCTGGCCCGCTACACCAATGCGCCCTGGCTGGTGGTGCGCAACCCCGGCGGCGCCGATGACGGCCTGTTCGCCCGCGACGCCGATGGCAAGCCGCTGGCCTGGGACCGCAGCCGCGGTGCCATCCCGGCCGCGACGGCGGACCTCAGCGCGGTCCTGGCCGGCGACTATACGCTGCCGGACGGCCGCACCGCCGTGCCGGTCTTCCAGCTGCTGGCCGAACGCTACATGGCGCCCGACTACGCGCCCGAAGCGGTGGCTGCGACCTGCGGCATTCCCGCCGTGCGCATCAAGCGCATTGCCGCCGAGATCGCCGATGTCGCCTTCAACCAGGCGATCACGCTGAACCAGCCCTGGACCGACGTCTACGGCCGCCGGCACGAGACCATGGTCGGCCGCCCCGTCGCCTTCCACGCCATGCGCGGCATCAGCGCGCACAGCAACGGCTTCCATTCCTGCCGCGCGCTGCATCTCGTACAAATGCTGCTCGGCGCCGTCGATACCCCTGGTTCCTGGCGCTACAAGTCACCCTTCCCGCGGCCGATCCCGCCGGGGCCGCCGCCGGCCGGCAAGACCAGCGCGCCGAACACCCCGATCCCCGGCAACCTGCTGGCCTTCCCGCAGGGCCCCGACGACCTGCTGGTGAACGAGGACGGCTCGCCGATCCGCATCGACAAGGCGTTCAGCTGGGAAGCCCCGCTCGGCCTGCACGGCATGATGCACACCGTCATCGCCAATGCCGGCGCCGAGGACCCCTACAGCATCGACACGCTGTTCATGTTCATGGCCAACATGGCCTGGAACAGCGCGATGAACCCCGGCGAGGTCATCCGCATCCTGACCGAGAAGAAGGCCAACGGCGAGTACCGCATCCCGCACGTCATCTACTCGGACGCCTACTTCTCCGAGACGGTGCCCTATGCCGACCTGATCCTGCCCGACACCACCTACCTCGAACGCTGGGACGCCATCTCCATCCTGGACCGCCCGATCGGCAGCGCGCACGGCCCGGGCGATTCCATCCGCCAGCCGGTGATCGAGCCGGACCGCGACGTGCGCGCCTTCCAGACCGTGCTGATCGACCTCGGCGCCCGCCTCGGCCTGCCGGCCTTCACCAAGCCGGACGGAACGCCGCGCTTCCGCGACTACGCCGACTACATCGCCAACCACGAACGCACGCCGGGCGTCGGCCCGCTGGCCGGCTTCCGCGGGCCGGAGGGCGACAAGAAGGGCGTTGGCGAACCCAACCCCAACCAGCTGCAGCGCTACATCGAGAATGGCTGCTTCTGGCAGCACAAGATCCCGCACGACCAGTCCTACTTCAAGCACGCCAACGCGGCGTACCTGAAGGACAGCAAGGCGATGGGGCTGATCCCCAACGAAAACCAGATCGTCATGCAGATCTGGTCCGAACCGCTGCAGAAGTTCCGGCTGGCCGCCCAGGGCCACGGCCCCAAGCAGCCGCCGGAGCACCTGCGCGCCCGCGTGGCGAAATACTGCGACCCGCTGCCCATATGGTACACGCCGCTTGAGCAGCAGATGCACGACACCACGGGCTTTCCGCTCAGCGCCATCACCCAGCGGCCCATGCACATGTACCATTCCTGGGGCTCGATGAACGCCTGGCTGCGGCAGATCACCGGCAGCAACAAGCTCTACCTGGCGCGCGAACGCGGGCTGGCCCAGGGCCTGGTGGATGACGACTGGGTCTGGGTCAGCAGCCGCAACGGCCGCCTGAAATGCCAGGTCAAGCTGATGGAGGGCGTCAACCCGGATACGGTCTGGACCTGGAACGCCATCGGCAAGCGCGCCGGCGCCTGGATGCTGACGCCGGACAGTCCCGAGGCCACCAAGGGCTTCCTGCTGAACCACGTCATCAGCGAATGGCTGCCGGCGCAGGAAGGGTTCCGCAGCGCCAACGCCGACCCGGTGACCGGCCAGGCCGCCTGGTACGACCTGCGCGTCGACGTGCAGAAATGCGCCGCCGACGAAGTGCCGCTGACCGCCCCGCATTGGGACACCCTGACCCCGCCGCCGGACATGCCGCCGGCTCCCGACATGCTCCGCTACACGGTGGGAGAAAAGGCATGACCTGCCTGCCCGAACTGGTCCCCGGCCAGAAGAAGCTCGGCCTGGTGATCGACCTCGATACCTGCGTCGGCTGCCAGTCCTGCGCCACCAACTGCAAGGAATGGAACACCAGCGGCATGTCGGCGCCGCTGCCGGACTTCAACGCCTACTCGGCCGGTGCCGAGGGCGTCTGGTTCAACCGCGTGCATTCCTACGAAGCGGGCGAAGGCGCGGCCGGCAAGACCGTCCACTTCCCGCGCTCCTGCCTGCACTGCGAGAACGCCGCCTGCGTCACGGTCTGCCCGACCGGCGCCAGCTACAAGCGCGCCGAGGACGGCATCGTGCTGGTGGATGCGGACAAGTGCATCGGCTGCCAGCTCTGCGCCTGGGCCTGCGCCTATGGCGCCCGCGAGTTCGACGAGGACGAGGGGGTGATGAAGAAATGCACCCTCTGCGTCGACCGCATCTACAACGAGAACATCCCCGAAGCGCAGCGCCAACCCGCCTGCGTGAACTCCTGCCCGACCGGCGCCCGCCACTTCGGCGACCTGGGCGACCCCGACAGCAAGGTGAGCCAACTGGTCGCCGCCCGCGGCGGCTTCGAGCTGATGCCCGAGATGGACTACAAGCCGGTCAACCGCTACCTGCCGCCGCGCGCCCATGTGGTGCCGGAGCAAGGCAAACCGGTCGAGGACGCGCCGACGCCGATGGACATCAAGTCCAGCCTGCTGCGCTTCATGGACAAGGTGCTGACGCGATGAAGCCCGCCGGTTCGATCGTCTTCTTCACCGTCGCCTCCGGCGCCGGCTACGGGTTGCTGTTCTGGCTCGGCCTGCTCGGCGCCGGCGGGCTGATCGGCGGCGACGGCCTCTTCGTGCTCACCGTCATCGGCCTGGCGCTGGTGCTGATCACCGCCGGGCTGTGCTCCTCCCTGCTGCACCTCGGCAACGCCAGCCGGGCGTGGCGCGCCCTTTCGCAATGGCGCTCGTCCTGGCTCTCGCGTGAGGGGGTTGCCGCCATCCTCACCTACATCCCCGCCATCGGCTCCGCGCTCTGCGTGCTGACCGGCGCCTATGGCTGGGCGGTGCTGCTGGCGCTGGTCGCCGCGCTCTGCTCGCTGGCCACGGTGTACTGCACCAGCATGATCTACGCCTCGCTGAAGCCGATCAAGGAATGGGCGCATCCGCTGGTGCCGGCCGGCTACGTCATCCTCTCGCTGTTCAGCGGCGCCGCGCTGCTGGCCACGCTGATGGCACTGGCGGGCGAGGACCCCAGCGTCCCCGCCCTTCAGGCCCTGGTCTTCGGCGGCCTCGGCGCCGGGCTGAAGTGGCAGTACTGGCGCAGCATCGATACCGCCCGGCCGCTGGCCACGCTCGGCACCGCCACCGGCCTCGGCCGCATCGGCACCACCCGCCCGCTGGACCCGCCGCATACCCAGTCCAACTACATCATGCGGGAAATGGGCTTCCGCGTGGCCCGCAAGCATGCGCTCAGCCTGCGGAGGATCACGCTGTGGGCCGGCCTTGCCCTGCCGGCGCTGCTGGCGGCGCTGTCGCTGGTCATCGCCGGCCCACTCGCGGCGCTGCTGCTGCTGGTCGCCACGCTGCTGGCGCTCGCCGGGCTGCTGCTGGAACGCTGGCTGATGTTCGCCGAGGCCACCCACACCGTGACCCTGTTCTACCGCGGCACCTGAATTGCTTGGCTCCGTCGCCGCAGGCTCCCCCGCGGCGACGGAGGCACCAATGCGTTCAATCGCAGCAGGCTTGGCCCTGGCCCTGGTGGCCGCGCCCGTATCGGCGGCAGACCTCGCCATCGGCGTCGGCGGCGCCTTCACCAGCATGGACCCGCATTTCCACGACCTCACCCCGAACCACGCGCTGACCCAGCACGTCTTCGACAGCCTGGTGCTGACCGACAACGACGCCCGCCCGGTCCCCGGCCTGGCACTCTCCTGGCGGGCGCTGGACCCACTGACCTGGGAGTTCAAGCTGCGCCCCGGCGTGCATTGGCATGACGGCACCCCCTTCACCGCCGACGACGTGGTCTTCACCTTCGCCCGCGCGCCCAACGTGCCGAACAGCCCGACCGGCCTCGGCCAGTACATCCGCCCGGTGACGCGGCTGGAGATCGTGGACGCCGAGACCCTCCGCCTGCACACCGCCGAGCCGGTGCCGCTGATCCCCATGTTCATGTCCGCCTTCACCATCGTCAGCCGCAGGCATGGCGAGGGCGCCGCGACCAGCGACTACAATTCAGGCAAGGCGGCCATCGGCACCGGCCCCTACCGGCTGCAGTCCTTCCAGCTGGGCGACCGCGCCGTGTTCACCCGCAACCCCGACTGGTGGGGCCCGCAGCAGCCCTGGGACCGCGTGACCTATCGCCTGATCGCCAACGACAGCGCCCGCGTCGCCGCGCTGCAATCCGGCGATGTCGATGCGATCGATGCGGTGCCGACGCGCGACGTCGCCCGGCTGGCGCAGAACCCACGGCTGCGCATCACCACGCGGGCGGGCCTCCGGCTGATCTACCTCTCGCCGGATGCCGGCCGCGCCACCACGCCCTTCGCCACCGACAGCCACGGCCAGGTGCTGGCGCACAACCCGCTGCGCGACGTCCGCGTCCGCCGCGCGCTGTCGCTCGCCATCAACCGGGAGGGCATCCGCACCCAGCTGATGGAGGGCCATTCCCGCCCCGCCGGCCAGCCCGCGCCGGAAGGCGCCATCGGCTACGACCCCAGCATCCTGCCCGACCCCTACCGCCCCGAGGAGGCCCGCCGCCTGCTGGCCGAGGCCGGCCTGCCGGACGGCTTCAACCTGACCCTGCACGGCCCGAACGACCGCTACGTCAACGACGACGGCATCGTCCAGGCTATCGCCCAGATGTGGACCCGCATCGGCGTGCGCACCCAGGTGGCCACCATGCCGGCCGCGGTGTTCTTCAGCCGCGGCGCCCGCGACGAGTTTAGCATCTGGCTGACCGGCTGGAGCAGCGGCACCGCGGAACCCGACACCTCCCTGGTGCAGATGGTGGCAACGCCGGACCCACCGCGCGGCCGCGGCAACATGCTGCGCCCGACGCACTATTCCAACCCGGCGGTCGACGCCATCCTCGACCGCGCCTTCGCCACCATCGACCTGGGCGCGCGCGAGGCGCTGTACCGCGACGCCATCCGCATCGGCTACCAGCGCGACCTCGCGGTCATCCCCATCCACCACCAGGTCAACATCTGGGCCACGCGCCAGGGCGTGCACTACAGCGCGCGCCTGCAGGAAAGCACCCGCGCCACGGAGTTCCGGCCGGAATAGCCGGCGCTACTCCGGCAGCGTCACCTCTGCCGGCTGCGCCAGGGCCGCCAGCAGCAGGGCGCGTTGCACCGGCTTGGCCAGGTAGTCGTCCATGCCGGCCTCCCGGCACTGCGCCTCGAACTGCGGGCCCACCGCGGCGGTCAGGCCGATGATGCGGCCGCGCCGGTTCGGCCCCGGCACGCGGCGGATCTGCCGGGTTGCCTCCAGCCCATCCATCACCGGCATCTGCAGGTCCATCAGGATGGCGTCGTAGCGGAACTGCTTGGCCGCCTGCACCGCCTCGGCGCCATCCCCGGCCACGTCCACGTGCCAGCCGCTGCGCTGCAGGATGGTGCGCATCACCAGCTGGTTGGTGGCGTTGTCCTCCACCAGCAGCACCCGTTGGCGCGGCCCTTCCGGCACCGGCTCGGGCGGCGGCGGCGGCGGCAGGGCCACCGGCTCGTCCCGCCGCAGCGCGTGCTGCACCGCGTCCAGCAGGCGGGAAGGCAGCGCCGGCTTCAGCAGCATGGCATCCACCAGGCCCGGCGCCGGCGCCTCCCGGTTGCCGCCGATGCCCGACGAGCACAGCACCACCGCCGGCGCCGCGGTGCCCAGCAGGTCGCGCAGCCGCCGCGCCGTCTCCAGCCCGTCGAAGCCGGGCATCTGCATGTCCAGCACCACCAGCGTGAACCGATCCTCGCCCGCCGCCGCGGCCTGCAGCGCCAGCAGCGCCGCGCTGCCATCGGTGGCCACGGCGCATTCGGCGCCCATCGCCGCCAGCTGCCGGGTCATGATCTCGCGGTTCAGCGGCAGGTCGTCCACCACCAGGGCGCGTTGGCCCCGCAGCGGGTGCGGCTGCGCCGGCATCGCGTCGGCGGCGGCATGCACGATGATATCGAAGCGGAACACGCTGCCGGGCATGGCGCCGCTGCCGCGCGGCGCCGCGCCGATCGAGCCGCCCATCTCCTCGGCCAGCCGCTTGCAGATGGCCAGGCCCAGGCCGGTGCCGCCATAGCGCCGGGTGATCGAGGCATCCGCCTGGGTGAAGCGCTCGAACAGCTGCGGCACGTTGGCCGGGTCGATGCCGATGCCGGTATCCGTCACCCGGCAGCCCAGCCGCCAGACCTCGCCCTCCTGCCGGGCATAGAGCGCGACCTCGATCCAGCCCTGGTCGGTGAACTTCACCGCATTGCCGACCAGGTTGAACAGCAGCTGGCGGAACCGCCCGGGGTCGCCGACCACGCGCTGCGGCATGTCCGGCGCCAGGGCGCAGACCAGCTCCACCCCCTTGGAGGCGGCCCGCGGCGCGAACAGCTCGACGATCGTGGCCAGCTCCGCCTCGATGCTGAAGGGCACCTCCTCGCGCTCCAGGCTGCCGGCCTCCAGCTTCGAGAAGTCGAGCACGTCGTTCAGGATCACCAGCAGGTGCTCGGCCGAGCCCTGGATGGTCTCGGCATAGCGGCGCTGCAGCGCGTCCAGCCGGGTGTCCAGCAGCAGCCCGGCCATGCCGATCACGCCGTTCATCGGCGTGCGGATCTCATGGCTCATGGCGGCCAGGAACTCCTCCTTCGCCTGGCTGGCGCCGCGGGCCTCGGCCTCGCTGGCGGCCAGCATCTGGCCCTGGTGCTGCAGCTTCTCGGCCAGGCGCACCAGCAGCCACAGCGCCACCAGCGTCACTAGCCCCGCCGCGCCAACGCCGCCGGCCAGCAGCCAGCCCAGCCGGCGTAGCGGCTCGAAGGCGTCGTCGCGGCTGCGCGCCACCTCCACCACGAAGCTGCCCTGGAGCGTGACGGCGAAGCTGGCTACGGACTCGACCCCGTCCTGGTCCACCCCGCGGAAGCTGCCATTCTCCCGCCGCGGCAGGAAATCCCGGAACGGCCAGGCGCTGGTGTTCAGCACGCCGATGCCCTGGGCGCTGCCATCCGAACGCGCCAGCAGCAGGCCGCCGAAGGAATGCAGCCTGACCGTCACGCCGAAGGCATCGGCGTAGCGCCGGGCGATGGCGACGAAGTAGTCGGGATTCAGCAGCGCCACCGCGGCGCCGTCGAACTCGCCGCGCGGGGTGCGGATGGCGCGCGCCATGGGGATGGACCACAGCCTGGTCTCGCTGATCGGCCGGGTGCCGGGGCCGAGGAAGCGGCCGCCTTCCGGCGCGCCCAGCCGCAGGGTCTGGCCGCCGAAGCGCAGCACGCGGAACCATTCCCGCTCGCCGATCAGCTGGTCCTTCAATGATTCCACGCTGGACTGCGTGACCCGGCCGATGGCGTCGGTGGCCAGCACGGCGCGGATCTGCGCGATCTCCGGCAGGCGGCTGGCGGCCATCTCGGCGAAGCCGCCGGTGCGGCGGTCGGCCAGGTCGGCCAGCACCAGTTCCACGGTCTGGGTGGCGCGGGTCAGCTGGTCCGCCAGGGCGCTGGCCACGCTGCGGGTCAGCGCCTCGGCGTCGTCCAGCGCATCCCGCTGGCCGCGGGCCATGACAATACCGTAGATTGCGATCAGGCTGGCCACGACCAACCCTACCGCGGCGCTGAACAGCAGCCATGGCTGCGGCTCCCGCGGTGCCGCCGGCCCGAGGCGAAGGGAACGACGAATGGCGTTGCGGACAAGGTCCAGCTGCATGGTCGGCTGCATTATCGCCGTTCTGGCGGTGTTTTTCGAGGGGTTTCACCCACCGGCGGTTGCCCAGCCCGCGCGGCGGGACACGCTGGCCGGCATACGGGCCCGGCAGGAGGTGGCGGTCTGCATGTGGCCGGAATACTTCGCCATCAGTTACCGAAACCCCCGCAATTCAGAGCTGGAGGGGATCGATATCGACATGGCTCGGGCGCTGGCGGCCCGGCTGGGCGTGACCCTGCGTTTCGTCGAGACCAATTTCGCCGAGTTCATGAACCGGGTGGAGGCGGGCGACTGCGACATTGCCATGATGGCGGTGGGCGTGCTGCCGGCGCGGGCGGAACGCATCGCCTTTTCCAAGCCCTACATGGCCAGCCCGGTCTATGGCGTGACCTCCCGCGAGAATGGCCGGGTGGGGGCTTGGGGCGATATCGACCAGCCCGGCGTGACCGTGGCGGTGGCGGCCGGCACGCTGATGGAGCCGCTGATGCGGACGACGCTGAAGCAGGCGGAGTTGCTGGTGGTGCGCCCGCCGGGAACGCGGGAGGCCGAGGTGCAGGCGGGCCGGGCGGACGTGTTCATGTCCGACTTTCCCTACACGCGGCGGATGCTGCTGATGCATGACTGGGCACGGATCATCGAGCCGCCGGCGGGCTTCGGCGAGACGCTGTATGCCTACGCCGTGGCCAAGGGCGATGCGGCCTGGCTGGCCGAGGTCAACGCCTTCCTCGAAGGGGCGCGGGCCGATGGCACGCTGGGCCGGGCCGCGGCGCGGCATGGGCTGGAGCCTATCCTGCTGCGGTAGCAGGGGCGGTTTTCGGCGGTTTGCTGCGGGAGTGCGGGTTTCGGACAAATAGGCTGGGGCTGGTGCGGTGGATTGGTCTGCGAGCTGAAATTCGGGGGGGAGGAAGCGTTCGGACGAAGGGGATGAGGCGGGGGCCTGCGAGTTGGCTGGGGGCGAAATCCGTCCGCACTGCGCCGTTCGGACAAATGGGGTGGGGTCGCCGATGAACGGGGTGGGGGTAGCTGATGCGATTGGCAAAGAGCAGCCGGGGCCTGCCCAGCGCCATGAACATATCAGGAACATCGGCCGCCGGCAAGGCTAGCGGCCAGGGTCGCCCTGCACGCCCCGCGCCCGCTACTCCTCCGGCTGGAAGCCGGTCTCGCGCACCAGCTCGCCCATGCGGTCGCGCCCCTCGCGGATGCGCGCGGCGAAGGCGGCGGGCGTGGCGACCTCCGGCCGGTATTCCTGGCGTTCCAGCGCGGCGACGAACCGGGCATCTGCCACCGCCGCCGCCGTGGCCTGGTACAGCGCCTGCACCAGCCCGGGCGCCGCGCCGGCGGGCAGGAACAGGCCGTACCAGTCCTCGGCCGTCAGCTCGCCTAGAGTCTGTCAGGCCATGACGGAAGCATAGCCTGCATGGCGTAGGTATGCGGCGCATTCGCTGGGGGTGAATGTGCCGAGCAGCTCACCGATGCGTCGCCAGGTTGCTTCGACTGAGCGCTCATCGGCCTTGCGCAGCAGCGTCTTGAGCTTGGCGAACATCATCTCGATGGGGTTCAGGTCTGGGCTGTAGGCCGGCAGGAAGAACAGCTTGGCGCCGACGGCCCGCAGCGCGGCGCGGACCTGACGGCCTTTGTGACTACCGAGGTTGTCAGCGATGACGATGTCGCCGCGGTTGAGCGTCGGCGCCAGGGACTGGCTGACCCAGGCGGTGAAGGAGAGGCCGTTGATCGGCCCATCGATGACGCAGGGCGCGACGATGCGGTCGTGCCGCAGGCCGGCGAGAAAGGTCAGCGTCTTCCAATGTCCATGCGGCACCTTGGCCAGCAGCCGGGAGCCGCGCGGGCTCCAGCCGCGGGTGCGGGTCATGTTGGTCTTGGCCCAGGTTTCATCGACGAACACCAGGCGGGAGGGATCAAGCCGGTGCTGGTGCCTCCGCCAGCGTGCCCGCCGGCGTGCCAGGTCAGGCCGCTCCGTCTCGCTGGCCAGCAGGGTTTTTTTTGAAGCTTAGGCCCTGGCGGCGCAGGAAGCGCCAAACTGTGTCGTGCGACACCGCGATGCCGGCGGCCCGCAGGTCGATCGCAAGCGCGCGCACCGTCCAGTCCGACTTCGCCGCCATGCGGCTGGAGATCGCCTCGGTCGCATTCGCCAGCATGGAGGGCCGGGGACCACCGAGCTTCCGCGGCGCCAGCCCTTGCCCGGTACGGGCCAGCTTGCCAATCCGCACCGCGCTGGCCACCGAAATCTCGAAGCGCGCCGCAGCCTCCCGCACCGTCGAACCCTCTGCCAGGGCTGCTGCGACACGGACACGCAGATCAAGCGATAGCGGAAGAACCATTGCCGCTGGCCCCCTGCCCAGCGGCTATCTTGAATCACACTAACGCCGCGTCGCCGAAGCACTTTTCCGATTCAATGCCGCGCAGACAGACTCTAGGCCCCGAGCGTCGCCGGGCCGCGATGCGGCATGCGCGTTCGGCGCTCCGGTGTGTTTCGGCGCGCAAGCCGAACCCCATCCCTAGCGCTGCTCATAGCGTTGAATTTCTTTGTAACGTTATCACGACGCTGGGGTCCCAGTCGGCGCCGATAGGGACTTCAAGTACACTTATTTTCCTGGCCGGATCAGGGTATTATGGCGAGGTTTTCCGGGGCACCATTTGGGTACCGAATCATATATCAGATCCTCCGCCATCCAAACGAATCTGCCGAATCAAAGCGTTAGACGAAATACTTTCTATGTTTATTAGGTATTATTATTGAATTAAAACATACATTTATTATATATTATTAGCATTCAATGCTGGATGCATTCGACCCCAGTGGTCACCCTAAACAATAGAGAGCATACCATGACCGAAGGACACCTCGTCCCCGAATCTGGCCCGACTGCGCCTGATCCCATCGACCTCGCGCACGCCATGGATGACCTGAACGATGCCCTGCATCGTCTGGGCATCGTCCAGCGTGCGCTGACCGCGGAACGGCACCGCCTGCAAGGCGATGCCACCGCCGATCGCGCCACCGTACTGCACGCCTGGCGCGTCAACGCCGAACTGCTCGCCGCCGCGGTTGCCGACGCAACCACTACCGCAAACGCGATGTGGCAACTCGTCCGCCAGGTCGCCGCGACGCTCGACTGAGCTGCGGCGAGCACCCAACAAGGAGAAGGCCCCGCCTGTATTCAGGCGGGGCCTTTTCTGCGTTCGGCGTCCAGTCCAACGACCAAACGGCGCTTCAGGTCAGCCGCCCTTCCCTCGAGCATAGACGCGCTTCGCCAACAGCGCGGTCTGCTGCCGCAAAGCCCGCACATGCTCGCCGTGCCGCAAGGCGGCGCCAACCTCGCTGGCCTCGGCATAGTGCTTTAACGAGACCGCGACGCTGTGCCCGCTGACCTCGGCCGCGTCGAACGCCGCCTCGGGGGACCGGCGCGCGGCGCTGTCACGCAGCCATTTGCGAAATTTGTGCGGCCCGTACGCGATGCCAAACCAGGCCAACGTGTGGCGCCGGACCAAGGCAGCGATTCCGACCTCGTCGAGCCGCTCACCGTGATGGCCTAGCCAGAGCGCGTCGGTGTCGTTTGCGCCCGGAAACAGCCCGCGCCCGATCTCGAGATAGTCGTGAACCGCCGCCGCGCAGCCAGCATCCAGCGGCCAGCCGAGCGACCGGTGTGCCTTCATCTCGTCGCCGGTGAAGCTCACGTCGAACAGGCTGGCCGCGTTACCCCGAAGGTGCTGGCCGAGTTGCATCGCCGCAAGGTTGGAAACCCGCGGCGCGCGCATGGCCAGCAAGACCAGCAGCGCTGCGTCCCGCAGCGCTCCGCGTTTGGCAAAGACTGTCCTGGCCTCGAGACCCCGGCGGTGCAGGGCGTACACTCGCTTGAGCACATCGGTGATATCAATCGGCGGCGCCGCCTTCTCCTCCACCGGCAGCCAGGTGGACAAGGGCCGGCCGCGTGGCTTCAGCAGAAAACCCATAGCGGCTTTCGGCGCGATCAAGCGCAGCATGGAGTACAGGTCGATGATGTATTGGCGGATCGTGTTGTTCTTCCGGTCGAGCGCGCGCATCGCGGCGACCCAACCATCAAGCCTCTCCGGCGTTACCCGCGCCGCCGGCAAGACGTTGGGGTCCAGCGTGCCGTTGTCGCCGAGATAGGCCAGCCACACCCCATAGGCCCGGGCGTAGTTGCGCCGCGTCATCGGGCGCAGCTCATGCGCGGCCCCAGCCTCGTCGAACAGGTCCTCGGGCTTCTGGCAGGCCTGCTGCCACAGCACCCGATCCTGGGCCGGCCAGTCTTCCAGCAGCATCCGTCGCAGCCGCTCCATCACGCCCTCCGCACGCGGCGGCGCAGCTCGGGCGCCATGAAATGCGCCGTCGCCTGCTGCTTCGTAGCGCGCCGCTGGCTCGTCAGGGTTGCCGAGAGACGCTTGGCCGCTTCACGCTGACTGTGACGGCGATAGTAAATCATTGCGGTTTCGAAGCAGGCATGCCCGAGGATGGCCCGGACATCGTCGATCGCGTGCGGATTGGCTTCCAGGATCAACGCCCCGGCAAGGGCGCGAAAGGCGTGCGGATTGACGCGGACGCCAAGATATTGGGCGATTGCTTCGGTGATGGCCTGGCCAAATGCCCCCTTGTGGCGCGGCTGCTGGGGATCCCGCTGACCAGGAAATAGCCACACGCCCTCGGGGCACGGCAAGGCCGGGCGATGGAGGTCCAAGTACTCGCGGAGCAAGGCGATCGATTCCGGTCCGAGCGGCACTTCCAACCGGCGTTGGTTCTTGACCCGCACGCCGGCCACGAAGATTGTCCCGCGCCAGGCCGTGCGGTTCACCTGCGCCAGTTGCAGCTCCTGGCCAATGCGCAGCTGCTGCAGATTGACCAGCCGCATGGGCGCATGCAGCAAAATCTCGACGGATACGGCCGTGGCTGCCATCCAGGCCGCCGCCCCAGGCTGCGGCGCCCGGTGGCGCCCGTGACGATCCTCCCCACCCGCCCGCATGCGCCGGGCCTCGCCCATCAGATGGCTCGGCAGGTGGAGCAGCGCTGCCCGCATCTCCGGCTGGCCCAACTGGTCCAGCAGTTTCGCCGTGCGTTCGGTGATCTCCGTGCGGGGGGCAGGCGTGGCCTTGGCCAGCAAAGGCTTGATCGCGGCCCAGGCCTCGGTGGGCACCTTCAGGTAATTGGCGATGGAGGCGATGGTCGAGGCCATCTGGCCGAGATCGGCATTCACCTCCCCTGCGCGCTTATAATGCCAGCTGAGCGCGGGCTTGATGAAGGCCGGCGTCACCACCTGGCGCAGGCTGATCAGGCTCTCCACCGCC
>CAIMOR010000414.1 GCA_903843125.1 uncultured Rhodospirillales bacterium
ATCGGTGCCGGCGCCGGCGCGGTGACCGGCGCGTCCACCAGCCCGCGCGACGTCAACCTCGGTCGCCCGCTGTGGGACAATCCGGAGGTCCACACCCCGCTGGACCGCAGCCACCGCACCGCGCAGAACACCCCGCGCAACCGCCAGCAGCGCAGCACCTCCGAGCAGGACCGCGCCTACATGGGCGGCGGCATGGTCGGCTATCCGCCGGGCACCGGCAGCAACGTCACCACCAGCCCGAACACCGGCGCCAGCACGCCGATGAACAGCAGCGCCGGCGGCGGCATGATGAACCACAACGACACCATGCAGCATAACGACAACATGCAGCACAACGACAACATGGGCCCCGGCATGGCGCCGATGCAGCCCGGCGGCACCGGCCGCTGACGCGGAAGGCCGCCCGGGCAGCCTGCCCGGGCGGCCAGCCGGCTCAGCGCCGCAGCAGCCAGTCCGGCAGGTCGGTCACCAGCGTCTGCGGGAACACCGTGATCAGCACCACGGTGACCACCAGCATCAGGAAGAACGGCATGCTGGCCTTGGCCACCTCGGTCTGCTCCTTGCCCGTCATGGTCTGCATGACGAACAGGTTGAAGCCCACCGGCGGCGTGATCTCGGCGATCTCCACCAGCAGCACGATGAAGATGCCGAACCACACCAGGTCGAACCCCGCCTTCTGCACCAGCGGAATCACGATCGACGTGGTCAGCACGATCATCGAGACGCCGTCCAGCGCCGTGCCGAGGATGACGTAGACCACCGTCAGCACCGCGATCAGCCCGTAGGGACCGAGCTGCAGGTAGGCCACGCCCTCCGCCAGCGCCGCGGGAATGCCGGTCAGCGCCATCGACTTGGTCAGGAAGGCGGCGCCGGCCAGGATGAACATGATCATGCAGGAAAGCCGCGTCGCGCCCTTCAGGCTCTCGACGAAGCTCTCCCAGGTCAGCGTCCCCGTCACCAACGCCAGGATCAGGCTGCCCAGCACGCCGAAGGCCGCGGCCTCCGTCGCCGTCGCCCAGCCGATGAACATGGTGCCGATGACGGCCACGATCAGGATGGCGCAGGGGATCAGCTGGGCCGATGCGCGCATCTTCTCGCCGAAGCTCATCCGCGGTTCCATCGGCGGCTGCTTCTTCGGGTTCAGCAGCGCCCAGACGATGATGTAGAGGCTGAACAGCAGCATCACGATCAACCCGGGCAGGCAGCCGGCGATGAACACGCGGACGATCGAAACCTCCGCCGCCACGGCATAGACCACCATGATGATCGACGGCGGGATCAGGATGCCGAGCGTGCCCGAGGTGGCCAGCGACCCCACCGCGATATCCTCGTCATAGCCGCGCCGCTTCAGCTCCGGCAGCGCAATCTTGGAGACGGTCGCGCAGGTGGCGGCGCTGCTCCCGGACACACTCCCAAAAATGCCGCACGCCAGGATGTTCACGTGCAGCAGCCGGCCGGGAATGCGCCGCACCCAGGGCGCCAGCCCGTTGAACAGCTCCTCGCTCAGCTTGGTGCGGAACAGGATCTCGCCCATCCAGACGAACATCGGCAGCGCCGCCAGCGTCCAGCTGCCGGTCGCCTCCCAGAAGGCGCTGGCCAGATACTGCCCGGCCGGCTGGCTGCTGGCGATCATCGCCACCCAGCCGACGAAGGCCAGCGACATCGCGATCCACAGGCCCGCGCCCAGCAGCAGGCACAGCAGGATCAACAGGCCCAGGGCCAGTTCGAGAAGTTCCATGGCCCTACACTTCCGCCGAGAAGTCGCCGGCCGCGGCGCGTTCCTCGGCCGCCACCACGTAGCCGGGCTTGCTGCCCCCCAGCACGGTGAAGAACTCGTCCAGAATCGCCAACAGCAGCAGCCCGCTGCCCAGCGGCACCGCGCATTTCGGCACCCAGAGCGGGAACGGCACGGTGCCCTGCGCCACCTCCTCGATCTCCAGGCTGAACAGCATGTCCTGCGTGGTCCAGTACACCACGTAGCCGAGGATGCCGGCGGCCACCGCCAGCACGAACATCTCCTGCACCCGTCGCACGCCGGCCGGCAGCCGGTCGATCAGCATGCCCACGCGGATCAGCTCGCCGCGCTTGAAGGTGGCGGCCAGCGCGAAGAAGGTGGTCGCCACGCACAGGTAGGCGCTGATGTCGTCGGCGCCCGGCAGTTGCTTGTTCATCTCGCGCAGCGCCACCTGCGCCATCATCACCAGGAAGATGCCCAGCAGCGAGAGCGCCGCCAGGCCCGCACTCAGCGTATAGACGCCGTCGAGGAAGCGGCGCACCCGCTCAGGTCCGATACGCGTCGAGCAGCGTCTTGCCGTCCGGCCCGGCCTTGGCCAGCCATTCGTCGGCCATGGTGCGGCCCACCGCGGCCATGCCGTCCAGCAGCTCCTTGCTCGGCTGCAGCACTTCCATGCCCTTGCTGGCCAGCAGCGCCTCCTGGTCCACCTTGGCCTTCTGGCTCAGCTCCCAGCCGCGGTTCTCGGCGGCGTTGGAAACCTCCCGCAGCGTCTGGCGGTCGCGCTCGCTCAGCGCCTCAACCGCACGGCGGCTGGCAAAAACGCAGTTGCGGGTGAAGGTGAAGCCGATGGGCGTGAAGTACTTGGCGTAGTCCCAGGCCTGGGTATCCACGCCGGTCGCCGCGCTGGTCACCATGGCGTTCACCACGCCGGTGGCGAAGGCCTGCGGAATCTCGGCCGCCTGCACCAGCGTCGGCGTGGCGCCGATCAGCGTGGCGAAGCGGTTGGTCAGCACGTTGAAGGTGCGCATCTTGGTGCCGCGCAGCGTCTCCAGCGTCGGCACCGGGGTGTTGGTGTAGAAGCCGCTGGGCGGCCACGGCACATGGTACAGCACGGTCATGCCCTGGCGGGCGAAGCGCGCCTCGATGAACGGCCGCGCCAACTCCAGCAGCTTGCGCGCCTCGGCGAAGCTGGTGACCAGCTGCGGAATGCCGTCCACCTCGAACATCGGGTCTTCGTTGCCATAGGCGCTGAGCAGGATCTCGCCCAGCTGCACCTGGCCGGACTGCACGCCGCGCTTGATCTGCGGCTGCGGCAGCAGGCTCTGGTTGGTGTGCAGCTGAATGCCGATGCGCCCGCCGGTGGCGCGCTCCAGCTCCTCGACGAACTGGCGGTTGTTGCGGGTGTGGAAGTTGGTGTCCTGGTACGGCGTGGCGAATTGCCAGCGCGCCTGGGCCTGGGCGGAGCGCGTCCCCTGGGCCGCCAACGGCAGGCCGGCGGCGGCCGCGAACAGGGTGCGGCGAGTGGTTTGCATGCGGAAAGCCCCCGAAAGTTACGGTTATTGCCGCAAACCATGCGCCGCCGCCCGCGCGCCGCGCAAGGGCCACCGGCAGGCCGCGGAGCCCGCCCCGGCCGCCGCTGCCCCCGCCCGGGGCAGCGCGGGGGCGGAAACGCCCAGCGGCGCGGCAGCGGCCGCAGCCGCTCCGTCGGTCCCGGAGCCGTCCAGCTACGAAGGTCCGGAGCTGTCCAGCTAGAAAGGTCCGGAGCTGTCCAGCACCACCAGCAGGCGGCCGGCCAACGCGGTCGGCTCGCGCTCCGGGTGCAGCACGGCGCGGTGGCGCTGGTCGCCGGTCAGCAGGCTCGCCTCATGGTCCACGTCCAGCACGCCGCGCCGGTCCAGGAAGCGGTTCAGCGCGGCGGAAATGCGGATGCAGCCCATGGAGGCGGTGCGGCCCAGCCGCTGTTCCAGCTGGTCGGGGTCGGTCGCGTGCAGCAGCAGGCGCATCTCGCGCGGCGGCTCGCTGGCCGGCAGCCAGCCCGGCTGCGCCTGGTTCCAGCCGAAATCCCACACCCGGCTGCCCTTCGCGCCCAGGCCGCGGATGCCGTTCTCGTTGTAGGTGCCCTCGGCGCGGTAGTCGCGAATGGCGGTGCTGTGCGGAAAGACGCCGACCGGCGTGACGAAGTAGCCGCGCCGCCCGGCCTGGCCGGTGGAGACCTTCTCCAGCGCCAGCACCTCCCACGCCGTCCCGGGGCGCGCCAGCACCAGCGCCAGGCGCTGCACCGCGGGGTTGCGGTCCACCACCAGGACAATCTGCTCGCGCGCCACCGTCTC
>CAIMOR010000415.1 GCA_903843125.1 uncultured Rhodospirillales bacterium
CCGCAGCGCTGAAGCGGGCCGGCAGCACGGGCGCCGAGGCCTTCGTCAACGCGCTGGAGGGGATGCCACTGGCGACACCACTGGGGCCGATCGTGTTCCGCGCCAGCGACCATCAGTCCACGCTGGGCATGTATGTCGGCAAAATCGCGCTGAGTGGCGGCAAGAGCGTCATGGTCGATGCGACCTATGCCGATGGCGCGCGCTACCTGCCCAGCGACGCCGAGGTGCGGCTGCTGCGGCCGCAGGGTTGAGGAGGAACGCATGGCCGAGATCGTCTTCGCCGCGGGTATCCCGCACGCGCCCGCCGTGGTCGGGTTGTTCGAGAAGGCGCCGGATGAAGCGCGCGCCGTCGTCGCCGCCACCTTCGGCGCGGTGGCCCGCGCCATGGCCGCGGCCAGGCCCGACGTGCTGCTGGTGTTCGGCAACGACCACCTGACCAACAGCCGCATCAGCGCCTACCCGGATTTCATCATCGGCCTGGCGGATCGGCACGCCGGCCCGCATGAATGGTTCAAGGAATGGATCGGCTGCCGCGACTGGGCACTGCCGGGCGACCCCGAGGTGGCTCGTGCCCTGTTCAAGGGGCTGACGAAGCGCGGCTTCCGCCTGAACGCCGAGGCCGGCCCGCTGAAGTTCGACGACAACCTCTCCGTCCCTACCGTGATGACCGAGCTGGACAGCACCGGCATCCGCGTGGTCCCGGTGCTGCAGAACTGCACCGTCCCGCCCTTCCCGGACGAACGGCGCTGCTACGCGCTTGGCCAGGCGGTGGCGGCCTGCATCGCCGAGGACATGCCGGCAGGGCTGCGCGTCGGCCTGCTCGGCTCCGGCGGCCTGAGCCACGAGCCAGGCGGCGCCCGCTACTTCAAGATCGACGAGGCATTCGACCAGCACTTCCTCAAGCTGGCCAGCCAGCCGGACCACGCCGCCTTCCTGCGCGAGATCACCATCCCGCGGATGGAGCAAGCCGGCCTCGGCGGCACGGCGGAGGTGCTGTCCTGGTTCATCGTCATGGGAGCCATCGGCGAGCGTTGCGGCGAAAGCTTCGGCTACACCGGCTGGCCCAGCTTCCGCTGCGGCATCGGCGGCGTGGTCTGGGACCTGACGAAGGAGGCCGCATAGATGTCCTGGGAGACCTACGACCCCAGCCTGGCCGCGCACGACCTGGTGCAGGACCTGAAGTGGGACCCGGCGCTGCGCGCGCAGTTCAAGCAGAACGAGGCGGCGGTGCTGGATCGCTACCCCACCATGCGCGCCGAGGAACGCCGCGCCATCGAACAACGCGACTTCCGCGCGCTGTACGATCTCGGCATGCACCCCTATCTCGGCGGGCAGCTATCCCGCTTCATCTGGGGCAACGACGCCGGGCATGGCGCCGTCGAGGCCTCGAAACGCTTGGTCGCCTCGCTGACCGGCGCGCCGCTGGAGCAGCCATGACCGCGCATCGCATCGACATCCAGCACCACATCCTGCCGCCGGATTACGTCCGCATCGCTGGGGAGGCGCGGATCGGCCCGCTGATGGTCTCCGGCAAGACGCCGCCCTGGAGTCCGGAGCTTTCGCTGGAAGCCATGGAGCGCAACGGCATCGCCACCGCCGTGGTGTCCATCTCGGCGCCCGGCGTCTGGTTCGGCGACGCCGGCCAGGCGCGGGAGCTGGCGCGCAGCACGAATGAATACGCCGCCGACCTGCGCCGCCGCTTCCCCGGCAAGTTCGGCTTCTTCGCCAGCCTGCCGCTGCCGGATGTCGCGGCCAGCCTGGCGGAGATCGACCACGCGCTGGATGTGCTGCACGCCGACGGCATCTGCCTGATGACCAACTATGGCGGCCGCTACCCCGGCGCGGCCGAATTCGCCCCGATCTATGCCGAACTCAACCGGCGCGGCGCGCTGGCCTTCTTCCACCCCTGCGTCGGCCCGGCACCGATGATGCCGCCCGGCCTGCCGGCGGCCACGCTGGAATTCCCGTTCGACACCACGCGCGCCATCGCGGACCTGCTGTTCTCCGGCGTGCTGGCCAAGCACCGCAGCATGCGCAGCATCTTCTCCCACGCCGGCGGCGCCGTGCCCTTCCTGGCGCAGCGCATCGCCCGGCTGGAACGCCGGCCGGAGTTCCGTGAGCAGGTGCCGGACGGCGTCATGGCGGAACTCGGCCGGCTCTACTTCGACGTCGCGCTCTCGGCCAATCCGCTCGCCTTTGGGCCGATGCTGCAGGTCATCCCGCCCGAGCAGGTGCTGTTCGCCAGCGACTATCCCTTCGCGCCCGAGGACACCATGACCGCTACGGTGAAGGGCCTCGGCGCGCTGGGGCTGGAAGCCGGCGTGCTGGCCGGGATCGAGCGTGGCAACGCGCTGCGGCTGATGCCGGGACTGCCTGGCTAAACCGCCAGCCGCAGCTGCGACCCATCAGGCGACGCACCATCGCCGAGCGCCGAGAGCGTGACGCCCAGCAGCCGAATCCCGCGCGGCGGCGGGAAGATCGGCGCCAGCAGCGCGTCGCACACCGCGGCCAGTTCGGCGCGGCTGGCAATGCACCCGGTGCCGCTGCGGCTGCGGGTGACCTGGCTGAAATCGGCGTACTTCACCTTCAGCGTCACCGTGCGGCCGCTGATGCCGATGGTCTCGCAGTGCCGCCAGACCTTGTCGATGATCGGCTGCAACGCCTCCCGCGCTGCGGCCAGGGTCGAGAGGTCGGCGGCGAAGGTGTTCTCGGCGCCGACCGACTTGCGTTCGCGGTTGGCCCGCACCGGGCGGTCGTCGATCCCGCGGGCGATCCAGTAGTAGTACGGCCCGGCCTTGCCGAACTGCTGCTGCAAAAAGGCCAGCGTCTGCGCGCGCAGGTCCAGCCCGGTGTGGATGCCCAGGCGCTGCATCTTCGCGGTGGTGGCCGGGCCGACGCCGTGGAACTTGCCGACCGGCAGCGCTTCCACGAAGGCCGGCCCCAGCCGCGGGGTGATGACGAACAGCCCGTCCGGCTTGCGATGGTCGGAGGCAAGCTTGGCCAGGAACTTGTTGTAGGAGACGCCGGCCGAGGCGGTCAGCCCGGTCGCCGCACGGATGCTGGCGCGGATGCGCTCCGCTACCTCGGTGGCGGAGGCAATGCCCTGCAGGTTCTCGGTAACATCCAGGTAGGCTTCGTCGAGCGAGAGCGGCTCGATCACCGGCGTATGCTCGGCGAAGATCGCCCGGATCTGCAGCGAGACCGCCTTGTAGACCTCGAACCGCGGCTTGACGAAGACCAGCTCCGGGCATTTGCGCCGGGCGGTGACCGAGGGCATGGCGGAATGCACGCCGTAGCGCCGCGCCTCATAACTCGCCGCCGCCACCACGCCACGCTCGCGGGAGCCACCGACCGCCACCGGCCGGCCGCGCAACGCCGGGTCGTCGCGCTGCTCGACCGAGGCGTAGAAGGCGTCCATGTCGATATGGATGATCTTGCGCAGCGGCGCCGGCGCCGCGGCAGGCGCCACGGCGTCCGACGGAGGCGGGGGATGGGTTGGCGGACCCGACACCGCCCGAACCTGCGGCCTTTGCGCCGCCAGGGCAAGCCGGGAGCGGCAGCACCACGGCTTGATTAAGCCACCGCATTGTGCGCCCAATTCGCAACGTCACCGGATGGAAGGGCGAATCATGATCGCACGCAGAACCCTGCTGGGCAGCGCCACCCTGGCCCTGGCCGCGCCGGCACTGGCCCAGGCGCCGGTGCTCAAGGTGGGGTCCACGCCCACCGGCATTCCCTTCACCTTCCTCGATACCCGCACCAACAAGCTCACCGGCTTCATGGTGGACCTCATCACCGCCATCGGGCGGGACCAGGGCTTCGGCGTGGAGGTGCAGGCCACGCCCTTCGCGGCGCTGATCGCCTCCCTGACCACCAGCCGCATCGACCTGATCGCCGCCGCCATGCTGGCCACGCCGGCGCGGCGCGAACAGATCGCCTTCTCCGACCCGGTCTATGGCTATGGCGAGGGCCTGGCGGTGCGGGCCGATGGCGGCGCCACCTGGACCAGGCTGAGCGAGATGCGCGGCGTGACCGCGGGCGCGCAGATCGGCACCGTCTACATCGAACCGCTGAAGGCCGCCGGGCTGGAGGTGCGCACCTATGACAGCGTCGCCGACATCATGCGCGACGTCTCGCTGGGCCGCATCCAGGCCGGCTTCGGCGATGCGCCCATCGTCGCCTACCAGATCGCCCAGGGCACGTTCCGGGGCGTGCGGCTGGCGCGGGAATACCAGCCCTCCATCGTCGGCGCCATCGCGCTCGGTGCCCGCAAGGGCGACCCGGTGATGGCCAAGCTGAACGCCGGCCTGGCCAAGCTGAAGTCGGATGGCGCCTTCGCCGCGCTGGTTGCGAAGTGGAACCTGCCGGCCTCCATCGGCGCGTGACGCTTTCCGGCTTCCTGGCCGACGCGCGCGAGTTCCTGCCGATACTGGCGGAGGGCGTCGGCGTCACGGTGGCGCTGACGCTCTGCGCGCTGGTGCTGGCAACGGCGTTGGGCGTGGTCTGGGCGCTGCTGCGCACCAGCGGCAACCGCTGGCTGGAAGCCCCGGTGCGCTGGCTGGTCAACGTGATCCGCGGCATCCCGATCATCGTGCAGCTGTTCTACATCTACTTCGTGCTGCCCGACCTCGGCATCGACCTCTCCGCCTTCCAGGCCGGCGTCATCGGCCTGGGCGTGGCCTATTCGGCCTACATGGGAGAGGTATTCCGCGCCGGCATCCTGGCGGTGGACCACGGCACCATCGAGGCCGCCGAGAGCCTCGGCCTCAGCCGCTTGCGCATCCTCACGCGCGTGGTGCTGCCGCAGGCGGTGCGGATCGTGCTGCCGCCCTTCGGCAACAACCTGATCATGCTGCTGAAGGACAGTTCGCAGGCCAGCGTCATCACGGTCGCCGAGATCAGCACGCAGTCGCGCCTCATCGCCTCCTCCACCTTCAAGAACCAGGAGGTCTTCACCCTCGCGGCGCTGCTCTACCTCTGCCTCAGCATCCCGCTGATCCTGCTGGTGGCACGGCTTGAAAAGCGGTTCGGCCGGCGATGATCGAGATCGACAACCTGCAGAAATCCTTCGGCGCCAACCAGGTGCTCAACGGCATCACCATGCGGGTGGACGAAGGCGAGGTGGTCTGCGTCATCGGCCCCTCCGGCTCCGGCAAGTCCACGCTGCTGCGCTGCGTGAACGGGCTGGAAGGCTACCAGGGCGGCACCGTGCGCGTCGCCGGCCAGCAGGTGGACCGCACCAGGCCAGAAATCCGCGCGGTGCGGCGGCAGGTCAGCATGGTGTTCCAGCGCTTCAACCTGTTCCCGCATCGCACCGCGCTCGGCAACATCATCGAGGCCCCGATCTTCGCACTTGGCGAGGCCCGCGCCAGCGCCGAGGCGCATGGCCGCGCGCTGCTGGCCCGCGTCGGGCTGGCGGGGCGCGAAGGCGCCTGGCCGAGCGAGCTTTCCGGCGGCCAGCAGCAGCGCGTCGCGATCGCGCGTGCGCTGGCCATGCGCCCGCGCGCCGTGCTGTTCGACGAACCGACCAGCGCGCTGGACCCCGAGCTGGTGGGCGAGGTGCTGGCGGTGATGCGCGACCTGGCGCGCGACGGCATGACCATGATGGTAGTGACGCACGAGATGAGCTTCGCGCGCGAAGTGGCCGACCGCGTGGTGTTCATGGACGCCGGCCGCGTGGTGGAGGCAGGCGCCGCCGCCGCGGTGCTGGGCGCCCCGCGCGAGCCCCGCACGCAGGACTTCCTGCGCCGCGTACTGCAACCCCTGGGATAGCCCCGATGTCCCTGCCCCTTCCGCCCAGCCTCTATGCCGAAACCGCCATCCCGGCGCATCCGACGCCGCCCTTCGCCGGCGACGCGACCTGCGACGTGGCGGTGGTGGGCGGCGGCTTCACCGGCCTTTCGGCCGCGCTGCACCTGGCCGAGCAAGGCGCCACGGTCACCCTGCTGGAAGCCGGCGAACCCGGCTGGGGTGCCTCCGGTCGCAATGGCGGGCAGGTGAACCCTGGCCTGAAGCTGGACCCCGACCAGGTGGAGCGCGACTTCGGCGCCGAGCTCGGCGGCCGCATGATCCGCCTCTCCTACGGCGCGCCCGATGCGGTGTTCGAGCTGATCCGTCGCCACCAGATCCCCTGCGAGGCGCGGCAGGAAGGCACCCTCCGCGCCGCCATCACCAAGGCCGACCTGGCCAGCCTGCGCAGCACCGCCGAGCAATGCCTGCGCCGCGCCATGCCGGTGCAGCTGCTGCTCGGCGAGGAAGCCGCGGCCCTGACCGGCACGACCCGCTATGTCGGCGCGCTGCTGGACCGGCGCGGCGGCAACCTCAACCCGCTGTCCTACGCCCGCGGGCTGGCGCGGGCGGCGGCGCAGGCGGGGGCGCGCATCCATGGCGGCAGCGCAGTACTGGCACTGCAACCGGACAGCCCCGGCTGGCACCTGCGCACCGCCGCGGGCACGCTGCGCGCGCAAAAAGTGGTCCTGGCCACCAATGGCTATACCGGCCGGCTCTGGCCCGGGCTGCGGGAGAGCGTGGTGCCGGTGTTCAGCTCCATGGCCGCGACCGAACCGCTCAGCGACGCGGTGGCGCGCCAAGTCATGCCGCTGCGCGCCTCGCTGTACGAAATCGGCCCGGTCACGGTGTACTACCGCGTCGACCGGGACAATCGCCTGCTGATGGGTGGGCGCGGGCCGCAGCGCCCGATCCGGGACCACCACCCGGTGCGCTACCTGATCGACTACGCCGAGACGCTATGGCCGGCGGTGCGGGGCGTGCGCTGGACCCATGGCTGGAACGGCCAGCTGGCGATGACGCCAGACCACTACCCGCACCTGCACCAACCCGCGCCCGGGCTGCTGGCCGGCCTGGGCTACAATGGCCGCGGCGTGGCCATGGCCACGGCGATGGGTGCGCAGCTGGCCGCCTTCGCGCTGGGCCGCCCCGCCACCGAACTGGACCTGCCGGTAACGCCGATCCGCCCGATTCCGCTGCACCGGCTCTGGCGCCTCGGCGTATGGGCGAAGGTGACGCAGGGCCGCCTGCTGGGTGCGCTGGCCGGCTGAGGTGATGCGCGTGCACCGCCGGCTGGTCGGCCCGCTTCAGGCCGCCGTCATGCGGATGGCGTGGTCCAGGAACCGGTTGCTGTAGCTCTGCTCCACCGGCATGGGCTGCATCTCCGGCAGATAGGCGCGCAGCAGCTCCACATCGGCCGCCACGCGGTCCGGGTTGTAGGCGCCCAGCGCCACCTGCACCGTGGTCGGGTCGCGCATCAGCTCCTTGATCCGCTCCCACTGGTGCAGCTGATTGGCCTCGCTGAGGCCCGAGACGGCCGCCAGCAGCGCCGCCAGGCCGGGGCGGATATCGGCCACGCAGGCGGCGAAGGCGCGCTGCGAGACGCGGACGAAATCGCCCACCAGCTGCGGCTTCTGCGCCAGCACGTCACCGTTGGCGAAGACCGAATTGCCGTAGGTGTTCAGGCCGATGTCGCGCCACATCAGGAACTTCAGCTGGTCGCCGAACTCCTGCACCTTCAGGTCGTGCTCGTTGTAGAAGTCGCTGGTGATGTCGATGGCGCCGGCGCGCAGCGACTGGATCTTCGCCGTCGGCGCGATGTTCACGAACCGCACGGAGGTGGGGTCGATGCCGACCTTGCGGGCGAAGGCCGGCCACATCGCCCGCGCCGCGTCGCCCGGCGGGTTGCCGATGGAATGGCCGGGGAAATCCTTCGGCCCGGTGATGCCGCTGGGCTTCAGCCAATAGAAGGTCTGCGGCGAGTTGGCGTATACCGCCATCAGCGCGACGATGTTGGCGCCCTTGCTGCGCGCCAGCAGCCCGGTGGCCATGTCCACGATGCCGAGCTGCGCCGCGCCGGCGGCCACCCGCTGCGCCGAGGCGGCCGAGCCGCGGCCCACCTCGATGGTCAGGTCGATGCCGGCCTCGGCGTACCAACCCTTCGCCTTGGCGTAGTAGTACGGCGCGTGATCCGCCGTCGGGGTCCAGTTCAGCACCAGGGAGAGCGGCTCCGCCGCCCGGGCCGTGCGCGGCGTCAGCCAGGGCGCCGCCAGCAGGCCGCCCAACACCACCCGATGCGTTGCCCGCCTGTGCACCAGCATGCTCGTCTCCCGCTGCAGTTGCGCCTCAGGCGTTGCGCTTGCAGTACCCTGGCGCCAAGGCCGAAAGGCTATCCAAGCACCGGCTTGATTGATAGCCTCATTCGCATGCCGGATGCCCCTGGTCCCACGTCGCCGCCCGCGCCCCCGGGCGGTGCGGATGCTGCCGAAGCCGCGCTGCAGCGGCGCGAGGAGCGGCGGCGCACCGCCTGGCGCTGGCTGGCCATCCTGGTGGTGCATGTGGGCCTGGTGCTGGCCTGGCAGTTCGGCGTGCGCGCCTCCGGCCTGCCGGCCGTGGTGCTGCCGGCACCCACCGACATCATCGTCACGCTGGCCAAGCAGAACTACGCCTGGGCGGACAACACCTGGGTCACCGCGGCCGAGATCGTCGGCGGCTACCTGCTGGCGGTGGTGGGCGGCGTGGTGCTGGCGCTGCTGTTCTCCTGGTCGCGGCTGCTGACGGTCGCCGTGTTCCCGGTGCTGGTCACGCTGAACATGGTGCCGAAGGTGGCGCTGGGGCCGCTGGTCATCACCTGGTTCAGCTACGGGCTGCGCACCAACATGCTGATCACCTTCAGCCTGTGCGTGTTTCCCATCCTGCTCACCACGCTGCGCGGCCTGCGCGAGGTGGAGCCCGACCTGCTGGACCTGGTGCGCTCGCTGCGCGGGTCGCGCTGGGCGGTGTTCCGCACCATCCAGCTGCCGGGGTCGCTGCCCTTCATCCTCTCGGGCATGAAGGTGGGCGCGGTGCTGGCGGTGGCCGGCGCGGTGGTCGGCGAGTTCATCGCCTCCGACCGCGGGCTGGCCTACCTGATGATCCAGGTGCAGTCCTCGCTGGATACCCCGGCGATGTTCATGGCGGTGCTGCTGCTGACCCTGCTCGGCATGGCCCTGTACCTGGCGGTGCTGCTGCTGGAGCTGGCGCTGGTGCCGCGCGATGCACGGAGGTAGCGGCATGGGTGCCGAGCCGCTGATCCGCCTGCGCGACGTCGCCAAGGTGTACCGCAGCGGCGGCCGCCGGGTGACCGCCGTGTCCAACGTCACGCTCGACGTGGCGGAGGGCAGCATGGTGGCGCTGGTCGGGCCTTCCGGCTGCGGCAAGACCACCGTGCTGAAGATCCTGGCCGGGCTGCACCAGGCCGATGCCGGCGAGGTGCGGATCGGCAATGCCGCCAGCGGCTTCGTGCCCGGCCACGACGTGGGCATGGTGTTCCAGCAGGCGCTGCTGCTGAAGTGGCGCACCATCCTCGACAACGTGATGCTGCCGGCCGACATCCTCGGCCTGCCGCGCCGCGCCGCCCGCGCCCGCGCCCGCTGCCTGCTGGAGCTGGTCGGCCTGCACGGCTGCGAGGACCGCTACCCCTACGAGCTTTCCGGTGGCATGCAGCAGCGCGCCGCCATTGCCCGCGCCCTGCTGCACGACCCCAAGCTGATCCTGATGGACGAGCCGTTCGGCGCGCTGGACGCGCTGACCCGCGAGCGCATGAACCTGGAGATGCGCCGCATCTGGCGCGACAGCGGCAAGACCATCGTCTTCGTCACCCATTCCATTCAGGAAGCCGTGTTCCTCGGCAGCAGCTGCGCCGTGCTGACCGCCGGGCCGGCCCGCATGGCGGACACCTTCGAGATCGACCTGCCGGTGGAACGCGGGCTGGACATCAAGACCACCGAGGCTTTCGGCGGCTATGTCCGCCGCATCTACGGGCTGCTGGGGCTGGAATAGCGGCGTTCCGCGCCCGGGTTTCCGCCGGCGATGTCGCAGCCGCGCAAACCTGCCGGTTGCGGCCGGACGCAATGGCCCATAAGCCTGGGCGATGCTGCTGCCAGGTGTCGGCGCCGCGCGTTGGCGGCATGCCGGACAGGATCGCTGCCGGAAACAGGAATGGCTTTGTCAGGTCGGGACCCACCAACCGGCCGGGAATCAGGGGATAGTCGATGAAACGGATGTTCTCGCTGCTTTATGTGCAGGTATTGATCGCCATCGTGGCCGGCGTGGCGCTGGGTGCCTACTACCCGGCCACCGCCGCCGCCTTCAAGCCGCTGGGCGACACCTTCGTGAAGCTGATCAAGCTGGTGATCGCGCCGGTGGTCTTCCTCACGGTGGTGCATGGCATCGCCAGCGTGCGGGACGCCTCCTCGGTCGGCCGCGTCGGCATCAAGGCATTGGTCTACTTCGAGGTGGTGTCCACCTTCGCGCTCGGCCTCGGCCTACTGGTGGCCGATGTGCTGCAGACCGGCCGCGGCTTCAACATCGACGTCGCCACGCTGGATGCCCGCGCGGTGCAGTCCTACGCCCAGCGCGCCCAGGGCGACAGCGTGGTGGGCCACCTGATGGCCATCATCCCCGACAGCTTCATGGGCGCCTTCGTGAACGGCGACCTGCTGCAGGTGCTGTTCGTCGCGGTCATCACCGGCTTCGCCATCAACGCCCTGCCGGACAAGGCGCGCACCCCGGCCGCCCATGCGGTGGACCGGCTGGCGGAGATCTTCTTCGGGGTGGTGCGGATCGTGGTGAAGTTCGCTCCGCTCGGCGCCTTTGGCGCCATGGCCTTCACCATCGGCGCCTATGGCCTCGGCAGCATCGTCAAGCTGGCGGAACTGGTGGGCACCTTCTACCTCACCTCCATCGCCTTCGTCGTGGTCGTGCTCGGCACCATCGCGGCCTGCTGCGGCTTCTCGATCTTCCGCTTCGTCAACTACATCCGCGAGGAGCTGCTGATCGTGCTCGGCACCTCCTCCTCCGAGAGCGTGCTGCCGCAGATCATGCGCAAGTGCGAAAGCCTGGGGTGCTCGCCGCAGGTGGTGGGGCTGACCGTGCCGTTGGGCTACAGCTTCAACCTCGATGGCACCAACATCTACATGACGCTGTCGACCATGTTCCTGGCCTATGCCACCAACACGGACCTGACCTGGCAGCAGGAGGGCATGATCCTGCTGGTGGCGATGCTGACCTCCAAGGGTGCCTCGGGCGTCACCGGCGCCGGCTTCGTCACCCTGGCGGCCACGCTCTCGGTCATCCCCGACATCCCCATCGCCGCGCTGGCGGTGCTGCTGGGCGTGGACAAGTTCATGAGCGAATGCCGCGCCCTGACCAACCTGGTGGGCAATGGCGTGGCCTGCGTGGCGGTCAGCGCCTGGGAGGGTGAGCTGGACCGCGGCAGGCTGCGCGAGCAGCTGCAGCGCGGCCCCAGCGCCGCCCTGGCCGCGGCGGAATAGGCTGGGGCGGCGAAACGTCGCCCGGCGCGGGCAGGTCCCGCGCCGGCGCGGCCCGCTGCCCCGAGGCTGCGCAACTCACTGATGGGATTGGCGGACCCGACACGATTCGAACGTGCGACCTTTGCCTTCGGAGGGCAACGCTCTATCCAGCTGAGCTACGGGTCCAACGCTCGCCTCTTACCCCGTCGGCCGCCGTTGGGAAAGCCCTTTGGGCGCCGGCCCCGGCTACAGCAGCCCCAGCGCGCGCAATTCCTGGCGC